>JAJYCN010000363.1 GCA_021778335.1 Acidobacteriota bacterium | reverse complement strand
CCGCGGTCGCCAAACAGAGCAGCGTGGCGAACACGATTCCGATCCACATCGCCGGGGCTGTCGCGCCCGCCGTCGACTGGGTCAGGAAGGTGAGCCAGAGGAAGGCACCCGGCGCGATGAGCGCCATGGCGTTCATCGTTAGTCCCGTCAAGCCTAACGTAGCTTGCATTTGGGGTGCGTCATTTTCGGCCATTGTAAGTTTCCTCTCCAAATCTAAGTTGTAAATTTCTCTTGCGGTTATGCGATCGTCTTTGACTTACGTTATAACCGCCATGCCGTTACGTCCAATCGAAATCTCTTATGCGTCTCGATAGAAATATCTAATTCGAGAAGCGGTCCGTAGCTCCCGGGCCTTCGGGCATTAGTGCTCGGTGATGTTGTTGCCAAACAAGAATCCCATCTCGACGACCGCGCGGGGCTGGTTTTGGCTCATGCCTAGCGGGCCGAAGCCGTAACCGGGCGCGATGCTGCTGGCGTGGACGAATCCGAGGTCGCCCCGGACGAAGAAGCCGCCGGCCTGGTAGGTGGGGGTCACGGTGAAGGACGTGCCCGCGCTGCCGGGACCAAACATCAGGTTGACCGCCTGATCCGCCGGGGAGCCCGAACTGGCGATGTATTCCCAACGGACCGGAAGCGAGAAGCCGTGTTTGAAGGTCCGGCTGAGGAGGATGGCGCCGCCGGTGGTGGACGCTCCCTTGGTCACGCCAATGGCGAGGTTAGTGGGCACGCTCGAGAATTGAAGGTAAGGCTGAACGATCCAGGCTCCCTTGGTGTAGGTATAGATCACGGCGTACATGCTGCCGTTGTTCTGAACTGGAGTCGCCAGATTCTGGAAGGCGGTTTGCCCCAGATTCCCCATCGCGTCGAATGCGAGGGAATGAGGTCCGTTGGCGTAGGTTAGAGAGCCGCTGAGCCAGGTGTAGCGGTTAGAGTAGTAGCCGTCATTCCAACTTATGGAAGCGGTGAACTTTCCCATGGTCTGATTGACCTGGACGCCGCGATTGACGGCATTTTCCTGGTTCCAGAGCAGGCCGCGCTCGATGTTCATGTTTTGGAAAGAGAAGGTCGACTCGGCGCCCATCAGCGTGGGCAGGGAGCCGATCTCGAACGAAGTGTTTTTGCCGGCCTGGAGTTTGACGTAAGCGACCGGGACGGCGCCCCAGAAGTCGCTTATGCTCTTGGCGGTGTTAATGAAGGGGGTAGCGAGGTCGGGAACCGTGTAGGCGCCGGCCTGGATGAAGAACTGGAACCAGCCATCGGTCTTCTGGATGAAGATCTGGGCGTTGCTGAGGGCTGCGTCGCCTACGCTATCGCCGGCGAAATGGTTGCCTTGCAGCATGCCCATGCCGGACACGATGCCGTTGACGGAGATTTTGCCGAGCGGGCCGGCGTCGAGGGTGGCCGGGGGTTGCTGGGCCAATGGGCCGGTGAGGGCCGGCGTGGAAAGGGGCGCGGGCGGCGCGGGGGCCGGCGCCGGGGCAGAAGCGGGGGCAGAAGCGGGGGCGGGAGATGGAGTCGCCGTGGCGTTCTGAGCCGCGGCAGGCTGCGCCGCTTGCGCATTGGTGGAAGAGTCGGCGGGGGCGGTTTGGGCCTGCAGCAGGAAACCGCAACTAAGCAGGCCAATGGCTACACGCCGGCCGAGCACACAAAATCTCGTCATTGCATCCTCCTTGGGGTGCTGAAAGTTTGGATTGGGTGCGCAACCGAACGTGGGTTGCAGTTTGAGTGTGACTAAACGACTACGGTCCGGATGAAGATTATTCTACGGGGGATCTGTAGACAAAGCTAATAGATAATTTAGATAGCTCCAATAATGATGGTCCGCGGTGGCTGTAGCTGGGGCATACTGGGGCTTGGACAACCTCATGCGTGACATCGCCGGCGCCTCCGCGCGGCTGACGGGAAGTTCGTCTTCCGGGGCCGGGTGGCAGAACATTGAACGAGAGTTTCTTTCTACAGGAGATGTGCGGGGCGCCCAGGCTGCGTTGAACGACGCGACGGACGCGACCGCGGTGGCGGCGTGGGGCGCTTCGATCGCGCCGGTGCCTGGCCAGGGTGTGGTGCTGGTGGCCGCGGGGGCGTGGGGCCGCGGTGCGCTGTTTCCTTACTCGCCGGTCGACCTGGTGGTGATGACGGAGACGGACGCGGCGCGGCAGGCGCTGCGGGATCCGCTGGATGAGTTTGTCCGGGCCTTGTGGGATGCCCGGCTGCGGCTATCCCACGCGGTGAAGACGGTGGCCGAGTGTCTGGAATACCGGGAGCAGGACATCGAGCTGCCGATCAATTTACTCGATGCGCGCTTCATCGCGGGCGACGAAGCGGCATTCGCGAGATTCACCAGCAAGTGGCCGGCTTTTGTGGAGCGGCACGGCGCGAAGCTGAGCCAGCACCTGGCGCGGATGGCGCGGACGCGTCACGCAAAGTATCAGAACACGGTCCTTTTGAGCGAGCCGGACGTGCTGGAAACGCCGGGAGGCCTGCGGGACGCGACGGCGGCGCGACGGCTGAACGCATTAGGCGGCAGGCGCTGCGAAACCAAGGAACTGGCCGATGCGGTGAGTTTCCTGTCGGTGGTGCGCTTTTCCCTGCACTACCGCGCGGCGTCGGACAAGAACAGCCTGAATCCCGAGGCGCTGGCCGCGCTCGCTGCGGCGCCGTTCGAACCGCAACCGCTGACGCCGGCTGAGTGGATGCGCAAGTACTTTACCCATGCGCGGACCGTGTTCGACGAAGTTCGCTCGGCGCTCGATGCGGCGGAGAAGAACGAAGCGTCGCTGGTGGGCAATCTGCGGGAGTGGCGAACGCGGTTGTCGAACAGCGAGTTTACCGTGACGCGGGACCGTTTCCTGCTGCGGAACCCTTCTCAGCTTTCCGAGGATCCGGCGGTGGTGTTCCGGCTGCTGGAGTTCACCGGGCGGTATGGCGTGACGGCGGCGCCGGAGACGGAGGCGAACCTGCGTGCCGCCGCGCCGGGGTTCGCACTGTACTTCGCGGGCGTAAAACCGCTGTGGCCGAAGATCGAGAGCGTGATGCTGCTGCCGCACGCGTGCCTGGCGTTGCGAACGCTTCACAACAGCGGCCTGCTGACGGCGCTGATTCCGGAGTGGAAACACATCGAAGGGTTGGTGGCGCCGGAAAGCGGGCATCGGTACGCGCTGGACGAGCATAGTTTGCAGTCGATCGAACGGGTGGCCGATCTCCGCGCGGAGACGGACGGCACGAGGCAAAGGTTCGTGCAACTACTGGGGGAAGTCGATTCTCCGGCGTCGCTGTATTTCGCGCTGCTGCTGCATGAACTCGGCGCCCATGGGAATGGGGCGCGCGAGGCGGTTACCCGCATGGGTCTTCCGGACGAGGAGCAGGCCACGGTTTGCTTCCTGGTGGAGAACCCGAATCTGCTCGCCGACGCGATGAGCGGGCGCGACCTGGACGATCCGGCCACGGCCGTTCAGATCGCGGCAAAAGTGGGAACGGTGGAGCGGCTGCGGCAGTTGACGCTGCTGACCTATGGCTGCGTTGCGGCCGTCAGCCCGGAGTCGATGACCGTCTGGCGGATGGAACAACTGTGGCGCGCATACGAGGTCGTGCAGCGGGAACTGACGCGGGAACTGGAGACCGACCGGATTCAGAACCTACCGGGGAATGCTCCGACGGAGGCTGCTTTCCTGACGGGATTTCCAACCCGGTATCTTCGCGCGCACACGCCGGCGGAGATTGAGGCGCATCTGCGTTTGTATGAGGAGAGCCGGCCGACCGGGGCGGCGGTGCAGCTTGAGCGGATCGACGGGGGTTACAAGCTGACGATCATCGCGCGGGACAAGCCGGCGCTGTTTGCCTCCTTCGCCGGCGGGTTATCGAGCTTCGGCTTCGACATTCTGAAGGCCGAGGCCTTCGCCAACGCCAAGCGGGTGATTCTCGATACGTTCATTTTTGCGGATCCGCAGCGGACGCTGGACGTGAATCCAACGGAGACCGAGAGGCTGCTGGACCTGATCCGGCGCGTGGCGATGGGGAAGACGGACGGACAGCGGTTGCTGCGCGGGCGGGGCGTGCCGGACGCGAAGAAGCGCGCGGTTCAGCCGCAGGTGAATTTCGATTCGGACGCGTGCGAGACCGCGACGCTGGTGGAGATTGTGGCCGAGGACCGGCCGGGGCTGCTGTTCAACCTGGCGACGGTGTTTACCTCAACGGCGTGCAATATCGACGTGGTGCTGATCGACACGAAGGGGCGGAAGGCGATCGACGTCTTCTACGTCGCTCATAGCGGGCAGAAGCTGACGCCGAGCGTGCAGGCGATGTTGAGGGAGAGGCTGCTGGAGGTCTGCTAGCGGCGGCGGGAAGGCCGTAAGAAACAACCGGGGAGGACGGAGTTGAGCCACCCTCCCCGATTCCGGCTTAAAACCGGTGTGGTTTAGATGTCGTAGTACAGCGCGAATTCGTAGGGATGCGGCCGCAGGCGGACGGCATCGGCTTCGTTCTTGCGCTTGTAGTCGATGAAGGTGTCGATCAAGTCTTCGCTGAAGACGTCGCCCTTGAGCAGGAAGTCGTGGTCGGCTTCGAGGCAGTTCAGGGCTTCGTCGAGCGAAGCGGGCATCGACGGGACGCTCTTCATCTCCTCCGGCGACAGATCGTAGATGTCCTTGTCGAGCGGTTCGCCGGGTTCGATCTTGTTGAGCACGCCGTCGAGGCCGGCCATGAGCATGGCGGCGAAAGCGAGATAGGGATTGGAGGCGGGGTCCGGCGGACGGAACTCGACGCGCTTGGCCTTCGGGCTCGATGAGTACATCGGGATGCGGCAGGCGGCCGAGCGGTTCCGGCGGGAGTACGCCAGGTTGACCGGGGCTTCGTAGCCGGGCACCAGACGCTTGTAGCTGTTGGTGGTCGGGGCGATGATGGCCGAAAGCGCGCGGGCGTGTTTCAGCAGACCGCCGATGTACCACAGCGCCATATCGCT
>JAJYCN010000362.1 GCA_021778335.1 Acidobacteriota bacterium | reverse complement strand
CGCCCGCCGCGGCGACATCGTCTTCCAGTTCCTCACCGAAGCCGTCGTCCTCACCGGACTCGGCGGCCTGCTCGGCATGTCGCTCGGCTACGGCCTCTCGCTCATCGCCCGCGCCGTCTTCCCCAGCCTGCCCACCACTGTCCCGCTCTGGGCCGCCTTCCTCGGCGTCTTCGTCTCCGTCGGCGTCGGCCTGTTCTTCGGCATCTGGCCCGCCAACAAAGCTGCCCGCCTCGACCCCGTCGTCGCGCTCCGCTACGAGTAGCCGCCGCCTAACGCACGCGTAAACCGAGCAGCCGCGCGAACACCATCGCCTGAGCCGCATCCACAATCGCCCCCTGCACGTCCCCGGCGCCCACCACTATCCCTTCCACCTCGGAGCCGCGCAGGTCGGCATCCCGCAGCCTCGCTCCCCGCAAATCCGCCCGGCCCAGGTTTGACGACCTGAGAACGCATCCGCTCAGGTCCGCGCGTTGCAGATCCGCCTCCTCCCACTGGCACCCGTCAAACTCGCAACTCCCGAACTTCCCGCCCTGCAACTGCGCAAACCGCCCGTCGCCGTTCCGGATCAGCACGTCCTGCCACTCCGCCGCCTCGGACCGCAAACCCGCCATCCGGCAGTCGATCAGTTCCACGCGCACGAGCGTCAGCCGATGCGCCCGCACATTCGCCAGGTCGCATCCCACAAAGCGCGCATCCTTCCAAACCGCCGCTCCGAACTCCCCGCCCGCCAGTTGCACCCGCTCCAGTACGGACCCCTCCACGCGCAGCGTCGCCGCCCGCAGATTCGCCGCCTCCAGATCTTGCAGCCTCCGGTCGCGAATCGTCGCGAAATCGCCGTCGCTGAACCACCACCCCGCCTCCCGCCGCGGCACCATGTCTTCGCCCAGATCCGGCTCATCCCGCCGGAACCCCGCTTTCCTCGCCTTTCCCTGCTTCACCCGTTTCTCCTTACCCCGCGTGACCTCCATTCCGATTTCGCGCATCTGCTCCGCGTGACGCCGTGCATGAGCGTCCATCAGTTTCACCACCTCCGCCCCGCTCAGCAACCCGAACCGCGGATGCCTCACGCCGATCGAATACAACGCAACGCCCTTTTCCCGCGCCCATGCGATACTGCGATTCCGCGCCGCCTGAAACTCCTCGATCGCTTCCTCGAACGTGCGAAACCGTCCTCGCGGGCGAACTGCCTCCGGCGCCTCCAACTTTATCAGCCGGCTTCGCGCAAGGTTGAACAGCCGGAATTCCCGTTCCGCATCGCGCCGCGGAGCCTCCGCCGCCGCATCTTTCATCCAGATCAGATACCGTTCTTCAACGGCAACGACATGCTCGATGCATTCCGGTGCGGACCATCCTCGATGGCCGGGCCCCACCTGCCCTTGGCCCGCGGATACTTCTCCCGCCGCTTCGAGAAATTCGTGCTTGCCCGCCTCGAGAGTCTCCGCCAGACTCATGAACCGCGCCTTCTCTTACGCCGTCGTTGACATCGCGCCGGTCTGTCCCGCGATCTGCCAGGCGTCGAATCCGCCGGTCAGGTTCGCGACGTCGCGAAAGCCCGTACGCCGCAGCAAGCTCGTCGCAATCGAACTCCGGTATCCGCCCTTGCAGTGCACCACAACCAGCTTGCCGCGCTCCAGCTCGCCCGCCCGCGCCCCCAGTTCCCCGAGCGGAATCCAGATCGAGCCCTCGATAACTCCCGCGCTCAATTCTCCCCGCTCGCGCACATCCAGCACACGGACATCCTCTTTCTGCCTCAGCTCGGCGAAATCCTGCACCGTGATCTGCGGAATGTAGTCGAGCTCCAGCCCGCTCTGAATCCATCCCGCCACGCCGCCTTCGACGTACCCCACTACATTCTCGATACCCACCCGCGCCAACCGCAACTGCGATTCCCGCACATGCTCGGCGTCTTCTCCGGTAATGATGATCCGCGTATCCAGTCCCAGAATCCTCGCCGCCCACGAAGCATACTGCCCGGTCAGCGCGATGTGAATCGACCCCGGCACATGCGCCACGGCGAACTCCATCGCCGGCCGCGTATCCACCACTACTGCGCCCTCCGCCTGCAGCCGGAGAACTTCCCGCGGCGGCAGCGCCACCAGCGGCGGTAACTGCGCCATCGGCGCCGCGCCTCGCCGGTTCAAATCCACCTCCCGCGCGAAATACTCGGGCCGAGCCGGAAGGTTGTCGGTCAACAAACTTACAAACTCTTCCTCCGTCCGCGCCAGTAGAGCATAGTTACTCTGCCGCTGCTTGCCGATCGTCGAAGAACTCTCCGAACTCATCTGCCGCCCGCACAGCGATCCCGCCCCATGCGCCGGGAAAATCTCCGTCTCCTCCGGAAGCGTCAGCAGCTTCTCGTGCAGACTCCGGTACAGCATTGCCGCGAGTTGCTGCGGTGTGTGCATGGGCGAAAGGTCCGGCCGCCCTACGTCGCCGACAAACAAAGTGTCGCCCGTGAATACCGTCGGCGGCCTCTCCGGTTGGCCCTCGTCCATCATCACCACACAAACGCTCTCCAGAGTATGCCCCGGCGTCTGCAGGAACCGCATCCGGCAGCAACCGAATCGAATCTCGTCCCCGTCTACCACCGCATGATGCGGAAAATCGGCTCCCGAGCCCGCGCCAAGATAAATGCGCGCGCCCGTCCTCTCCGCCAGTTCGTGATGACCCGAGACAAAATCCGCGTGCAGGTGCGTCTCGATAATGTGCGCGATCTTCCACCCGCCCTGCGCAGCCGCCTCCAGATACAAGTCGACGTCCCGCTGCGGATCGATGATCGCGGCGGCGCCCTCCGAAATCACCGCGTAAGAGGCGTGCGCGAGGCAGCCTAAATAGAATCGCTCAATCCGTACCGGTTCCATCTCCTCCTCCCAATCCCTTCTCCTCCAATATCGCCGCCGGGATGCCGCGGTTGTTGTAGAATACCATGGGGGGCCGGCCCGCGCAGCGGGGTCGCAACTTACATCACCATGTCCATACGCATCAACGACCAAGCACCGAATTTCACGGCTCAAACCACGCACGGCGAGATCGACTTCCACTCCTGGATCGGCGACTCCTGGGCCATCCTGTTCTCGCATCCGAAGGACTTCACGCCCGTCTGCACCACCGAACTCGGTTACATGGCCGGGCTTGAGCCGGAATTCAAGAAACGCAACTGCAAGATCATCGGTCTCAGCGTCGACCCCGTCGACAACCACGCGAAATGGGCCGGCGACATCGAAGAAACCCAGGGCCACCGTGTCAACTATCCCATGATCGGCGACCCCGAACTTAAAGTCGCCAAGCTCTACGACATGCTGCCCGCCGACGCCGGCGACTCCAGCGAAGGACGCACACCCGCCAACAACGCCACGGTCCGCACCGTCTTCGTCATCGGCCCGGACAAGAAAATCAAGCTCACGCTCAGCTACCCCATGAGCACCGGCCGCAATTTCGACGAAATCCTCCGCGTCCTGGACTCCATCCAACTCACCGCCGCCCACCCCGTCTCCACGCCGGTGAACTGGAAGCCCGGCGACGACGTCATCATCTCCACCGCCGTCTCCGACGAACAGGCCCAGGAGAAGTTCCCCGGCGGCTTTAAGAAACTTCGCCCCTATCTGCGCTTCGCCGCACAGCCAAAGTAACTCGCCGCCAGACCTCCGTCACATCCCGGCGTACCACGCATAGCCATGTTCGGACGCGGCCGAGCCACGGCCCTTGCCGAACTTAGTAATGTCGTCGGTGACTGTCAGCCGGCTGAGGTACTTCACGCTCTTATACCCAAGCTGCCGCGGGACCCGCAGCCGCAGCGGCCCGCCGTTGCCGACGGGTAGCTCGCCGCCGTTCATTCCGTAAGTAACCAGCGTCTGCGGATGCAGCGCGTCCGCCATGTCCACGCTATCCCAGACTCCCGGCTGGAGCGGCTGATACACGATATACCTCGCCTGCGGAAGAATTCCAGTGGCCTCCAGCACGTAAGACAGCGGCACGCCGATCCACTCGGCGATAAACGACCACCCCTCCTCGCATTGCAGGTGAGTGATCTGGCTGCGCATCGGAAGACTCTTCAAATCGCCCAGCGACAAGGACGCCGGGTGCGCCACCATGCCGTCCACCTGGAGCCGCCAGTCGGCGAACCCGCCCGTTTGTAGCCGCAGAAAGGCTGGGTCCTTCGGCGCCCTGCCATTGGCGAAAGGAGGATTCGAAATCGCGCTCCGTGGAAATTCCCGTGCCATCGAGCGCCGCGTCAACAACCGTTGCGCCGCATAGGTCAACGTCTCGCCCGGCCCATACAGACCTCCCTCGTCCGGCGGAATCAGCCCATACTGCCGCGCAATCCGGTCCGCCACCGCCAGGCCCGACACGCCCGCCGCGGCGCCAATCCCCATTCCCATCAGCTTCCTTCGCGAAATCCGGCTCATCCGCGTTCCCCCTCTGCCGGAACGCGCCCCGTTATCATCGCGCGCATCCGCCTCCGGAATCCGGCCAGGCAGATCATCATCACGTGCACAACAACAAACAAAACCAGAAACCACGTAAGGAAGAAATGAATCGTCCGCGCCGACTGCTGTCCGCCGAACGTCGTAACTAATCCCGGAATCGCCGAAACAACCGCCGGCGACATCGCCAGGCCAGTCCAGATCATCACCGGGAACACCACGAACACCACCAGCAAGTAACTCAACCGCTGCAGCACGTTGTAAGACCACGCCTCTGCTTCGCCCGGCCGCTTGAACCGCAGATGGTCCCCGATCGCCGCCCGAAGCGCTCTCCCCGACAGGTCAGCCCCGCGCGGAACTAAGTTCCTCCAAAAATGCCCCGTCGGCAAACCAAAAAGAACATACACGAACCCCGTGATCACCACCGCCCACGCGGACTGAAAATGAAGCGCCCGGCTCCATCCGTTCTCGTCCGGCAGCACGTAGTCATAGCCCGTCGGCACCAGCCGCCGCGACGCCGGAATCGGGATCTGGAACAGCGGCTTTGAAAGGTCGTTCCCC
>JAJYCN010000056.1 GCA_021778335.1 Acidobacteriota bacterium | reverse complement strand
TCGAATGAAAAGACGCTCCAGATTCTGGAGGCGGAACTTGCACAACGACGGGAGGCGCTCAGGAACAAGATTCAGACATTTGTCATACAGCTTCAAGACGTTTTTGCCGTGCGCGTTCTGGACAAGACCCACGCATTTGCCTTTTTCCGTCGCCTGGTGAATCTGGACCCGCGCGTTGCCGATGACGTGCGCCTGAAACACAACCAGCACATCGACTATTTCATGGCCGATTCACCACTCGAGTGTCATCCCAGGCACCTGAAAATCGGCGAATGCTTCGTCAAGATCCTGACGCTCAAGGTTGTGCCGGGTCTGACGTTCCCGCACTTGCTCCGGGGTCTTCAGGAGATCGCGTGCAACTTTATCCTCTGCAGCGAATGGCAGCGGGAATCCAACGTCGCGATGCTGAAAGCCATCCACTCGCGGCGGCGCCACTTTCACAACTCCAAGGCCGCGCTGCATTCTTACCTCTTCAATCGCGACGGAGACCGGCCCGACGATGCTCTCATCGACGACTCCGCAGTGGCCCACGTCGCCGACCTCGGGGAGTGCCTGAAGGAAATCAATAACCGGGGGAACTACTTTGGCCGCTTCACATTCACGGTCATTCTGTATGGTAAGGACCTCTCCGCCGTTCGCCGGGCGATCGCGGAGGCGTTCAAGACGTTCACGATGTACGACGCCGTCTTGATGGAGGAGTCGTACAACCTGCTGAACGCCTACCTGGCTGTCATCCCTGGCAATTCTGCCTTCAACCTTCGTTCTCTGTGGCTGCTGAGCACAAACTACGCTGACCTGAGTTTTGCTTTTACGCTGCACAGCGGCGAAACGAAGAACTCACACCTGCGGGACGAATACCTAGCCGTCTTCGAGACCAACCATCGGACGCTGTATTACTTCAACCTGCACCAGGGCGATGTGGCCCACTCGGTCATCCTTGGCGCGACGGGCGCAGGCAAAAGCTTCCTGCTGAACTTCCTGCTCACCAACCTTCAGAAGTACCAGCCATACACGTTCATCTTCGACCTGGGTGGCGGCTACGAACACTTGACGAAGAGCTTCGGTGGAAGGTATGCATGCCTCGGAGCATCCGATCCCGGCTTTACGATCAATCCATTCTCGATCGAGCCGACCACCACGAACCTTCAGTTCCTGTTCAGCTTCGTGAGTGTGCTTCTCGCCAGCTCCGGATACCGCCCAACAGCCGAAGACGACCGGAACCTGGCGGAGGCGCTCCGCAACGTCTATGAGTTGGATCCGCCCCAACGAAGGCTCCTGACGCTCGCGAACATGCTTCCCAAAGGCCTGGCCAACCGGCTACACAAGTGGGTTGGCGATGCTGGCCAGTACGGTCACCTATTTGACAATGTCGACGACACCCTCTCGTTCGCCCGGCTCCAAACGTTCAACTTCGAGGGGATGGCTCTCTATCCGCAGATTCTCGAGCCGCTGCTGTTCTACATCCTGCACCGCGCGAATTCCTTTATCTACGCCCCGGAGCTTGCGACCGTGTTCAAGTCGTTCGTTTTCGACGAGGCCTGGCGGTTCTTTGAGAACCAGATCATCCGGGACTATATCGTCGAGGCGTTGAAGACCTGGCGCAAGCACAACGCCGCAATGACAATTGCGACCCAGTCGAGCGACGACCTCCAGAAGAGCAACATCCTGGACGTCATCCTCGAGTCCTGCCCGACTCAGATCTTTCTTGCGAATCCGGGCATCAATGCCCGCAGCTACCGCGAGACGTTTCGTCTCTCAGAACGCGAAGCCGAGCTCGTTGCGACGCTCATTCCCAAACAGCAGCTCCTCGTCAAAACGCCCGATAAATCGAAGGTTCTGAATCTCCGAGTTGACGATCGGAGCTACTGGCTGTACACCAACTCGCCCCACGATAACGCCCGCCGCCGAGAGGTGCTCGCGCGGCATGGTCTGCAACGAGGGCTCGAAATCTTGGCTGCCGAAGGTCCCGGTGCAACCAGCCGCGCAGCCCGATTCGCGCAGGTTTGAAGGAGTCAACACACCAGCCATGGAGGCGACTTTACGGATGAAATCACATCTTTCGATTCTCGTCGGCATCGCGTTGCTTGCCGCAAGAGCGGGACTTGCCGAGGAGCCAAAGGTTCTGGCCGGTCCTCCGAATACCGTCAGTCGAACGGTCGAATACCGGGAAACGGATTTGGTCCCAATCCAGACCGAAATCCGTTACACGACTCTCATCATCCTTCCGAAGGCGGAGAAGATTCTGGACTTCACCTGCGGAGACAAAGACTTCTGGGTGATCAACGGCTCGGACAACTTCGCCTACGTGAAACCGGCGAAGATCGGCGCGAGCACAAACGTGAACCTGATCACCGCGAGCGGCAACGTCTACAGTTTCATCCTCAAGGAAGTAACCGAACTCGCCGGGGTACAAGCCGACCTGAAGGTCTTCGTCAAACCGGCAGAGACTTCGATGATCGCGGCCATGAACGGCAAACCGCGCTTCATTTCCACGGATCAAATTGAGCCCTACCGGAAAGAAGCGGAAGCAGCGATCCAGGAAGCGCATCAATCGCAGATCTCATACCGCCGAATGGCGGAACAGGAGGAAGCAAAATTGCGCCAACAGTATCCGCTTTCGTTGCAGTTTGACTACCGTTACGACCACGGCGGCGAACCGCCGTTCTACATTGCGGCTATCTATCGCGACGACAAGTTCACGTACATCAAGGGCACGCCGCAAGAGGCGCCCGCAGTCTACGAAATCAAGGACGGCAAGCCCAGCCTGATTCAGTACTCGTTCAACTCCGGGCTGTACACGATCCCCAAGATTATCGACCAGGGTTATCTGGTCGTGGGAAAGAAGAAACTCGCGTTCCGCCGGGTGGCTTCGACGAATTGAACGCACTCCGGAGACGAAGATGCCCGAAATATTTCCAGACCCGAACCCCCAGCTTGGCCAGCATGAAACCAGGAAACCGCTCATTCCCGATGCCGCGAAGAATCAACCCGCTGGAGTCGTTCCGAAACGGGCGCAAATTTATATAGTCGCCGGCTTGGCGGCGCTACTCGTGTTCGTGATGTTCTTCGCCGGGAGCACCCAACCGCGCCAGAGAAAACCCGTCACCACCGAGCCTTCGGCCAGCACGCTCACGCCGGACAAGATCAAGCAGTTTGAGAACGAATTGAATGAGGAGGTCGCCCGGCAACGACAGCAGGCCCAACGGGCGGCGCTCACGGCGTCTGCCGCTCCACCGGCCCAGGGAACCGTTGACGCAGGGCTCTCGAATGGCCCGGCGACTCCCGTAAATCGGCTTGGCGATCCGCGCGCGTCGACGTATCCGCCGCCCTATCCGGGCTACGGGATCGATCAACAAGCCCCTCCACGCCGGCCACAAGCCAGCGGCCTCCATGACAGCAAAATGCACGACTCTCTATTCGCGAGCAACGTCGCTTTGACGTACCGGAAAGCTGCGCAGCCCAATACACTCCCGCCTGCGGCGACGCTTCTTGGCGCACCCGATACTGACCTGCCGAATGACCAGGGGGGTACACTGCGCGCCGCTGCAACAACCGTGTCATCGGTTCGTCCAAACGGCCCAATCAATGCGGAGTCTGGCGCACGCCGCAGCGAGCCATCCCCGTCCTCCAGTGGCGACACCTACCGCCTCTTTGAAGGAACAATCGTCGAGACCGTTCTCACCAACCGACTCGACGGAAGCTTCGCCGGTCCGGCAAACTGCATGGTCACCACCGACGTCTATTCACCGGACTACCAGCACCTGTTGATTCCGCAAGGTTCGCGCGTGTTGGGCGAAGTGAAGCCGGTCAACGAACTCGGCCAGCAGCGCCTGGCTCTCGTGTTTCATCGGCTCATCATGCCGGACGGTTACTCGGTTTCGCTCGACCAGTTCCGTGGTCTCGACCAAGCCGGGGCCACCGGTCTCCGCGACAAAGTGAACCACCACTATGTGCAGATCTTCGGCACCAGTCTGGCGCTCGGTGCGATCGGCGGTCTGGCACAAATTGGGAACAACTATACCGGATACGGCTATGACCCGGTGACTCAGTACCGCATTGGGATGACGGAGAGCATGTCGCAGAGTGCCTACCAAATTCTCGACCGGTTCCTGAATATCCTGCCCACGTTCACGATTCGGGAAGGCTCCCGCGTCAAGATCTACCTCTCAAACGATCTATCGCTGCCGGATTACTCAAACCATCCGGCGCCGGGCAATTCGTAAATCTCGCGGAGGAACTCTCGTCCATGGAACGCACAACCGAACGACTCGTACGAACTTACCTCGGCTACCGTCTGGCTGGACCTGCTGGGTGCGCTCTCGCGTTCGTCGGCTTTCTGGCCTTCTTTCTTGTCATCGGCCTGCTTGGAGCAGCCAGGTCGTGTGAACGGCACCTCAACGCGGCGATCCCTCCACCGCACACTTCGGCGCTTTCCCAGGCGAACGGAGGGATGAAATGATGCGACGAAGCAAGATCGCCGTCACGAGTATCGCCCTGGCTGCACTACTGATCGCGCCGCCGGCCGCTCATGCTCTCTTCGGCTTTGGGATGCCCGTGATCGACGTCACAGCGATTATCCAACTGATCAAGCAGTTGGCCCAAATGCAGCAGGAATATCAAGAACTCGTTCAGACGTACGACGTCATTTTCAACCGCTACAAGCTCGCCGTGAAGATGGCCGAACACTTCGGGATGAAGTCGCTGTGGGAGGGTTTCCACGTTGGAACCGCACCGAACCTGACGGTGAATACCTTCGGAGAGACGGCAAACTGGCAGACCGCGGTAACGACAGGCGCAGGGGCCTACACAGCCTGGCAGCAGGCAACCGTAGGACTACGGAATGACCCGACGCTCGCGACGCAGATTCCCGGTCAGAGTGACGCTCTTGCGCTACTCGCCACGGTCGAAGTCGCCGACGGCGCTAACCGCGCCTCCGCCGCCGCGCTCGGCAATTCCCGCGCGCAGCAGGCCGAGATGAGTTCCTCCATTCAGCAACTGGAAGGGACCGTCCTGGACGGCTCAGACAGCACGAACACCGAGGTTGAACAACTCAACCTAATGAACGCCGGAATCGTTCAGAGCCTGCGTATGCAGCAGGACACCAACGCCGTCGCCACGTCCGCCCTCGAAGAGTCTATCGCGACAAACAAGCTCTACCGGGACGCCGCCGCCACGCTGTTCAACACCTACGCCGTCGCTAACCTGCACAAGGGCGAGGGGCAATGGGGCACGGCAAACAGCGCCGCCTACCGCCTTCCCTAACCGAGGCTCAGCGCAGATGAGACCACTACTTCTTGTCACTTCATTGACGGTACTGGCCGGCTTTGCGGCGGCTCCCGGATTCGCGCAAAGCATGCCTCCGATTCCGGTGACGACGCAAAACGTTGATTACCTGAGCTACGTCTACGACGCGATCAACCAGCTCGTCACCCAGCACGCTGGCGCCTTCCAAACGATGGGGCTCAACCTCTTCCGAGGCCTCGTCCTCATCATGATCGTCTGGCATGGAACGCAGTACGCCCTGGGTAGCGTTTCAGCCTGGCACGGCGGTTTCAACTTCGCCGGGATCGTCGAATTCCTCTTCATGGCGGCGCTTGGTCTGACAATGCTGCAGTTTTACAACTCGCCGCTCCCCGGGGTGGGGACAAGTTTCCACGGCTTGTTCACCGACGAGGGGAGCTATCTATCCTCGTTCATCAATATCGGTGTGATGAATGATTTCCTCAACAAGGTCTCCGCAATCGTTTCGAACACGCCCTGGCCTGGATTTCTCAACCTCTTTCTGGTCGTGATCTATGTGTGCGTTCTGATCAACATGGCGATCGCTGAAATCGCGCTCTTCGCCATCATTGCTTTCGGCTATGTTGCCGCCGGTGTTCTCATACTTGTCGGCCCTCTGTTCGTCCCGTTCTTCATCGTGCCCCGCCTGTCCTGGTTGTTTTGGGGGTGGTTCCGTTCGCTGCTCACCTATGCGTTCTACCAGGTGGTCGCTAACGCTTTCGTCTACGTCTGGTGCTCCGTCTTGAACGGATTCATCGACAACACGATTGCCGGCGACTACTCGCTAGGTCACTTCGCTGTTTTGCTCGTGCCAATGGCCATGCTGAACGTCAGCTTCCTCATTGGGCTCTTGAAAGTTCCTTCGCTCACGGCGGACCTGTTCAGCGGAGCAAGTTCAGCCGGAGCCGGGATTGCTGGCGGCATCAGCGGTTTCGTTCGAGGCGCGTTCGCTTAAGGAGAAAGGCCACCATGAATGACATCGTTCTGCCGCCCATCGATCCAGATTTTAAGGCCGCCGCTCGACAGCATTTCGAATACTACGGCTCGACGTTGGTCGCGAACACATACCTCAGGATCGCGCTCTTCTGCCTGTCAATCGTCACTGTTGGGTTAATCGTCCTCAACTACCGGACATTCCGCGTTGTGGCCGATTTCAAACCGGTGATCATCCGGATCAACGATGTCGGCCGCGCCGAATCGGTCGCCTATTCGAACTTCGAGTACAAGCCACAGGCGCCTGAACTGAAGTACTTTCTGATTCAGTTCGTCACTGGATACTACGGTCGGATTCGGGCAACCGCGCGCCGCGACTACCCGCAAAGCCTTCTCTTCCTTGACCAGAACCTGGCACAAGGGATCATACAGTCCGGGCACGCAACGAAGTGGTTTGAACGGTTTCTCGCCGGCGAAGGCGATGAGATCGATATCCAGGTGAACAACGTCACTATTGAGGACCTGCGGCAGCCTCCTTACAAGGCGAGCGTTGCCTTTGACAAGATCTACTACTCCTCGAACCAGCACATCGAAACGCGGCGCGAACACTGGATCGCTCACTTCGTTTTCGTCGTTCGTCCACGGGTGATCAACAAGCTCGTTCCGTACAATCCGCTCGGTCTCACGATCGAGTATTTCCGCGAAGATCAAGCGTTCAATTAGCCGTCAATTCCTCCCCGAAAGGTGACACTGTCTATGCCTCTTCTCGACTCAGAAATCTTCTTCGAAAAGGCGACATTCCGGCTCCGTTCAGACGTGTCCGAGAACCTCCAGGCCTACGCCCGGTATCTCAGCAGCACGCCGGACCACATCCTCAATTCCGCTCTTTCGTTTGTCTTTAGTAAAGACAAGGAGTTTCAAGACTGGAAGCTCCGCGAGGCCAACTCCGCGGGCGAAGCGCTGCCCCAGCAGCCCAAACGCCGGAAACGCGGCGTACCGGAGAGCACCGTCAACGAAGGCAGAACCGCAGGTGCCTCGAATTTTCCCGGCTGAGGCGTGCAATGGGTAGGCAAACGTCAATCGGCGTGGCGCGGTGCGCCCCGAAGAACTTCGAAATCCGCAGACGGTGCTTCGCACCGGCTGTTTGGAAGCGACATGCCACCCCTTGCAGGTACACGCCGGTGAACTTGTTGAATTGGCCGGCCGTTACTCGCTGCCTGTTCACGCTCGTGAACCGATGGTTCACCTTCGTGAACTTGTTGCTTTGGGAGCACTTACCGGAGACGCATCATTGACGAGGCAACAGCGCAGCGTTGCGGAAAAGTCGTCCACGGTGGGCGCCAGAGTCACGCCGAGTGAGCGGGAATTGCTTGCTCAACGAGCAGCGGAGAGCGGCCTGTCGCTCAGCGAATGGGCTCGGTCCGCACTACTCGCTGCTGCTCATGCGACGCCCGAGACACGTGCGCTGATGGCGGAGTTCCTTGCGCTTCGCGCAGTGATCTTGACGCTACATGCCAACGCTGCGCAGGGAAAGAAGTACACGCCGGAGATGATCGAAGGATTACTCGCCCAGGCTGACGAAGCGAAATTCCGCCTGGCGGATCAACGGTTGGCCGACGCCCTGGGCGCACCGTTGACCCTCTCGGTGAACGATCCGGAGGACCGAAGGGAGAGGAAAAGTGCCTGAGGAAATTCCACGCGCATTGTGGCCCCGGCGCGGGCCGGTCGCATCGCTCGTTTCCGCCATCATTTCGCTCACGGTGATCCCATTTGTGATCGCGACTGAACAGCAGTCGTGGACGACTCTGCAGCAGTTCTATTTGTCGTCGTATCTTCGATCGGTCATCTTGCCCGGAAAACAGAGCTTTCCGGTTCTTTACATGGGCGGGCATGGCGCACCGAAATTTGCGCTGGACGCCTGGGTGACGAGAGTTCCGACCGCAACGCAACGCACGGCTTCAAAGCTCGCGCTGACGTTGACAACGGAAGGGAAAATGCGCGGTGGCGAGTGGCTACGGGTGGTCCAGGTAAATCGGGTCGACAGTCGCACGTTCCACGAAGTCCTTCGCACATGGATCTACGGCGGGGAGTCGCTTGCGCGCCAGCTTCGTTTTCCGGTCGCCTTGTCAGGGCTGAGCCTGATCGCGTTGTTGCCCTTCGGAGTCCGGGTCGACCGCCGCCGTTATCGTGAGCAAAGGCTGGGAAAGAAGATTCGCGGCCCGGATCTGATCACGCCTCAGCAGTTCAATCGGCGTATGCGCGGCGACGGTCTGGCGTTCGTGTTGACCGACAAATCGAATCTCCTAATGAGGGTTCTTCGCCGACGGCCGCAAGTGATTCAATTGCGCTCCGCAGACGAGTCGTCTCACACGCTGATCATAGGGGACACCGGGAGCGGAAAGAGCTCCTTGATCCGGCAGCTTCTCTACCAGGTCCGCGAACGCAGCCACGTAGCCGTCATTCATGATCCGCATCGCGAATTTGCCGCCGAGTTTTTCGACGGCGAGCGCGGCGACCTGATTCTTAATCCCATTGATGTTCGCTGTCCGTTCTGGCGGCCTGGCGCCGAGATCCGGCATGAGGCCCAGGCACTGACAATCGCTACTAGCCTTTTCCCGGATCAGCCAAACGAACAGCGATTCTTCATTGAGTCCGCGCGGAAGGTCATGGCGCACCTGCTTACATATGATCCGACGCCGGCCGAATTGGCGTACTGGATGGAGCACCCCGAAGAGATCGATGCGCGCGCAAAAGGGACCGAATTGGAATCCTTACTGACGCAGAACGCGCCAGGCCAACGCGCGGGTGTTTTAGGCACCCTCAACCAGACCGCCAACGCGTTCCGATTGTTGCCCGAATCAGCCGAGGGTCGAAAGACCTTCAGCGTTACTGAGTGGTCAAAGCGCCGGGCCGGCTGGATCTTCGTCACGAACACTCAAGACACCCGCGAAGCCTTGCGCCCGCTTCAGAGCCTCTGGCTGGATCTGATTATCCTGCGGTTGCTGAGCCAAGGACGTGACGAAAACCTCCCGCCGGTATGGATCATTCTTGACGAACTCGCGAGCCTCCAGAAGCTTCCGCAATTGCACACTGCCATCACCGAAAACCGCAAGACCGACAACCGGCTTGTACTGAGCTTCCAGGGCAAGAGCCAACTCGATAAGCGCTACGGCCAGGACGCGGAGACGATTTTGTCGCAACCGTTCACAAAGATTCTGCTTCGCACAAGCGAGCCACGGGCAGCCGAATGGATGAGCAAGGCCATCGGCGACATCGAGCTTGAACGTGTGCGCGAAACGCGCTCGAATGGGTTCGGCAGTCGCTATGGCCGAAGCTACACTCACGAGCGGAAGATTGAACCGCTGGTGCTACCCGCGCAGATCGAGGGACTCAATCCGCTACAGGGATATCTCCGTGTCGGCAACCATGTTGTGCTCATCGACTTTCCATACATTCCCCCGCAGAATGTAGCCCCTCCGCTCATCGAGCGTGACCTTCCAACACTTCGGCGGCGAAGCCTGCCGCCTCATGATCCACTGGACGCTGCCGGCGAACCATCAGGCCCTATTGATTTAGGAGGTCTTAGCAGCCGGCGGCAACATACCCGGATCAGCGCTGATGCAGGTAACGAGGTGGAGCGCTCGCTTGAATTCGAACGAAGGCCCGACGAAGCCGTGGCCGTCGATGACGAACAATCGCGCAACGAGGCCGACGAGTCGAGGACCACGTACGGGCTTTAGTTGGATTTCGAAATGGTGAACATCTCCAAACCGCTGACCACTGGCAAGGCTCAGGAGTACTACAAGTCCGAGTACGCGAATTCCGAGAACGCATACTACACGCAGGGCGGCCAACTGCAGGGGGAATGGCATGGGGCTCTCGCCGCTGAAATGGGACTGAGCGGGACCGTCGGCGAACGCGAGTATGACCGGCTTGTCCTCGGCCAGGATCCACACTCGGGCGCCCAGCTAATTGAACACCGCGACACCATGCGCACTCAGGCCGGAGAGGAACTGGGACACCGTGCCGGGTGGGACCTGACATTTCAAGCACCGAAGACCATTTCCCTGACAGCCCTGGTTGGCGGCGACGAACGTGTACGAGATGCGCACCGCGCTGCTGTTCGCACGGCCCTGAATGAGATGGAAAAGTACACGCAGGCGAGGATGGGTGGCTCCTCGCTGCCAACGAATACAGCCCGATGGGCCGCCGCTACCTTCGAGCACGATACAGCGCGGCCAGTCGACGGCTACCCGGCGCCCCATCTTCATACGCACGTTGTGTTGTTCAACATGACTCGCGACGAGCACGGACACCTCCGCTCTCTGCAGCCGCGTGAGCTGTTCCGTGTTCAATCCATGGCGACAGCCGTCTATCGGTCGGAGTTGGCGTACACGTTGCGGGAACTTGGTTATGACGTCGAACGCGGCGAACAGAATGCGCCGGAGATTCGAGGCTACTCGAAAGAGTACCGGGAAGCGGCGAGCGCGCGGCGGGCCGAAATCACTCGCGAGATGACCGAGAAGGGACTCTCCGGAGCCGAAGCTGCCGAACGAATTGCACACCGGACGAGATCCAGCAAGATCGTGTGGGACGCAGAGGAATTGAAGGCCGCGCATCGCGAAGAAGCTGCTAAGTTCGGAGACCAACCGAGCCGCATCGTGGCACAAGCCGCATCATCGGAGGCAGTGTTCGCAAATGATTGTCGCGACGTGCGGGCAGAAGAGGCTGTCACCCACGCTCGAAACCACCTCACAGAGCGGCAAGCCGCTTTCGATCATTACGAATTGGTGCGGGAGGCTCTCAAACATGGCCAGGGGCAGATTCGTCTAGCCGACGTCGAACGGATGATCAAAACGAAACGAGACGAAGGCCAACTGCTGCCGGTCACGCACTACCGCGCAGCCGCGCCGGGCGTGCGCTACACAACCCCGGAGATGGTTCGGCTCGAACGCGAAACGCTCGAGCGGATGAAGGCGGGAAAAGGGAAAGTGAACCCGCTTGCGGAGGGTACCGATGAGATGTCCCTCGACGGGACGTTTTCGTCATTGAACACCGGCCAGCGAGAGGCCGTCCGGCGAATCATCGAATCCCAAGACCGGATTGTCGCTCTTCAGGGCGGCGCAGGCACTGGAAAGACGACCTCACTCCAGGTTGTGCGAATGATCGCCGAGCAGAATCGCTACGAAGCAAAAGGCCTGGCCCCGACTTCGCGTGCCACCAATGCCTTGAAGCAAGCCGGCATCTTTTCGGAGACGCTCCAGATGCATTTGCAGCGAGGCTCGGACGACGCATCGCAAAGCGGCGCCCCGCGGCTTTACTTTCTCGACGAAACGAGTCTGGCATCTACGAAGCAGGTGCATGACTTTCTTGGGCGGATCGATACTCACGACCGCGTTGTTCTCATCGGTGACACCCGTCAACACCAGGCCGTGGAGGCCGGCCGAATCTTTGAGGAGCTTCAACAGGCCGGCATCACTACGGTTCGGCTGGATCACATCGTGCGCCAGCGTGAAGCTCCAGAACTCAAGGCCGTGGTCGAGGACCTCTCCGCAGGTAAGATCGTCCCCGCCATCGAGCGGCTCGATGCCCAGCAGCGAATTCATGCCGTCGCCGACCGCACACAACGCTTCGAAGCCATCGCTCGGGACTACGCATCAGCGCCCGAAAGTACCCTCGTGGTCGCGCCGGACAACCAATCTCGCCGCGAACTGAACCAAGCAATTCGTCAAGCTCTTCGGACCGAGGGCCATATTGCTGAGGACCGTTACACCGTGAGCGTTCTTGTCCCGCGCCAGGACATCAGCACGGCCGACCGCAGGCTTGCATTCTCCTACCGCGTCGGGGACGTCCTCCGCTACTCAAAGGGCAGTGAGGTTTACAAAATCGACAAAGGCAGTTACGCGACAGTGCTTGCGGTCGACGCCGACCGGGGCGAGATCACCGTTGAATCGTCCACCGGCTCGCGGCTTACCTATGACCCGAAGCGCCTCAGTGGCGTGCAGGTGTACTCGACTGAACACCGGACATTCGCGGTGGGCGACCGGATTCAGTTCACAAATCCGTGGCGGGCGGCAAACGTAGCCAACCGCGACCTCGGCACGATCACGCGTCTCGACTCCCAAGGGAACCTCGCGGTGCGACTCGATGACACCCGCCGCGAAGTCTCTTGGAACCTGGCTGCGATGAAGCACATCGACCATGGCTACGCGGTCACCAGCTATTCGAGTCAGGGAACTACGGTTGACCGTGTCCTGGTCCAAATCGATACGTCGGATTCAAAGACCAGATCGCTCGTCGACAAGACCTTGGCCTACGTCGCCCTCTCGCGGCCCCGATACGACGCGCAGGTTTACACCGACAACAAGGAACGTCTTGCTGTGGCCTTGAGCCGTGAAAGTGAAAAGCCGATGGCGCTTTCGCCAGAAGAAGCTCGCAGATACCGAGACCCCAATCAGGAGATACCTATGCAGAAGCAGAACACGAATGAGAATGACAACACGCCGAATCAAGTCGAGCGTGACCGGTCGAACTCAACGCCAGCCCCAGAGCACGCACCGGCGGTCCAACATCCGTTGCCTGCTCACCACATCGAGAACGAGGAACAGCGCCAACGTCAGGTGGTCCATTCGATCGGTATATAGCCGAGGGTGCCCATGTCCTTTGATCTGATTCTTCCTTTTCTCCGGCCGATCGAACACCTGATCCTTGATCCCGAGATCTCGGAAATTATGGTGAACGGCGACCGGCGCGTGTTCATCGAACGGGACGGACGGATCGAGGAAATTCCGTCACCCGGCCTGCAGGAGCGGTCGTTGCAGGCGGCCGTGAAGAACATCGCGCGGATTTTGGGCGACGACATCTCCGAAGAGCGGCCGATGCTCGATTCTCGCCTTCCCGACGGCTCGCGCGTCGCCGCCATCTTTCCACCCTGCTCAATTGGGGGCACGACACTCTCGATTCGGAAGTTCCAAGCCCGCCATTTCACGGCGGAGCAGTTGGTCCAGATTGGAGCACTGCCTTCCGACCTTTTGTCGATTCTCAAGCACGCAGTCGAAAGCCGTCAGAACATCCTGATCAGCGGCGGCGCCGGAACGGGGAAGACCACGTTGCTAAACGCGCTTGCAAACTACATCTCCGACGAGGAACGGCTCGTGATCATCGAGGACACCGCTGAGATCCAGGTTTCAAAGCCGAACATTGTCCGCCTCGAAGCGAGACGCGGGCAGCCGGAGATGCCGGCCGTGACCATTCGCGACCTGCTTCACTCCACGTTGCGGCTCCGGCCGGATCGAATCCTTGTCGGCGAGGTTCGCGGCGGTGAGGCGTTCGATTTACTGCAAGCCCTGAATACGGGTCACAGCGGCTCATTATCTACAATCCACGCCAATTCGGCGAGCCACGCTCTGGCGCGGTTCGCCAGCCTCACCCTCCAGTCCGACATCCACCTCCCGTACACAGCGGTGAGGCTAAACCTTGCCGAGACCGTGAACTTGATCGTTCACCTGGAGCGGCGGCAGGGCGTGCGCCGAGTCGTAGAGGTGGATGTCGTGACTGGTTACGGCCAGGCGCAGGATCAATTTCAAACGCGGCGGCTATACAGCACTGAGAAGAGCGGAGCGTCGTTGTGAGCGATGCCGTGCGGTTTCTCGACTCGTTCGCCGCCGCGGACTGGGTTGCTATTTTGTTGATTCACCGCTGTCTCAAGCGGACTCGCCAGAGCTTCACCCGAATCGACATCGCGCGAAGCGAAGCATATCAGCGCGGGCTTTTTCGACAGAACCTCGACGGATGGGATGTCTACCTCGGGATGAATCCACTCAGGGAGAACGCCAAGGGCCGGACCAAGGGGGACGTTGTGGCTATTCGGCACCTGTATCTCGATTGTGACGACAACGGCGCCGAGATCGTTGACCAGGTGCTTGACGATTCCCGTACGCCGACTCCGCATGGGCTCGTCCAGACCTCCGAACACAGATGGCAGATCGTTTGGAGCGTGTCAGGATTCGATGCTGCCTCGGCCGAGAGTGTCCTTCGCGGGTTGGTTCATGAGTTTGGTGCGGACCCGGCGGCGACAGACGTGACTCGAGTCTTGCGCTGGCCAGGTTTTCTAAATCACAAATACACACCGCCCTTCCGAACACGCCTCAGTCGATACGTCGCACCGACGTACGCGCCGGCCGACTTTGCCATATTCGAGAGTTCGCCGTGTAAGGAGCTTCCGCTACAAGTGCGGTCGGATGCCAAGAAGGGCGTACGGCAGATATCGCAATCAGAGCGCGACTGGGCCTGGACCCTCGATCAACTTCGCCGGGGCCGCTCACCTCGAAGCATCGCCGAAGAATTGGCCCAACGCAGGCCTGACAAGCCCAAGCCACTCTATTACGCCCATCGGACTGTGAGCCGAGCCGTTTCGCAACACGCGCAGCGATGACGCAATGCCTTCAACCACGAGAGCGATGCCTATACGCGAATCTGGCCAAAGGCCAACGTGCAATCGGCGAGGCCAACACTGGCCGTCACTCCGTTCGCACCCAGCGCTTCAGCCAGGGAACGTCGGTTCTTGCCGTCTCCTGGATCCACGTCCGCTCGCGGCTTCCGGCTACGGCGATTCGAATGCGGGTTGACGATTCCGTATTGTCCCTGCCATCTGACCCTCTCTGTCCGGGCACGCGCTTCGGGCAATTCCTGCGCCCTGCAGTCTGCGGCGCTTGGCTTCGATCTCCGATCGCCCGCCGGGTTTTGGCTCCCCCACCTGGCTGGCGGTCCCCCCAAAAAAGACAGCCCCTTGCTTTGGGAGCAGCCCCCTTGCTTTCTGGGGTGCCCCGAACAGTACGGGCAGAAAGGCAAAAGGACAACTTACATGTATCTGAACCGCATCACTCTCATCGGCTTCACCGGCAGCGACGCTGAGGTCCGCCACACCCAGGCTGGCAAGCCTGTCACCAACTTCTCCCTGGCCACGAACCGGCGCTGGAAGGACGCGAACGGCAAGTACCAGTCGAACACCCAGTGGCACCGCTGCGTCGTCTACGGGCCTCTGGCCGAATACGCGGCGAAGCTCGGCAAGGGCTCGCATCTGATGGTTGAAGGCGAGTTGCGCACGCGTGAGTATGACCGCGAAGTCGCCAACGGCAAGCAGGCGCTCAAAGTGCCGATGGCCGTGGCCGAGGTTATCGTTCGCTCGGTCATCAAACTCGACCGGTCGGCCAAGCCAGGCGATGGCCAGGTTCCCGAAGCCGAGGAATCGGCTCAGGATCACGAGTCCGATGACGCGGCCAGATAGCCGCTAGACTTGCGGCTGCCGGCGCGACCCGGCAGCCGCAGTCCTTCGCACCGCGGTCAGTATGTTCTCCGGCGGCCTGAGGAGCTTCGCTCCTGGCGCGCGCAAGGGCCGTGCTCGGGCACTGCGGCGGACAGCGGAGCGTCTGCTTCGGCCGCTGGTGCGACCGCCCTCCGGGTTTTGGCTCCCTGAAGGGACCCCCGAAAAAAGCCGCTCCGCCGCCCACCGCTCCCTTGCGCTTGCCGCCCTCACCGCTCGCCGCGGCAGGCAGGGGTGCGCTACGCGCACCCCATTCCCAATTCAAACGGAGGAATCAAGCCATGAACCGAATCGAGGACAAGCGACCATGACTAAACTTTCCCGCCCCATCGTCCGCGAGACCGGCGCAAAGCATCGAGGCACGCCCATCGTTATCGAAGTTCACACGACGCTCGTGTTTTTCCGCACCACGCATTCCCGCGAGAGCTACTCGCTTCGAATCGAGGAACTCTTCGAAATGGCGCAAACGCGGCACGCCAAGGCGGCGAGCAACTTCGCCGGCAAGCCGCGCCGTGTTCGCTGACGAACCGCCCGCTGCCGTCTAATCATTCGATCTTCCTCGCATTGCATTCCGTCTCGGGCACTGCTGCCCTTGACGGCGCGAAGGTCGCCGTGCCTTCGCGCCTGGCCGCGCCCTGGCGGGACTTCACCGCTTCTGCTTCTTCGGCTCCCCCGCCGCTGGCGGTCCCCCCGAACAAGCAGCGGCTAGCCCTGGGGAGCGGCCCCGGTTGCTGCTTCGTGCCCCGATACGGAGCAAAGCGAGACAAGGAGGATCGAATGCACGAGAAGCAGCAAAAGCAGGATATCTACGAACAAATCACCGGCGCGATCATCGCCGCCATCGAGGAAGGCGCCCCAACCTACGAGATGCCCTGGCACACATTGGCCACCCCAATCAACGCCGCAACGCGAAAAGCGTATCGGGGCATCAATACCCTGACGCTATGGTGCATCGGCCGCAAGCGCTGCTACGCGACGCAGGAATGGGCGACCTACCGCCAATGGAGCGAGATGGGCGCTCAGGTGCGACGCGGGGAACGAAGCGCGAGCGTAGTGTTCTGGAAGTTTCTCGAGTCGTCCGACGACGCGGTCGAAGAAGTGCAGGAATCCACCGCGAACTCACGGCGCATTCCGTTGGCGCGCGAGTACCACGTGTTCAATGCGGCCCAAGTGGAAGGCTACGTTCCGCAGCCCGAAGTTCGACTGGCAGAGTCCGAGCGCATCGACCACGCCGAGCGATTCTTTCGCGCACTGCCAGGCGTGGTGAGACATGGTGGAGATCGGGCGTTCTATTCTCCAGCTACGGACGAGATCCAGATCCCAGCTTTTGAACAGTTCAAGTCGGCTGCGGCATATTACAGCACACTCGCACACGAACACACGCACTGGAGCGGAGCGAGCAGTCGCCTCAACCGCGATCTTACAGGACGCTTCGGCGACGCCCGGTACGCGATGGAGGAGCTGATCGCCGAACTGGGTTCCGCGTTCCTTTGCGCCGATCTCGCGCTGGGCGTCGAGCCGCGCCGCGATCATGCTGCGTACATCGATTCCTGGCTTAGCGTTCTCAAGAGCGATAAGCGAGCATTGTTCTCCGCCGCCGGGCACGCTCAGAAGGCGGCTGCCTATCTCGGAGAACTCCCGACGCCTGCTTCGGATCTTCCCGCTTAGTTAGGTCTGGGGAACCTGTTATGCCAAAGAGTTCCTCGTTTCCTTGGTTTCGAACAACGCATCGAACTGAACACGTTAAGCTCTTCGTCAAAACCAGCCCGCTAAGTTGTCCCGTGGCAAGTGTTACAAGGGCCTAACAGATTATATTGATGCCTCATGTGTTTGCGGAGTTCTCCTGGGTCGCACCATCCTTCGATACTATAGCCATGTTTGGTACCCGTTCCGTGTTCTGTCGGCGATTGGCACGATAGTGATCACGGACCTTGCATCTGATTTTCTCGTCTCTACGCTTTACGATGAAATGTGCCGCAGTTAAGCCACAGAATACGAGCGAGATCCATATTGTAAGGAGGCAATCCAGCTTATAGAACATGTTCGGTGCCGTCGTCGCACTATAAGAGAATCGGGAGTAGCTGTCGGCAATGATCCGGCCGCAGGCAACGAGGATTAACCCAAAGAGGTACGGCGTAACGACCATGATGATAGTCGAGGTTGCTTCAAGCCGCTGAGCTTTCTCATCTGCATAGTCCGACTCTGGGGTGCGATTCCACAGTTTACGGTGTCGAATCTTGTAGAGCATCTCTGTGGCATTAAGATTGACTTGCCGAAGGTAGAGAGCCAGCGCTGTCATCAAAGAGAGAATCACAAATTGTGGAGGGCCGTTAAAAAGCGGGTATCCTTTGGGTGCACTTGCCGGGATCAACTTCCATGCGACAGCCGTAGTTGCGACAACAATTACGAGAATGATTGCATGTAATTGTCGAGAGAATGATGGTGCAGCAGGATTCATGAACGGGACAACGTGCTTCCTGAGCACTCGACCGATTCCGGCAACAAGGCGAAGGAGGACATATAAGCTTGAGCCTAAAGATACTGGGAACGACAATGCAAACAGGTGTGTGAGTGACCAGTGTTCTGCAACAGCAAGCAGCCCACAGCTGACAAATAAACACGTCGTGGCTCGCCAGGGTACCGGGTCGGTTTTGTCTTCCATCCGCTCTCCTTGACTGCGGAATATGCTAACAAATCGAGCACGAATTGCAGCAAGGCACCTGAAACGAGCTATATTGAACGTCGGTGTCCATGGCCGGAGTTGATCGAGACGTGATGCATACGCCCGAGGCGGGACAGATTGTCGAGGTGCGTCAGAGGCTATACCTTGTCGAGCAAGTCGTATCGCCGCCGCTGCCTGGTGACTCGGTGTTGGTGAGGCTTTCGTGCGTTGATGATGACGCCCAAGGACAGCCGCTGGAAGTCCTTTGGGACCTCGAACTCGATGCGAGGATCGTGACGGGTGAGAACTGGGACGCGATTAGCACCCGCGGCTTCGACACGCGATCGCGCTTCGCGGCATACCTCAATACCCTTCGATGGAACTGCGTCACCTCCACGGACCCAAACCTGCTTCAATCCCCATTCCGTGCTGGTATCCGCCTTGATCCCTATCAACTGGAACCACTTCGCAAAGCCCTCCGGCTGCCCCGCGTGAACCTTTTCATCGCGGATGACGTCGGCCTGGGTAAGACCATCGAGGCGGGTCTCATTGCCCGCGAGCTGTTGCTTCGCAAGAAAGTTCAAGAGATCGTGGTGGCCTGCCCTCCATCGATGTTGCTTCAGTGGCGCGAGGAACTCGAGAACCGCTTCGGGCTCTTGTTTGAGATCTTGGACAAGGACTACGTCCAAAAGGTCCGCCGTGAACGGGGGTTCGGAGTGAATCCGTGGAACACACATTCCCGGTTCCTCATTTCCCAGCGGCTGCTGATTGACGAAGCCTACAAGGGTCCGTTCATGGACTGGCTCGGTGATTTTCGGCCTGGTAGCCTGCTGATTCTTGATGAGGCGCACCACGCCGCCCCTTCGAGCGGGCAGCGCTATGCGATCGACTCCCACATCACACGTGCCGTTCGCGATCTTTCGCCGCGCTTCGAACACCGCCTGTTTCTATCGGCGACACCGCATAACGGCCATTCGAACAGCTTCTCGGCTCTCCTCGAAATCCTCGATCCGCAGCGTTTCTGCCGCGGGGTCAAGGTCAGCAAGCGAATGCTTGAAGACGTTATGGTCCGGCGATTGAAAGACGACCTCCGGCAGATCGTAGGCGGATTCCCGAAGCGCGAGGTCGTGCAGGTAACGATCGACGGGCTTCCCGAGGACGCACCGGAACTCCGGCTCACCGCATTGCTGGATCAGTACCGCCGCCTGCGCGAACAGCGGCTCAGCACCGAATCGCGCCGCACGCAGACGGCATCCGGGCTCTTGATCTGCGGCCTTCAGCAGAGGCTATTCTCCTCGGTCGAGGCCTTTGCGCGAACTTTGCGCGTCCATCGGCGGACGGTTCAGCGCCAGTGGGAGGCCTCCCATGCGATTGTGCCCGCGCCACTCCGCGCGGATCTCCTCACCCGGCCCGTCGGTCCGGACGATGATCGCGCGATCCTCCCCGAACAGGACCTGGCAGCCGAAGAGGAGCAGGAAATTGAGGTGATCTCCCTGGCTACGGCCGGCCCCACCACCGGAGACATGTTCGCGCGGGAGCAAGCTCTGCTCAACGAGATGAGCGAGCTCGCCGAACGCAGCCGTGCGCTTCCGGATGCGCGCGTTCAGAAAATCATCGAGTGGATCCAGCACAAGATGTGTCCCGGCCTTCCGAAGCTCGGCGCCATATGGAACGACCTCCTCGTAATCATCTTCACGGAATACGACGACACCAAGCGCTACCTTCACGAGCAACTCAGCGCCGCAATTGCCGACACCGACCGCGCCGAAGACCGGATTGCGATCTTCCACGGACCAACACCCCCCGAGGAACGCGAGGCTATCAAAACCGCGTTCAATACCGATCCTCGAAAGCATCCGCTACGAATCCTGATTGCGACAGATGCGGCTCGCGAAGGGCTCAATCTCCAGGCGCACTGTTGGAACCTTTTCCATTTCGATGTTCCGTGGAACCCAAGCCGGATGGAGCAGCGGAACGGCCGCATCGACCGCAAACTCCAGCCTAAGAACGAGGTCTACTGCCGCTACTTCTTCTATAAGCAGCGGCCCGAGGACCGCATATTGGCGGCGCTTGTCACGAAGACGAGAAACATCCGCGCGGAACTCGGCAGCCTGGCGCAGGTGGTTGATAACCGGCTGGACACCCTCATGAAGAGCGGCATCCGGCGCGGCCAAATCGACGCACTCGAGCAGGAGATCGAAACCGCCGATCTCGAGAAAGACAAACGCGAAACCGTCGAGGAGGAACTCGAAGCAAACCGCGAGCGCCAGGTCGAACTCCGGGAGCAAATAGACCGGCTTCGCAACATGCTCGCCGACTCGCAAAAAGCGATCGGTTTCACCAGCGGCCAGTTTCGTTCCGCCGTTTCCTGCGCCCTCGAAATCCTCGGCGCCGATCCGTTGAAGCCCAATCCTAACCGCGACGGCGGTCCGCCCAGCCTCGTGTTTCCGGCCCTCGATCAGAGGGCAGGTGCTGATCCGTCATGGGCTGAGAGCATGGATAGCCTGCGCGCTCCCCGCCCGCGCGACCAGAAGTTCTGGGAGTGGCGCCGCACTTCACCAATCCGGCCGGTGGTGCTGGAAGACCCAGGCGTGGTCACTGAGGACGTGGTCCAGCTCCACCTTGAACATCGTATTGTCCAGCGACTGCTATCGCGTTTCACGGCGCAGGGCTTCGTACATCATGACCTGTCGCGCGCCTGCCTAGCGCAGTCCTCCGACGCCATTCCGCGCGTTCTGCTCATCGGCCGCCTTGCGCTGTATGGTCCCGGCGCCGCGCGCCTACACGAGGAGTTGATCCTCGTGACGGCGCGCTGGATCGACCCCATGGTACGGAAATCCTCGCTTACCCCCTATGGCCGGGAGGCCGAGACGCGGACCCTAGGCTTGCTGGACTCGGCATTGCTGGAGAAGCGCCCACGGTCCCTCCCGGAAGTCATCATCGACCAGCTCAAGAGCACCGCCCCGCGTGACGTCCGCGAACTGCTCCCCGCGCTCGAAGCGCGCGCCAGCGAGTACGCGGAAGACGCGAAGGCCAGCCTGGCGAAACGCGCCGATGCTGAAGCCAAAGCCATGCGGGAGATTCTCGAAACGCAGCGCAAGCACCTCAGCGATACCGTCGCGCGGCACGACCGCGGCGAACAGATGGTGCTGGACTTCAACGAGGAGGAGCGGCGGCAACTGGAGTCGAACCGCCGTTACTGGGGCAAACGTCTGGTCGACCTAGACCGCGAACTCGCCACTGAGCCGGAACGCATTCGCGGCCTCTATGAAGTGAGGGCCACCCGCATCGAGCCCGTTGGGCTTGTCTATCTTTGGCCGGTGGCGGGGTAAGTATGGCAAAGGACCCTGCTATCCTCGCCCACCAGGAGTGGCTCGGCTACGTGCAACCGGCCGGCCTGGTCGTCTCCATCCCGGCGCTCGTGGAAGCCCGCGCGTTTCTCAACCGCAACTTTGCTCCCGATCATCGCCGTTTTCTGGATGCCTTGCCCACCAACCGCGACGGCGAACCGATACCGGAAATCCCAGACTTCCCCGCCTTTGCCCGCGCCGTTCTCGGCTGGGGCCCCGACGACCTCTGGGGCGCGACCGGTGCACCCGCGCTGCCGGCGTCGCTCGAAGCCCCGCTCCCGGAGTACGGCGAAACTCTGCGCCCAAACTACGCTCTTCGCGAGTTCGAGCCCAAAGAGGGTGCGAACGAATGGATTCTCTTGGTTCAAGAGCAGCCGGTTGGCTGTGACTTCGATGCCATCGCCGCGTTCGATGGACACCACTGGCAGGCCAGCTCCCAGGCGCGGTTCGAGCGCCTGTTACGTGAGACTCGTGTTCCCACCGGGCTGCTCATCAACGGTCGCCAGATCCGCCTGGTCTATGCGCCCCGAGGCGAAGCAAGCGGCCACATTACTTTCAATCTCCCGGACATGGTGCAGGTGGCCGGCCGCCCCATCTTCGCCGCGCTCGACATGCTCCTCTCCGCCGAACGACTGTACAGCGTGGCGGAAAATGAGCGGCTGCCTGCGATCCTGGCCAACAGCCGGAAATACCAGAACGTCGTCTCCACTCAGCTTGCGGGCCAGGTACTCGAAGCGCTCTACGAACTGCTGCGTGCCTTCCAGGCCGCCGACGATCAGACCCATGGCGAACTTCTGCGGACTGTCCTGAAGGACGATCCGAATCACGTCTATGCCGGGCTGCTCACCACACTCCTGCGCCTGGTTTTCGTGCTTTACGCCGAGGATCGTGGTCTGGTTTCGACGGACCCGGTCTATGCCAACCACTATTCGGTCACGGGCCTGTAGGAGCGCCTCCGCGCCGACGCCGGACGCTACCCGGACACCATGGACCAGCGCTACGGCGCCTGGGCGCAACTGCTCGCCCTGTTCCGCCTGATTTACCGGGGAGGCAGGCACGGCGGCATGCGCATTCCGGCGCGCGAGGGCTATCTCTTCGATCCGGACCGCTACCTTTTCCTGGAAGGCCGGAAGCAGCGGTCCGACCATGCCGCCATCCCCCGCGTTTCCGACGGCGTTCTCTATCGCGTTCTCTCCAAGCTGGTGGTATTGGAGGGCGAGCGACTCAGCTACCGCACCCTGGCGGTCGAGCAGATCGGCAGCGTCTACGAAGCGATCATGGGCTTCGATCTGCACGTGGCCCAAGGTCCCTCTATCGCCATTCGACCCGCCAAGAAGCATGGTGCCCCGGCGGCCGTGAACCTCGAGGAACTCCTACGCATCCCCGGCGAGAAGCGCCAGAAATGGCTCGCGGAAACCACGGACCAGAAGCTATCCGGGCAGACCGCCGACTCACTGAAGAGCGCGGCGACGGTCGACGACCTACTGGCCGCGCTCGAACGAAAGATCGCCCGCAACGTGACGCCCAACGTGGCGCCGAGGGGCGCCATGATCTTCCAGCCATCGAATGAGCGCCGCCGCAGCGGGTCGCATTACACGCCGAGCACGCTCACCGGTCCGATTGTGGAAGCGGCCGTGCGTCCCGTGCTGCGCCAACTCGGCGAGGCCCCCACGCCGGAGCAGATTCTAAACCTCAAGGTCTGCGACCCGGCCATGGGTTCCGGAGCGTTCCTGGTGGAGGCCTGCCGCCAGTTAGGCGAGGCGCTGGTCAAGGCGTGGCACACCCACAATCAGGCGCCTGTGGTGCCGCCGGACGAAGACGAGCTGCTGCTCGCCATGCGACAGGTGGCGCAGCGGTGCCTTTATGGTGTAGATAAGAATCCGCTGGCGGCTGACCTGGCCAAATTGTCTCTGTGGCTGGCGACTCTTGCAAAGGACCACCCGTTCACATTCCTGGACCACAACTTGCGCGCCGGGGACTCTCTCATAGGTCTGAGCCGGCTGCAAGTCGCAGCGTTTACCTGGGCAGCAGAAGGCGGTGTTGCCTTGGTTGCTGCGGCGCTGAATGACCGAATCGAACGAGCTACTACATACCGTCGAAAGGTACTATTGGCTCAAGATGACATCCCGTATTCGCAGCTCATGCAAGAACTCCAGGTTGCTGATGAGGCACTCTCACTTGTACGCGAGATCGGTGACGCGGCGATCGCAGC
>JAJYCN010000055.1 GCA_021778335.1 Acidobacteriota bacterium | reverse complement strand
GCAGCTTCTCGTCCTGCAGGATGTTTCCAATAACCCCGTGTACGCCGATGTTCGTCCCGATCGCAAACTCTCCCACCCGGTCGCTGTTTTCATCCGTATGCGTGTACCGCCAGAACTCCTCGCGCAGCTCCTGATTGTCCGATTCCGCCTCCACCAGCCGGTTCCCCTCCACCCGAATCGTCAGCGGCGTCTCGCGCAGGTCGCCATACTTATCGCACAGATAGTCGCCCACCACGCCGTCAATCACAAACACACCGTTCACTTCGAGCGGCGTCGTAAACACTTCCCCGCCCGGAAGGTTGCCCCACTTATTCGGACTAATAATCCCGCTTGTCTTGATCCACCTGTAATTCGGCGTCAGATCCGCGCGTATCTCCGTCCCGGCCTTCGTCGCCGCGCGAATCACCCGCGCCGCCGTCGCCACTTCCCACACCTTCACGCTCAGCTCGTCCACCTTCAGGAAATCCGCGCGCATCCCCTCGAGCATGATCCGCTTGTCGATGTTCACCATGTGCGCATGCCGCATCTTCCGCCGGTTCACCACGTCCGTCATCTGCATCCGCGTCTTCAGTTCGTTGGCCTGCGCCCGCACCGCGAAGATGCTCACATGGCTCGTTTCCATGTCGTCGAGTATCTCGCGCGGCATATCTACAAGCGGCCTCGGCGCGCAATCCTCCAGCACAAACGCCCGGTGCGCCGCGCCAAACTCCCGCAACTCCCGCTCGAGGCTCGCCGCAATCTCCAGACACGCCTCGTCCGTGATGAGCGTCACCTTCTCCCACGGCTCAACCCGCAAACACACCCGCACCGCGTTCCGCGCGCCCGCCGTCAACTCCGGATCGAACGGCACACCTTCCAGCCGCCCGCTCATCCGTTCGCCTTCATTTCCGCCGGCGCCGTATCGAACAGCCCGGCCTCGGTTTCTTCAATCATGTAATCCACAACCTTCGTTAAATCCCCGGTCTGGTGAAACACCCGCAACTGCCGGTCCGCGCCCGACCCGTCCTCGAGCATCCGCCGCACATACCCAATCTCTTCCCGCGAACCTAACTCATCCAAAACATCGTCCACCAGCGCCAGATACTCCTCCATCAAATCGCGCAGCGGAACCTCGGTTCGCTTGCCGAAATCGATCAACTTCCCGTCCAGCCCGTACCGCAACGCCCGCCATTTGTTCTCCATGATGAGCGCCCGCCGGTACAGACGGAACCCCTGGTTCGCCGCGTGCAGCTTATATAGCTTCGCCACCGTCGCCTGTATGAGCGCAGCCAGCGCGATCGTCTCGTCCGCGCGCATCGGCAGATCGCAGATCCGGAACTCGAGCGTCGAAAACGTCGGGTGCGGCCGGATATCCCACCAGATCTTTTTAGCATTGTCGATACAATGCGTCTGGATGAGTAAGTTCACGAAGTTCTCATACTCGCCCCAGCTCATGAAGTAATCCGGTATGTTCGTCCGCGGAAACTTATCGAACACCTTGCACCGGTAACTCTTCAGCCCCGTATCCATCCCCAGCCAGAACGGACTGTTCGTGCTCAGCGCCAGCATGTGCGGCAGGAAATACCGCGCCGCGTTCATGATGTGAATCGCCGTCTCCCGGTCTTCCACTCCCACGTGCACGTGCAAGCCGAAGATCAGGTTCGCCCGCGCCACCATCTTCATGTCTTCGACAATCTCCTGGTAACGCGCGTCGGGGTAAATCTCCTGCTGCCGCCAGTCGGCAAACGGATGCGTTCCGCCCGCCGCAAGCCGCAACCCGTTGTCCCGCGCAAGCTGGATCACCTGCCGCCGGATCGACTTGATCTCGTCCTTCGCTTCCTTGATGTTCTTGCACACCCCCGTGCCGACCTCGATCACCGACTGGTGCATCTCCGGTTTCACCGCCTCCCGCAGCAGCGTCCTGCCCTTGGCGATGATCTCCATGTCGATGTGCGAGCGCAGATCGCGCGTCTTCGGATCGATCGTCTGATACTCTTCCTCGATGCCGATCGTAAAGCTCGGTTTCATTCCTCAGGCTCCTCGCCGCGCCGCCCGCCTAGTCCCCGCTCGCCGCGCTCTTCCGGCCCAAAAACGACGCCCAGTGTAACTCGCCGCTCCCCGCCGCCCCCGCATGCGCCGTCTCGATCACGTAATCCGCCACCGCGTTCACAATCCAGTCGAAGTTATCCCGTCCCACCGAGGCCAGCCCCGCATCCGGCGCCGGATTCAGAAAGTCGATCGCATACGGCACGCCGTCTTCCACCGCAAATTCCACCGTGTTCAGGTCGTAACCGAGCGCCTGGCAAAGCGTAAGTGCGTCCCGCTCCACCCGTTCGAGTAACCCCGCCTCGTACGGCGGCGGATTCAGTACATATCGGTGCGCGTGCGGCTGCCGCGGATCGTACGGCATGATATGCACCTTCTTCTGACCCACCACATAACACCGGAAATACTCGCGAAAGTTCACCGCCGCCTGCAGCACCATGCATAAGTCGCCGGTCCTGTCGTAGGCGTCGTAAAACTCGGCCGGCGAATGTACGTGATACACATGCTTCCACCCGCCGCCGCTGTGCGGCTTCAAAAACGCGGGAAAACCAACATACTCGAAGATCTCTTCCCAGTTCAGCGGGTAAATGAGATTCCGCATCGACTGCGCCGTCGTATCCGGCGGATGATTCTTATGCGGCAGGACCACCGTCCTCGGCGCCGCTACCCCCAACCGGCTCGCCAGCGCGTAGTTGAAAAACTTATCGTCGGCGCTCCACCAGAACGGATTGTTGATCGCCACCGTCCCGCCCAGCACCGCGTTCTTCAAATACGCCCGGTAAAACGGAATATCATGAGAAATCCGGTCGACAATCACATCGTATCCGCTCGGCTCCGCCATCTTCACTCCGCCGATGCGGATGTGCTCGGCCACCACTCCCGAGCCCCGCCGCGCATTGATTTCATCCACCAGCGCGGGCGGGAAATCAGTCTCCATGCCGTACAGAACGCCGGCTCGTTTCATACCCTTCGACCCCGTTTCCGCCACCGCCGCCTCGCCGGTGAGCTAGAAGAATTTTAGCGCCATCTTCTGCCACCACGGCCAGTCATGGCCCGCCCCCTCGCCCCAGATGTCCAGATGGTGTCCCACGCCGATCCCGTTCAGAATCGCGCTCAGCCGCTCGTTATCTCCCCGGCAGACGTCGTATTCGCCGCACGCCAACACAATTTCCATCTTCCGGTACCGCTCCAGATACCACGGGTCGCGCTGCCCGGGCAGATAGTCCACGGGACAGTTGAAGTAACACTCATCGTCGTAATATCCGTCCAGAAACTGATGTATGTCGAACGCTCCCGACATACTCACCACCCGCGCCACCAGGTCCGGATGCCGGAACGCGAAATTCACGCAATGATAACCGCCGAAGCTGCAACCGGTCACCGTAATCGGGTGCGGACCGTTCTTACCGTGAATCAGCGGGATCACGTCGCCGGCGATGTAGCGTTCGTACTCGATGTGCCGCTTCACCCGCGCGTGCGGTTGCGCCCAGCGGTTATACCAGCTCTCCGTGTCCACGCTGTCCACGCAAAACAGCCGCAGCGCGCCTGCTTCAATCCGCCCGGCCAGCGCGGCCACCATCCCGCGATCTTCGTAATCGTGGAATCGCCCCATCGAAGTCGGGAACACCAGAACCGCCGCCCCGGCATGGCCGTGAATCAGCATCTCCATGTCGCGGCCCAGCGCCTTGCTGTACCACTTGTGATATTCGCGATGCATCGTGGCCTTAGTCTAGCGCACAGGGCCGCGCGGCACCGTTGTGCGCAATAAGCAAAGCCGCACGGGGCCGCCGCCAACCTACAGCCGGAACAACGCCCGTAACCGCTTCGTCTGCACCCGGCTCACCGGAATCTCCGTCTGCTTCTTGTCATCCATCCGGATTTGAAAACTCGACTTGAACCACGGAATTACTTCCTTAATCCGATGTATGTTCACCAGATACGAACGATGCACCCGCCAGAAAGCCTCCGGGTCCAGGTTCGACTGCAGTTCCTCAATCGTCCGGTAACTCGATTCGCCTTCAATGCCGGAGGCAACCACAGTGATCAACCCGTCGTTGATCGTCGCGTAAATCATCTCCTGGCTGTCGATGATCAAATTCCTCCCGCCGCTCTTCACCAGCAGCTTCGTCCGCACCGGCGCCCCGCGCGGTGCCGGCATGGGCTCCGCCGCCTGAGCCGTCCGCGCCTTCTCCGCAATCGCCCGCCGCGCCCGTTCCACCGCCTGCCCCAGCCGTTCCCGCTCCACCGGCTTCAGTAAGTAGTCCATCGCCTCCAGGCGGAACGCCTCCACGGCATATTGGTCGTGCGCCGTCGCCAGCACAATGTGCGGCATCGGCACCTCCTGCTCGCGCAACCGCCGGATGACTCCCATCCCGTCCAACCCCGGCATCTGAATGTCCAGAAACACCAGGTCCGGCTCGAGCTCCGTGATCAGACGCACCGCCTCCAGCCCGTTCGTGCCCGTGGCTATCACTTCGACGTCGGGAAACTCTCGCAACAGATAAGTAAGCTCGTCGCGCGCCAGTGGCTCATCGTCCACCAGAATCGCGGCGATCGTGCTCGTCGCGCGAAGCGGCATGAAATGCTAGTATAGCCAATTGCGGGCGCAAAGCCCGCGCGGCATCCAAGCAAAGTCAGTTAAGGAGAGTCCTGTTTTGCCCACGTCTGACAGCGTCCGCATTGCTCCCGCGGACGGAAAACTCGGCATCCTGATCCCCGGCATCGGCGCGGTCAGTACGACGTTCATGGCCGGTGTCGAAGCCGTAAAACGCGGATTAGGCGTCCCGGTCGGTTCGCTCACCCAACTCGCCACCATCCGGCTCGGGAAACGCACCGATAACCGCACCCCCTATATCCGCGATTTTGTCCCTCTGGCAAAACTCGACGGCCTCGTCTTCGGCGGTTGGGATATCTTCGAGGACACCGCCTACGAGGCCGCCGCCAACGCCCGCGTCCTCGAACCGTCGCTGCTCGAAAAAGTCCGCGAGCCCCTCGACGCCATCCGTCCGATGAAGGCCGTCTTCGACTCCGAATACGTCCGCCGCATCAACGGCCCCAACGTCAAGCAGACCGGCTCCAAAATGGACAAGGCCGAGATGCTCATGGAAGATATCCGGAACTTCAAGAGCACCTCCGGCGCCGATCGCCTCGTCATGATCTGGTGCGCCTCCACCGAAGTCTTCCATCGCCCCGCGCCCGTCCACGCAACACTCAAGGATTTCGAGTGCGGCCTGATGAAGAACGACCCCGAAATCGCGCCCAGCCAGATCTACGCCTATGCGGCGCTGAAATCCGGCGTCCCCTTCGCCAACGGCGCCCCCAACCTCACCACCGACGCCCCCGCCCTCCTCGAACTCGCCCGCGACCGCGAAATTCCCATCTGCGGCAAGGACTTCAAAACCGGCCAGACCTTCATGAAGACCCTGCTCGCCCCCGGCCTCAAGGCGCGCATGCTCGGCATGTCCGGCTGGTTCTCCACCAACATCCTCGGCAATCGCGACGGCGAAGTGCTCGAAGATCCCGGCTCCTTCAAAACCAAGGAAGAAACCAAGCTCAGCGTCCTCGAACAGATCCTCCAGCCTCACCTCTATCCCGAGCTTTACAAGAACCTCTACCACGCCGTCCGCATCAACTACTATCCCCCGCGCGGCGACGCCAAAGAAGGCTGGGACAACATCGACATCTTCGGATGGCTCGGCTATCCGATGCAGATCAAAATCGACTTCCTCTGCCGCGACTCCATCCTCGCCGCGCCCCTGGTTCTCGACCTCGTCCTGTTCCTCGACCTCGCCCAGCGCGCCGGCTTGAAGGGCATTCAGGAATGGCTGTCCTTCTACTTCAAGGGCCCCATGACCGCCCCCGGCCTCTATCCCGAACACGACATCTTCATCCAGCTCATGAAGCTGAAGAATACCTTGCGCTGGATGCGCGGCGAAGATATGATTACCCATTTGGGTCTGGACTACTACGACTGATCTTTCCGCATGAAAGTTCTGGTAATCGGCGGGACATTATTTGTCGGCCGCGCGCTGGTTTCTTCGCTTGCTAAGGCCGGACACGAAGTCTGGATCATGCATCGCCAGCCGAAGCACGATCTCGGCAAGCGGATCGGCAACATCCAGGCCGATCGTAACGACGTGGATGCGGTTAAGTCTGCCCTCGCCTCCCACCGCTTCGACGTCATCTATGACAACGTGTACGACGCCGAGCGCGGCACCACGGCCGCCCACGTCGAAGCCGCCGCTCGCGCCGCCGGCGACCGCCTCCATCGCTACGTCTTCCTGTCGAGCGTCGGCGCCTATGGCGACGGTCTCAACCATCACGAAGGCGATGCCCTCGCCCCCGACGACCACCCCGACCTCTACGTCCGCAACAAGGCCATGACCGAGCGCATGCTCTTCCGCATGCACCAGCGCACCGGCCTCCCCGTCGTCACCCTCCGCCCGCCCTACATCTACGGCAAGGGCAACCCCTACTACCGCGAAGCGTTTTTCTGGGACCGCCTCCGCGACAACCGCTCCATCATCCTGCCCGGCGACGGCCGCCGCCTCATGCAGTTTGTCCTCGTCAATGACCTGGTCGATGCCTGCCTGAAGGTCCTGGAGATCCCCGACACCGTCGGCCACGCCTTCAACGTCGCCAACGCCCGCCCCATCACCCAACTCGAGGCCGTCGAAGCATTCGCCAGGGCCTGCGGGCGCGAATTGAGAATCGTCCGCATCCCCCGGGACCGCCTGCTCAAAAGCGGAGGCCACCCCATGGGACCAAGGCTCTACTTCGGCTACTACTTCGACCTGCCGGCCATCACCATGGTCGTCAACAAAGCCCAGCGCGTGCTGAAGTTCAAACCCGTCGATTTCAATCAAGGCCTGAAGGACACCTACCGCTGGTACAGCCGCAACGGCGCCTTCCCCAAGCCCGATTACGCCTTCGAAGACGACGTCATGGCCGCCGCCCCCGTCTACGTCGCCGAAGAGTTCTAAACGCCCCGCAATATCCCCTTCAACTGCGGCTCCAGTTGAAACACCACCCGCAACAGACACAACACCAGCGGCGGCAAAGATTCCCACCGCGCCGTCGCCGCGCCCTCCAGCGCCAGACAAGCCAGCAGCGGCGACTGTGTTCGCGCAAACGAATAATCCTGCGCCCAGATATCCGGGCTCTGCAAAAACATCGCGCCGGCGGCCATCACCGCGGCGACAGCCACCAACGGCGTCAGCGGCCGGTAGTGCCAAAGCCACCACGCCGTCACACCCAGCGCGAACCACACCCCGATCACGCCGAGGTAATCCAGCATCGCCGCCTCCCGCAGCCAGCCCGTTGTCAACGCGAACTGCACCGGATGCAACGTGCGCCGCGCCAGCCCCTCCAGCGGAACAATGCTCGTCCACGGCGTCTGGTCCGGCCCCGTCCTCGCCCGCACAAACACAAACCACGCCATCGCGGGCAGCGCCGCGCACGCAAACCAGAACATCCGGGCGAACCGCCGCTCCACAAGTAACCAAAGGCAGTAACCCGCAATCAGCGCCAGTCCCGTCTCCCGCGACAGTGGCGCAAGCGCCAGCACCACCCAAAGCGGCGCCTCCCGCTCTTCAAGCGCGTACAAAGCAAACCCGGCGCAAAGAGCCACAAGCGCCACATCCACCGTCGCCCGGTCAATCGAAGTCATAGTCGCCGGTATCGCCAGAAACATCGCGCCCCACGCCGGCCGCCATCCAATCCGCATAAAATACCGCGACGTCCAATACACGCCCAGGGCGACGAACCCCAGCAGCACGGCAAAGTAAGCCGAATCGACCCGCTCATCCTCGCCGAACACCACCGCGTGCGCCAGCGCTGGCACAAGAATCCTCCGCCACCGCAATCCGGGATTGTCGACGAACCGCGCGTAGCCGCGCGCGAGAAACGGATCGTGCGCAATCAGGTGATAGAACTGGCCGTCGTAACCCGCCGAGTTCGGGAACCGGTAAACGTCCTCGGCGGAAAGCTCCGGAGGAAGCTGTAGCTGCGCGCCAATGTCGTAAAGCGCCGTCCAGTCGCCGCGGTAGTTGAACTGAACCGTCAGCGTCTCCCACACCAGCACCGCAAGCGTCGCCAGCGCGGCGGTAATCGCGGCGCGCCTCAGACTCTCTCTCCGGAAAACATCGCCGTCACCGCCGTCACAATCGCCGTGCCGTACACATCGTCCGCCGAGCACCCGCGCGAAAGATCGTTCGCCGGCTTCGCCAGTCCCTGCAGGAACGGCCCCAGCGCCACCGCGCCCCCAAGCCGCTCCACCAGCTTGTACCCGATATTCCCCGCCGCGATATTCGGAAACACCAGCGTGTTCGCCCGCCCCGCCACGCTCGACCCGGGTGCTTTCGACGCGCCCACCGCCGCCACCAGAGCCGCGTCCGCCTGCATCTCGCCGTCGAAATCCACCTCCGGCGCCGCCTGCCGCGCCAGCGCCAGCGCCTCGCGGATCGTCGTAATCGAGTCGTGCTCGGCGCTCCCGCGCGTGGCAAACGACAGCAGCGCCACCCGCGGCGCCGCCTCCATCAACGCCTTGGCGCTCCGCGCGCTCGCCACCGCAATGTCGGCAAGCTGAGCCGCATCCGGCTCGATCACCACCGCGCAATCGGCGAACACCAGCAACCCGCCCGCCCCGTAGGACTCATCGTGCACCGCCATCAGAAAGCAACTCGATACCGTCTTCACGCCGCGCGCCGCGCCAATCGACCGCAGCCCCGCGCGAACCGTCTCGGCCGTCGTGTTCGCCGCGCCGCCCACAAAACCGTCCGCGTCTCCGGCGGCCACCATCAACGCCCCGTGATACAGCGGATGCCCCGCGGCCTCATTCGCTTCGTTCTCCGTGGCGCCTTTCGCCCGGCGCCGTTCCAGATAGAGCCCCGCGTAGCGCTCGCACGCCGCGGCATCCAGCTTCCCGGCTTCGAGCAGCACCGGCTCAATCAGCCCCTCCTCGCGCAGCCGCTGGGCCGCTTTCTGAATGCGCGGATCGCTCCCTTCGGGGAACACAATGCGGGGCCGGCGCGCAAGCTCGCCGAGGCGCCCCCGCTGGCGGTCGAGAAACCGCTGGGCGGATGGGGGAATCGTACTCACACTCACAAGATAGAATGGAAGCAGCCGCGATGGTCCGCTTTGTTGTCTATCTCTTCCTCAGTATTTTCGTGATCTCCATCGCGCGCGCCCTCATCCGGGCCGTCCTGCAAGGCTTCGCGTCGCTGTTTCAGACACAGCAGTCCTCCCCCGCGCGCCAACAGCCCAGCCCCCCGTCCCTACCCCTCACCGGCGAACTCAAACGCGATCCCGTCTGCGGCACCTACACCGTCGAAGCTCACGCCATCCGCCAGACCATCAACGGCGAAACCTACTACTTCTGCTCCAGCCGCTGCCGCGACGAATACGTCGCCGCCTCCCGCCGCTAGTTAGCGCTCGGCCGCATCACGAGTCCGCAGCAGTGAGGATATAATTCAACCCATGCGAGGAACCGGTGCATGGAAGGGCTCGATTTTCACCGTCATAGCGATCGCGGCCATCGGCTTTCACGCCTACGAGCGAGACCCAGGCAAAAAAGAAATCGAGTTTGCCGCCGCGGTTGCTGGCGCCGCCGGGATCCTGTACACGATCTGGAGGACGGTTCAGCTTTCCCGCCAGTCGTCGGCGGCGCGGTTCGCCGAACGCTGGAATGATCCCACCTTCGTGGAGAGGCGCAACGACGTCCGCCTCGTGGTCCAGGGTCAGAAAACGACCAGCGAGGTCAGTTCATCCAACATCGCTGCTGTCACCAATTTCTTCGAGGAAATGTCGATCCGAATCGAAGCACGCGAAGCCGATGAAGCCATGCTCAAGAGCTTCTTCAAAAGCGCCGCAATCCAGAGTGCCGTTGTACTGAAGGACTGGATCGCAGAGCGGCAAAAGACACAACCCACCGCCTACCGTGAATACCTGAAGCTCGCCGAGCGTTGGAAAGACAATTGATCTTCCGGGCGTCCCGGAGCATCAATCCCAAGTCGTGTCATACTTCATCGTCAGTCACCCTCTCTGATCTCATCGTACCACTCGCCATAATTCCTGGATCGGCGCGCAAACCCCGTCCTCGCGTCCCCAAGCCCAGCATACCCCCTTTGCCGGCCGCATCGTCATGCAAGTACCTGAATCGGAAACCAAAAACCACTGTGATCGCGCTCCCGGCCCACGATGCTATCCTGGGTGTTTCCGCGAGGCGAACCAAAGGCGAAGCATGGCGGGTGATATCAACGAGCAACTCGAAATGCTCCGCGCAAAAATCGCGGGCATCAACCAACGCTTCGAATCGCCCCCACCCGCACGCGAACCGGTTCAATACGACGTCTCGGACGCCCTGCCCGGAACCGAAGTCGAAACCCCGCAAGGCAAACACTGGGAGACCGAGACCCATCACGCCGCGCACCGCTACCACGGAAGCGCCAGCGTCGGCGAACTTGCCGATCTTCCGCGGGACCTGTTCCGCGATATCTCCAACGGCGAAGTCCGCGACGCCGGCCCGGCCGAGTGGGCCTTTCTCGACACCGAAACCACCGGGCTCGCGGGCGGAGCCGGCACTTTCGCGTTCCTCATCGGAGTCGGAAGAATCACCCCCGACGGCTTTCGCGTTCGCCAGTTTTTCCTCCGCGAACCCGGCGAAGAGCCGAGCGTTCTCGCCGCCCTCGCCGCGCATCTCGAACCCTTCCGCGTGCTCGTCACCTACAACGGCAAGGCATACGATCAACCCCTGCTTGAAACCCGCTACCGCCTCACACGCGCGCGCCCGCCCTTCGCCCGCATGGATCATCTCGACCTGCTCTACACCGCGCGGCGCCTGTGGAAGCTGCGCCTGGAAAGCTGCCGCCTGGTCGAGATCGAGTCGCGCATCCTCGGCATCGAGCGCCAGGACGACGTGCCGGGATCTCTCATCCCTTCGCTCTACTTCGATTACCTCCGCACCGGCCGCGCCGCCCGCCTCGCTTCCGTCTTCTCGCACAACGTCAGCGACATTTTGACTCTGGCTTGTTTGTGCGGCATCGCGCCGCGTGCGTTCGTTCCGGCACGGGAGGCCGCCGCCGGCCTCCACGGCGCCGAGATGGTCGGCGTCGCGCGCTGGTGCCGCCAGATGGGCGACGAAGCACGCGCGCTCGATCTGTTCCGCGCCGCCATCGAGCGCGGTCTCAACGACGATCTGCTATTCCGAACCCTCTGGGACGCCGCGGCGCTCGAAAAGAAACTCGGGCAAATCGCCGCCGCCGTCGCTACGTGGCGGGAACTCGCCGGAGTGCGGAATCCCTTCCGCGCCCAGGCCCTCGAAGAACTGGCCAAGCACTTCGAGCACCGCGAAGGCAACCCCGCCGCCGCCCTCGAGTTCACCTTGGCCGCGCTGAATCATGAATCCGCTCCGGCTCTGGCCCGCCGCCGTGAGCGCCTCGAAAAGAAACTCGCCAAACGCGCCGGAGGCGGACTGCTCTAGTGGCGCTTATGACGCTCACGCGCCAGAACGCCGTCCGCTTCATCGTCGCCATCGGCATCGTCAGCCTCTTCGCAGACTTCTGCTACGAAGGCGCGCGCAGCATCACCGGACCCTATCTGGCGCAGCTCGGCGCTACCGCCGCCATCGTTGGCCTCGTGAGCGGCTTCGGCGAGCTCGTCGGCTACACTCTCCGCCTGGCCTCCGGCGCCTGGGCGGACCGCACCCGCGCATACTGGCCGCTGGTCATCGCCGGCGCCATCGTCAACCTGGGAGCCGTTCCCATGCTCGCCCTCGCCGGGCGTTGGGAAACGGCGGCGCTGCTCATCATCGCCGAACGCGCCGGCAAGGGCCTCCGCACCCCCGCGCGCGACGTCATGCTCTCCGCCGCCGCAAGCGCAACCGGGCGCGGCTGGGGGTTCACTCTCCATGAGGCGCTCGATGAAACCGGAGCGCTGCTCGGCCCGCTCGCCGTCGCCGCCGTGCTCCACGCGACCGGCCGCTACCAGAGCGCCTTCGCCATGCTGGCCATCCCCTTCGGCGCCTCCCTGGCCGCGCTGCTTACGGCCCGCGTCTGGTTTCCCCGCCCACAGGAATTCGAGCGCCGCGCAACAGCCGCCGGCAACGGCGCCGAGCCGCGCTTGTTCTGGTTCTACGTTGCCGCGGGCGCCCTGCTCGGTTTTGGCGTGCTGGATTTCCCCCTGATCGCATTCCACCTCGCCACAACGCACGTCATGGCCGCCGCCGCGATTCCACTGCTGTTCGCGGTGGCCAACGGCAGCGACGCGCTCCTGCTCCCCGCGTTCGGCAAAGCCTGGGACCGCTTCGGCGCGCCCGCCCTCGTCACCGGCGTCGTCCTCTGCGCGGCAAGCGCGCCGCTCGTCCTGCTCGGGGGGAGCGGGGCGGCCATCGCCGGTATGGTCTGCTGGGGCGCCGGCCTCGGTGCCCACCAGTCGCTGATCCGCGCGGGAATTTCCGAATCGGTCCCCGTCGAGCGGCGCGGCAAGGCGTTTGGCATTTACAATACGATCTACGGGCTCGCGTGGTTTGCAGGAAGCGCCACGGCGGGTCTGTTGTACGGAGTGCATCGCCCAGCGGTGGCGGCCCTGTGCTCCATCGCGCAACTGGCCGCCGTGCCGTTGCTACTATACGCTGCAAGGAGGGTGGATTGAGTCTGCGGGCCTATGGGTGGTTTGCGTGCGCTACGGCGGCGCTGGTGTTGCTCGGCGCATGCGGGGAAACCATCACACCGAAAGTTTCTTCCAATCTCGAGATGAAGCGGAACGCCGCGGGCGGCGTGGCGATCACGCTCGTGCTCACCAACGAAAGGGATATGGCGACCGTCCCGCTCATGGTGGCCGTCGACGCCTTCGAACCGGGAACTCCGGACGCGCACAAGCCCGAACCGGTCATCCATCCGGCTCCCTTCGTGCTAAACCGGCATGAATCGCGAACGATGACCGCCGAAATCAATACGCCGCTCCCGGTGGTGGCGGAGTTGTCGGTGAAAGAGAGCGAGCGCGGCATCCTCTTGGTCGCGCAAACCAAAACCATCGACGCCGCCGAACCGCCCGCCCCGGCCCCGGAACCCGCCGGACAAAAATAGCAGTATGAATGCGTGCACGCCATGACCCTCGCCGCCGGCGACCGGTTGGGAGTGTACGAAATCACCGGACGCCTCGGCGCCGGCGCCATGGGGGAAGTGTATCGCGCGCGCGACGAATGGCTGAAGCGTGACGTCGCCCTGAATACCCTGCCCCGCGAGTTTGCCGCCGATGCCCCCCGCCTGGAGCGGTTCCGGCTCGAGGCCGAGGCCGTGGGCCGGCTGAATCATCCAAACATTTTGGCGATTTATGACTTCGGCGTCCACGACGGCGTCCCGTTCCTCGTCTCCGAACCCCTCGACGGATCGGCGCTCGGCGAACTCTTGCGCGAGGAAGGGCGCATCCCAGCCCGAAAAGCCGCCGGCTACATCCAGGAGGCCGCCAGCGGCCTGGCTGCGGCCCACGCGCGCGGCATCGTTCACGGCGGCATCAACCCGGACAATCTCTTCCTCACCCGCGACGGCGTGGTGAAGGTCCTCGGCTTCGGACTCGCCAGGAGCCAGGACGAGGAGGGCCGCCAGCCAGGCATCGTCGGCACAGCCGCATACATGGCGCCGGAGCAGATCCGCCACCTGTCCGCCGACGGCCGCGCCGACATCTTCAGCCTGGGCTGCGTATTGTACGAGTTGCTCTCCGGACGCCTGCCGTTCTCCGGGACAGTCCCGGTCGACGTGATGCACGCCATCCTGCATGACGAACCGCCAGAGATCGCCGGCCTGGGCCCCGGCCTCGCCGAGATTCTTCACCGGTGCCTCGACAAGAACCCCGGCGAGCGGTTCCAATCGGCGCGGGATCTCGCCTTCGCCCTGAGCGCGGTCGCGCAAGGCCAGCCTGCCGCGGGCCTATCGACCCAGCAGGTCATCGTGGAGCGCGTCGGACATCCGAGCCGGCTCCCCACGCTTGCCCTGGCCGCGGTGGCCATAATCGCGGCCGGACTCGCCGGATACCAGATCGGAACCTGGACCCACCCCCTGCCCCAGTTGCAGTTCCGCCGCCTGACCTTCCGCCGCGGCCGCATCGAGGCGGCGCGATTCACCCCGGACAACGGCGTGCTTTATAGCGCGGCGTGGGAAGACGAGCCGCCGGAGATCTTCAGCGTCGGGTTTGAGAACCAGGAGTCGCATCCGGCGGGCATCCAGGATGCTGCGTTGCTCGCGGTTTCGCGCACGAAGGAGATGGCGGTGATCTTGAAGCCGCGCATCAGTCCAGGTTCGCTCAGGCCGCGGGGCATGCTCGCCACCGTGACGCAGGGGTCCGCGCCGAAACAGTTGATGGACCGCGTGGAGTTCGCCGACTGGTCGCCCGGCGGAAAGGATCTGGCGGTGATCCGGGATACGGGAGACGGCGCGGAACTGCAATATCCCCTCGGCGCCGTGCTCGCCCAAACGCCCGGCCATTTTTCCGGCGTCCGCGTTTCTCCCGACGGAAAGCGTGTGGCGATGTTCGAGCATCCGGCCGGCAACGACACGGCGGGCGAGGTCGTCGTCGTGGACCGGAACGGCCGCAAGAAAACGCTTTCGGAGCGCTTTGCCGATGCGGACGGTCTCGCGTGGTCGGCCCGGGGCGACGAGATCTGGTTCACCGCCGCCCGCGCCGGCACGCGCCATGAGTTGTGGGCCGTTTCCCTTGACAGCCGCGAGCGCTTGGTGCTCCGCGAGTCGGCAAGTCTCGTGCTCGAGGACGTCTCTCGAAACGGAGAGGCGCTGCTCGAAGGACTCGATTTCCGCCAGCGAATCCTCTTTCATTCGCCCGGCGCCACGCGCGACCGCGACTTGACCTGGCTCGATTTCGGCCTGGCCTCCGGCATCTCCGCCGATGGAAGCCGCATCGCCTTCTCCGAAACCGGCGAAGGCGCCGGGGAAACTCAGTTGGCCTTCATCCGCCCAACCGATGGCGGACCGGCCGAGAAACTCGGCGAGGGCCTCCTGCCGGTGATGTCGCGCGACGGAGACTGGGCCGTAGCCGTGGACGAGCTCCGCCGCGACATCGTGATGTATCCGATCGGCCCCGGCCAACCACGGCGAATCGTGCTCGACGGCTTCGAACTCGAACGCGTGGGATTCTTAGGCGATGGGAAAAAGCTTTGGCTGCTCGGAAGCCACGGCGAACCCGGACGCCGGATGTTCGTGATGGACACCAATGCCGGCGCCGAACCCGAACCCGTCACGCCGGCAGGCTCGGTTTACGCCGGCGCCGGAGCGACGCCGGACGGCCGCTACGTGTTGGCCATGGTGAATGGCGCCATCTCCGGATATCCGGTGGACACGCGCGGCGGCGGGTTGAAGATCCAGGGCATGGAGCCGGGCGAGCTGCTCGTGGGTTGGGGCGAAGATGAGCGGTCGGTCCTCATCTACAAACAAGACGAGCTTCCGGCTCATGTCTACCGCTTGGACCGCCTGACCGGCCGCCGCATGCTCGTCGCCCGGATCGATCCCCCGGACCGCGCCGGCCTGGACCCGGCAATGAGCATTGTCATGACGCCAAACGGACAGTACTACGCCTACACGATCGAACAGGAGTTAGGCGAACTACGCCTGGCCGAAGGCCTGCGCTAGCGCACAGGGCCGCGAGCGGCGCAAGCCGCGCGGCTCCGTTGTGCGCGATCGAAAGAAAAGCGCACGCGCCTCAGTCCACAATCTCGACCCGGTACTCCTCGATCACCGGGTTCGCCAGAACATCGTTGGCGATCTGGCTGATCTCGGCCTCGGCCTGCTTGCGCTCGGTCCCCGGCGCCAGATCGATCTCAAACACCTTCCCCTGCCGCACCTCGGCGATCGAGTGATGTCCCATCCCAACCAGCGCCTTGCGGATCGTCTGCCCCTGCGGATCGAGAACCGTCTTCTTGAACGACACGTAAACCAGAGCTTTCATCTTTATTCTTTATTAGACCGTGAAACCGGCCCGATCCGCGCGGCCCCGGACCCTCACGCGTGCGCGAGTTCGTGCTCCACCGTCTCTGCAAACCAGTCGATTTCGCGGACCGTCGTATACACGTTCGGTGTAATACGCAATCCGGTATATTCTTCGTGCGGCATGTAAGCCGTCAGAATCTTATGCTTGTTCCAGAGAATGTCGGACATCTTCAGCGGGTCCACGCCGTTGAAGGCGAGGAAGCCGATGCCCGCCGACTGCGCCGGATCCGCGCTGTGCAGAATCCGGCACTTCGGGTTCTCGGCCAGACGCGGCGCCCAGCGGTCGCGCAGGTAGCGCAGCCGCGCGGCCTTCCGGCCGATGCCCAGGTTCTCGTTGAACAGCAGAGCTTCCGTGATGCCGTTGTGATTGGCCGCCGGGTGCGTGCCGATCTCCTCGAACTTGCGGATGTTGTCGTCCTGGCGCTTTTCGGCGGCCATCAGCGGCCAGGTCGAGGCGATCCGCGACTTACGAATATAAAGAAAGCCCGTGCCCATCGGCGCGTAAGTCCACTTGTGCAGGCTTGTCCCGTAGTAATCGCAGTTGAGATCGGAGATCTGGAACGGGAAGTGGTTGAAGGCGTGGGCGCCGTCTACGATCACGGGAATGCCGCGCGAGTGCGCCATGTCGCAGATCCGCCGGATCGGGAAGATCTGCCCGGTGCGGTTGGTGATGTGGCACACGAGGATGAGCTTCGTCTTGGGAGTGACGGCGCTCTCGAACCGCTGATAGAGGTCGTCCATGCCAAGCGTGGGAACCGGAAAGGAAATCTCCTTGAGCACGATGCCCTCGCGCCGCTCCCTCTGGCGGAAGGTCGTGAGCATGCGCGGGTAATCCTGGTTCGTCGTCAGGACTTCATCGCCCGGCTTGAGATCCAGGCCATACTGCGCGTTCTCGAGCGACTCGCTGGCGTTCCGTGTAATGGCCATCTCCTCGGGAGAGCAGCCGGCCGCGCGCGCCAGTCGCTCGCGCACCATCTCGATCTGCGGCTCGAGCACCTGGATCATCGTGTGTACCGGCCCCATGTTCGAAAACTCGAGCATGCGCTGCATCATGTCCTGCACCGAACGCGGCGATGGGCTGCAGTAGCCGTTGTTGAGGTTGATGATGTTGCGGTCGATGCTGAACGACTCGCGGACCGCCGCCCAGAAATCTTCGTTCGAGGCGACGGCCTCCGGTGGCGTTCCGGCAACCGGGTTGGTCGCGGCGTGAACGCGTTCGATGGCGTCCGTGCGGAAGGCCGCGGCAGCCGCGGCAAGCTGAAACAGATGACGGCGATTCATGATTTCTCCTGGTTAGGTTGAGCGGTTTCGCCGGAGCGGGGGCGGAGTACGGATTACGCGTGGAATCGTAGAGGCATCATACCGCACCGGCGCGGCCCGTGCGTGATAATAGCCCCGAGGTGCGAGAACGATGATCGAGCCGATGCTTTCGGTACGTCGCGGAGCGCAGGCGGTCGAGTTTTACAAGTCCGCCTTCGGAGCAACAGAGGAGTTTCGCGTGGAAGCGCCCGACGGCGCGGTGGTCTCGAAGTTAGTGGTGGACGGAGCGGCGTTCTGGGTCGCGGACGAATCGCCCGAACACGCCAACTTCAGCCCCGAAACGCTCGGCGGAAGCACGGTGCGCATCGTCCTGGTAACCGGGAACCCCGATGCGCTTTTCGCGCGCGCCGTGGCGGCCGGAGCGCGCCAGGTGTGGCCGGTCGCGGACCAGGAATACGGCTGGCGCGTCGGACGCCTCGCGGACCCATACGGGCATCATTGGGAAATCGGTAAGCCGCTTGAACCGAGTTAGGCGCCGAGGCTCGCCCGGTACCAGTCGAGCGTCCGGCGCAGGCCCTCTTCCATCGTGAACTGCGGGGCGTGGCCGAGATCGCGCACGGCAAGCGTCGTATCTGCCTGCGAGTCCCGAACGTCGCCGGCGCGCGGCGGCCCGTATTTTGCGGGAAGCGTGACCGCCTCGATCCGCTGCAGCAGTTCCCAAATGAAGTTCAGCGTGTAGCGCCCGCCGTTGCCCGCGTTGTACATCTTCCCGGCCACGCCCGGCGCGAACGCAGCCTTGATGACCAGCGCGGCGACGTCTTCGACGTAAGTGAAGTCCCGGGACTGCTCGCCGTCGCCGAAGATCGCCGGCGAGGTCCGCCCGAGCAGCGCCTTCATAAACAGGCTCAACACGCCGGAGTACGGGCTCGACGGGTCCTGTCGCGGGCCGTAAACATTGAAGAATCGCAGCGCCACCGTCTCCAGGCCAAAACACGAGGTGAACACCGAGCAGTAGTACTCACCCATCAACTTCTGCGCCGCGTAGGGAGACTTCGGCTGCGGCATCTTCGTTTCGACCTTGGGCAGCACGAGCGTGTCACCGTACGCCGACGACGAGGCGGCATAGACCACGCGCTTCACCTTGGCTTCCGCGCACGCGCGCAGCACATTGAACGTCCCGTCGATATTGACCTCGTGCGACGGCACCGGATCGTCGATCGAGCGCGGCACCGAAGGAATCGCAGCCAGGTGGAAGACGTGGGTGGCGCCCGAGATCGCGCGCGCCGTGGCCGCCGCGTCGCGAATGTCGGTGCGGTGGAACACGATGCGGCCGGCAACCTCAGTGAGATTCGCTTCCCTGCCGGTGAGAAGATTGTCGATCACGGCGACCGTCCCGTCATTGCGCTCGAGCAGCGCGCGAACCAGCATCGAGCCGATGAAACCCGCGCCGCCGGTGACCAGATACGCGTTGCTCATGCGAGTCCCCCCTGGCGCTTGAGATGAGCGATCGATTCGCGCGCGATGCGTTCGGCGCCGGGCGCGAAATCGAATGCCTCCACCGACACCCACCCGCTATAGTTCAGACGCTGAAGAACCGCCAGAACCGGAGCGAAGTCGTAACCATCCGCGCCGGGATGCCGGCCATCTGTCTCATTGACATGAACGTGGCGAATCAGAGACCAGTAGCGCTCAATCAGAGCCGCGTGCGGCTCCGTCTCATCCACGGCGTTGTGTGTGTCGAACATCGTCTTCACCGCGGGATGATTCACCCGCGCGACAACCCCGGCTGCCTCCGCGAGGTTCACAATCACGTCGCATTGGTTCAACGGAAGCGCTTCGACCAAAATCGTAACTCCCCTGTCCCCGGCGTGCGGAGCGGCGCCGCCAAGCCCCTCTACGAAATGCTCGACCGCCTCGGACGGTTTGAGCCCGCCGGTTGTGCCGCGCTGCTTCGGCGAACCGAACACCATCACGCCGCCGTCGCCCAAATCCGCGCACAGGTCCACCAGTTCGCGGATGCGCTCCCAGCCGCGCGCTCGCAGAGCCGCGTCGGGAGCGGTGACATGGAGCCCTTCGCTTGAAACCATCAGCCAGTGCAGGCCCACGAAACGCATTCCCTCGGCCGTAATCGCGTCCCGGCATTCGCGGCGCGCACCGGCGCTAAGTAACGAAGGGCTGTCGGAAAGCGTGAACGGAGCGATCTCGATGCCTTCGTAACCGGCTTCGCGCAGCGTGCGGCACTGCGCCGCCAGACCGCGAGCATCGGCCGAACCGAACATCTCATTGCAGGAAGCGAAATGAAAATTCATGCGCGGCCCGGGCGCTTCCGCGCGATGAGAATCAGCGACAGTCCCTTCCATGGCAGCAAGGGATCGATGCGGCGGGTCAGCCAAACGGTCTTGTCGAACAGTTTCAGCATGAGTTTGCTGAGTCGTTTGCTCTCGAGGACCTTGCCGGTGAACCACCACGCCGGCCGGGAAATCTTGTTCAGTTGGATCACCTTCACGGTGTCGAAGCCGTAATCGCGGAGCGTCGAGGCGAGGTCGTCCTGCTCGAATCGCTGCTTGTGGCCCAGCGTCTTGTCAATCGATCCGTAAAGCGATTGGCTCTGCGGAACCAGCGTAATCAGCAAGCCTCCGTCCTGAAGCACCGACCCGATCGAGCCCAGCATTGCCGGCTCATCGAGATACTCGAGCACGTTCACGCAGAGCACGCTCTCGAACCGCTCGCCAAGGTCCGCAAAGTCGGACGGAGAATCAGGATCGAGCTTCCGGACGCTCACGTTCGGCGTACGCAGGAAGCGGTTGCGCAGCGCGTGGAGGTAGAGCGGATCCTTTTCGCCGGCAACGTAGCGGAGCCTCCGGCCCATGAGCCGCCCCGCGAGGTTGCCGATGCCGGCGCCAACCTCCAGCACCGTAACCCCGAGATGCGGCCGCAGCAGCGATGTCATCCAGTTCAGATACTGCGGCGTGCCGGTAAGGTTGGTCAGAAACCCGCGTCCGTACGGCTGCGCGTAAAGATCGTCGATCAGCCAGAAATGCAGGATGACGCCAAGCGCCTTCACGCCGTCCCGCCACCCGATCTTCTTTCCCTCTTCGTAGCTCCGCCCGTGATAGCTGATCGGCACCTCATAGATGCGGAATTGCCGCTTGGCCGCCTTCATCGTGATTTCCGGCTCGATGCCGAAGCGGTTCGAGCGGATCGGGATGCTCTTCAGCAGGTCGGTGCGGAACACCTTGTAGCACGTCTCCATGTCCGTTAGGTTGAGATTGCAGAACATGTTGGAAATGCCAGTGAGTGCCTTATTGATCATCGAGTGCCAAAATGGCAGCACGCGCGTCTGCTCGCTCACCAGATAGCGCGAGCCAAACACCGCGTCCGCGTTGCCGTCGAGCAGTGGCCGCAGCAGACGCGGATACTCGTTGGGGTCGTATTCGAGGTCGGCGTCCTGGATGAGGGCGAAATCGCCGGTGGCGTACTCAATCGCCGTGCGGATGGCGGCGCCTTTGCCCTGGTTGACGGGCTTGTGGATGAGCCGGATGCGCGGATCCCGGGCGGCCAGCGCGTCGAGAATCTCCGACGTGCCGTCGGTCGAGCGGTCGTCAACGACGATCAACTCGCGCTCCATGTCTTCCGGCAGGGGCGCTTTCAGGACGAGTCCGATACTTCGCTCCACCACGGTCCGCTCGTTGTAGACCGGGATCAGGATCGAAAGGAGCATGCGAATTCTTCAGTATACGGTCACACCCCGCTGAGGCGGCGAAGAGTCTCTACATTGAGGCGGTCGTCGCCTTCGTTGTCGATCGGCGTTTCGAGCAGAAATGTCTTGCCCCGCAGGCGCGGATGCCGGAGAATGCGGCGGAAGCCTTCTTCGCCGATGGCGCCTTCGCCGATGTTGGCGTGGCGGTCCAGATGCGAGCCGAGCGCGCCGATGCTGTCGTTGGCGTGAAAAACCGGGACGTTGTCGAGGCCCAGTACGCGGTCGATTTCGGCGACGGTTTTGCGCAGGCCGGCGGCGGAGGCGACGTCGTAGCCGGCGGCGAGCGCGTGGCAGGTGTCGATGCAGAAACCGAGTTTGAGGGGCATTTTGGGTTGGGCGGCGGCCCGGATCGCGGCCAGGTCGGAAAGCCGGCCACCGAGCTGATTTGTGCCTCCGGCGGTGTTTTCGAGCAGCACAAGAACGCGACTGATAACGTTACCGGTAACGCTACATCTTGCAGATTCCACCAGCGATTTTGCCGCCCGCGCGACCCCCTCCTCCAGCGTCCCTCCCTTGTAGTTTCCGGGGTGCACAATGAGGTAGTCCGCGCCTACGGCCGCGGCGCGCTCGATCTCCGCTTGGAACGCCGCCGTCGAGCGCGCGCGCAGTTCCTCGGACGAGGAGGCCAGGTTGACCAGGTAACTGGCGTGCACGGCGAGCGGCGCCAGGCCCAGGCGCTCGCGCGCGGCCTTGAGTTTTTCCGCCTGCGCGGGATCGATCGCCGGGGCGCGCCACATCCGCGGGCTCGCGGTAAAGATCTGAAACGCGTCCGCGCCGATCGCGGCGGCGTGCAGGGCCGCGTTTTCCAGCGCTCCCGAAATCGAAGTGTGAATTCCGATGCGAGGCTTCAAGCGAGATTCAACCGCCGCACGTCGATCTTGTTGTCGTCAAACACGCCCAAGCCAAGCTGGCCGGCGATCTCGATATGCTCCACCTGGCAGTTGAGGAACGTGCTGTATTTATCGGGCTTCGATAGAGCGATGGGCAGCATGCCGACCTCCTTGCGCTTGGCGTCGAGCACCTTCAACCCGGTCTTGTCCAGCGCGACGGGGTCGGTGGCGAAGTACAGCGTTTTGTGTTCCCACTGAAACTGCGGACGGCCGCTGGGCCCGCCGTGGTACTGCGCCTTGACGCCATCGGCGATATGCAGCACGGCCTTGTCACGGATGACAGGCAGGCTGACGACAGAGGGAATAAACACGCCGCAGGCGTTGAGCGTGCTTGTCACGTGGCTGCGGTTCACGTTGTTCACGTTGCCGTGCGAGAGATTTTTCAGCGCGATGGTGGCGCCGGCCGACTGATGGTGCTTCACGATCGGAAGATTGATGATCTTGTTCACACGCTGGGTGACGACGCGGGCGACGTAGGAGCGGCGGTTGATCGGGTCGTCGAAGCTTTCACCGGGCTTGATGAGCGACATTTCCATGAAGTGGTCGCGGTCGTAGCCTTCCATGTCGTGCTGTGTCTCCGAGTAGGCCTCCGAGGCCGCTTCCCAGTGGATTCCCTCGGGCAGCCACTTGTCGATGCCGCCGGCGAGCAGTTCCTGGCGGTACCGGTTGTACACGATGATGTTGGATTTCGGCAGGCCCGCGGCGTAGAGGCCTTCGAGGATGCCGTGCATGACGGATGCGTCCGAGCACAGGTGCGGGCCGCCGACCGGGCTGACCTTGATGCCGACGACGTCGCCCTTCTGGAACAAGGCGCGCCAAGCGTCCTGCCAGGAGGGAGCGCCAGTGAGTTCCTGCATGCCGCGGTGCATCATCTCCTGGATCGTTTCGGGCTGGTACTGGCCGTTGACGATCGACGCCGGATGTTCGACGGCGACGACGCGGCCGGGAAAGGGACCCGGCATTCCGAGTTGAGAGGGAGCGGCCTGAGCGCGGGGAAGGCCGGCGTAAATCAACGGAAGCGCGGCGGCCATCCGCTCGAAAAATTCGCGGCGATCAGTAGGCATGCCATGATTATCGCGCTGCTACACTGTGCCGTAAACGGAAAGGAAGCTCACATATGAAATTTTTTGCCGCGTTGGTTCTTCTCGCCGCACCGCTTGGGGCGGCTACGTTTCCTATCGACAGCGGATACGTCGATGCGAATGGGGTGTTAATTTACTACGAGGCGTTCGGGCAAGGCTCGCCCCTGGTGCTGGTGCACGGCGGGCCCGGCGCTTCGCACGACTATTTCCTGCCCTACCTGGCCCCGCTGGCGCGAACCCATCGCCTCATCTTCATCGACGAGCGAGGCTCGGGCAAGTCGGAGAAGTTGGACGATCCTTCCGGCTACACGGTGGAAGCGATGGTGGAAGACGTCGAGCAGGTGCGGCGGGAGTTGAAACTCGGCAAAATCGCTTTACTGGGCCACTCCTACGGCGGCGTGCTGGCGCAGGCCTACGCGCTCAAGTACCAGCAGAACCTGAGCGCCCTGCTGCTCTGCAGCACGTTTCCCAGCACAAATAAGATGAACGCTGTGCTGCAGCGCGAACTGAATGCAACGCCGAAACAAGTGCGCGAGCGGATACAGAAACTCGAGAGCGCGGGACTATTCGGGCACGGCAAGGCGTATGAAAAGAACCGCTATCCGTCCGATTACATGATTGCGGCCTGGGGTGAGGGATATTTTCCCTATCTCTATCAACGGCATCCCGACCCGAACTACGATCCGATCGGCAATGGCGACATGTCGTGGGATCTCTATCGCGAGATGTGGGGCTCGCACGGCGAATTCGTCATCGACGGCA
>JAJYCN010000361.1 GCA_021778335.1 Acidobacteriota bacterium | reverse complement strand
GCGCCATTTGCGAAGCATATCGGGAAGCTGGTCCTCGGCGAGCGTGAAGATCACGCTGATGGGCTGGATCTGGGTGATGACGAGGAGGCCGTTGGTGTCGGCGGCGTGAACGATGTTGCCGGGGTCGACGAGGCGGAGGCCGATGCGGCCGGTGATGGGGGCGGTGATGTGGCAGTAGACGAGGTTGAGTTTGGCGTTGTCGATCTGGCCCTGGTCGGTTTTCACGATGCCTTCGTCCTGGACGACGAGGGCTTTTTGCGTGGCCAGGGTTTGTTCGGGGACGGCGTTTTGTTTGAGCAACGTATCGTAACGGGCGAGGTCGATGCGGGCGTTGTCGAGGGCGGCCTGGTCCTTGATGAGTTGGCCTTCGGCTTGTTCGAGTTGAACCTGGTAGGGGCGGGGATCGATTTCGAGCAGGAGGTCGCCCTGGTGGACTAAGTCGCCTTCTTTGTAATGGACCTCCATCAGTTGCCCGTCGACGCGGCTTTTGATGGTGACCGTGTAAATTGGTGTAACGGCGCCGAGGCCGTTGAGGAAGACGCCGATGTCGCCGCGGCGCGCCTTAGCGGTGACAACGGGTGTGACCATGGGTCCACGGCCACGCGCACCCGCCGCGGGGGCGGATGGATCGGCGGTGGAGGCGTGCGCGGGGCGGTGCGACCAATAGTAGTAGGCTCCGGCACCTACGAGTGCGAGGACGAGCAGCCATATCCAGCCTCGGCCGCGGGAGGGCGGCGTAGCCTCACCAGACAAATCCCTGCGCGGGGTGGCGGGAGATTCGAGCACACCGGGACTTACTTGCTCCAATGCCGATGGTGGGTGCTGCTCGTTCATTCAGTGGATTCCAACCTTCCCTCGCTTAGTGAGGCGTTAAAGTTCTCCGAGCCGTTACCGGTTCGGACGAGTCTCAAGTCCGGGAGACTCCGGCTGGCTCACGACGTCCGGATCGAGCCAAGCATGGAATCTTACTATGTTGCACGAAATCGCGATGCGATGCTATCAGGTCCGAAAGACAAGACGGCGAATGTGCGGCGATGGTTATGAGAGGGGCGATAGCCAATTCGGGCTATCGGGGCGCGAGGGCTTCGGCGAGCACGCGTGCGAGAGATGGTTCTTCTTCGGGGAAGACGGCGCGGAGGTCGACGATGACGCGGCCGGCGTCGAGGCGAACGAGGACGGCGGGATCGGAGAGGCGGCAGCGGCGTTCGACGGCGTGAGGCGAGGGGCAGGCGATGCGGATCAGGCAGGTGGGAAGAGGCTGGCCGGGAGTGGCGCCGCCGCCGGCGAAGGATTCCCCTTGTGCGAGGTCGAGCGTCGAGCCGGCGGGGAGATGCGGGGTGAGGGTCTCGGCGAAGCGGGCGGCACGGATGCGGAGCGACTCGGGGGAAGCGGCGAGGAAGGCGAGGGCGGGGATGCTGTCGTAGCTTTCGAACAGGTACGCGCGGAGGGTGGAGGCGAGGGACTCGAGGATGAGTTTGTCGAGGCGCAGGGCGCGGAAGAGCGGGTTGCGGCGGAGGCGGGCGATGAGAGGGGCGTCGCCGGAGAGAATGCCGGCCTGGGGACCGCCGAGGAGTTTGTCGCCGCTGAAGCTGACTAAATTGACGCCGGCCTGGAGGCTGGCCTGAGCGGGCGGTTCGTCGAGCGATGCGGGGAGGACGGCGGAAGTGAGGGCGCCGCTGCCGAGATCTTCGTAAAGCGGGATGCCGTATTGGCGGGCGAGTTTGGCCAGCGACGCCAGATCGGGACGGGCGGTGAAACCGGTGATGCGGAAGTTACTCGGGTGGACGCGGAGGATGAGGCGAGTGCGCTCGTTGACGGCGGCGGAGTAGTCTTCCAGGCGTGTCCGATTGGTGGTTCCTACCTCGCGGAGGATGGCGCCGGCGCGGGTCATGATTTCGGGGATGCGGAAGCCGTCGCCGATTTCGACGAGTTCGCCCCGGCTGATGACGACTTCGCCTCCGGCGGCGAGTTCATGGAGGGCGAGGAAGACGGCGGCGGCGTTGTTGTTGACGGCGATGGAGGGTGCGCCGAGGAGGCGTTCGAGGAGTGGACCGATGTGCGAGTCGCGGTGGCCGCGTTCGCCGGCCGGGAGATCATATTCGAGGTTCGAGTAGCCGGGGATGGAGTGGAAGGCGCCGAGGGGAGCGCGGCCGAGGTTGGTGTGGAGGACAATTCCCGTGGCGTTGATGACGGGGCGAAGTGTGGGGCGTTCGAGCGCGAGCAGGTTTGAGCGGACGATGGCGGCGAGGGGTTCGGATTGGGGCGGGGCGCCGGAGAGGATGGCGGCACGCGTTTGGGCGGCGGCGCGGCGGCATTCGGCGGCGATGAGGGAACGGGGGAAGCGGGGCTCGAGGTCGGCAAGCGAGGCGATGAGTTCGTCGATCGACGGGATGAAACGGAGGGCTGAGGGTTCGGCTGGCGTGGAGGGCATCTACTCGTAGCGTAGAGCTTCGGTGGGGTTCAGTTGTGAGGCGCGCCGGGCCGGGAGCATTCCGAAGATGATGCCGACGGCGACCGAGACGGTGAAAGCCACGACGATCGAGACGACGGAGACGGGGACCTTGACCTGGTCGGTGAAGAACTGCACGCTGAGCGGGATGCTGATGCCGATGAGGATGCCGATGAAGCCGCCCGCGACGCTGATCATGACGCTTTCGGCGAGGAACTGGAGGAGGATGGCCTGGCTTGGGGCGCCGACGGCTTTGCGGAGGCCGATTTCGCGGGTTCGCTCGGTGACGGTGACGAGCATGATGTTCATGATGCCGATGCCGCTGATGACGAGCGCGATGGCGGCGACGACGAACAGGACAATGGAGAGGATGAAGGTGATGCGATTGGCGGCGTCGAGGATAGCGGTGAGGGTGTCGACGCTGTAGAGCGCGCCCTTCCGGTGGCGGCTTTCGATGACCTGGCGGACGGCTTGCGCGGTGGCTTCGACGTCATCGGCGTTGCGGGCCTGGACGTAGATCGGGTCCATGCGCTCGATGCGGGTGAACAGGTCGATGACGGTGATGGGGATGAGGACGGTTTCGTCGCGGAGTTCGGAGAGGCCGAAGGTGCTGGTGCGTTCCTTGAAGGAGCCGATGACGGTGAAGCGGAGTTGGTGAATCTTGATGATCTGGCCGACAGCGGCCTGCTGGCCTCCGAAGAGCTTGGTGGCGAGCTTTTCGGTGAGCATGGCCACTTTCTGGCGGGTAAGGACGTCGGAGGGATCGAGAAAGCGGCCGGCGAGGAGTTGGAGATTGCGGATGAGGATGTACTGATCGTCGGAGCCGATGACGGCGACGTCCTGGGCGCGGCCGTTCAGGTACATCTGGTCGTAGTTGGTCATGACGCCGCAAGCGGCGACTATGCGCGGGGCGAGTTGCGTCCGGATGGCGTCGACGTCGGCTTGTTTCAGGTAGTCGGCGTCGGCGTTGAAGTTTGTGGTGGAGCCGGCCTGGTAGGCAGCGTAGATGAGATTGGAGCCGACGGCGCGGATCTGGCTGAGGATGAGGTCGCGGCCGGTGAGCGAGACGGTGACGACGAGGATGACGGCGGCGTTGCCGATGACGAGGCCGAGGGCGGTGAGGATGGAGCGGACCTTGTTGGCTCGGAGCGCCTGGACGCTAAAGTGGAATGCTTCGGCTGGGCTAAGGCGCTGGGGAGCGCGCGGAGGCATGGTCAGGCGCCGATGGCCTTCTTGAGGAGGCGCTCGGCATCCTGGCGCGGTGGATCGTCGGGCGTGAGGTCGCTCTGGATATAGCGGTGGAGGAGATCGCGGGCTTTGTCGAGGTGGCGGCGCTGCTCGATGTAGAACTTGGCCTGAGCGAACATCAGTTCGGGGTTATCGGGCGCGATTTTCTCGGCCTGCGCGAAGACGGCTTCGCTTTCATCCGGGCGGCCCTGCTTGTCAAGATAGCGGGCGAGGGCGATAAAGCGGCCGACCTGACGGGGGCCGAGTTGGACGGCGCGCCGGAAATGCTCCTCGGCGCTGTTGAATTCCTTGCGGCGCTCGGCGATCTGGGCCTGGGCGGTTTGATACTCGGCGGGGTTGATCTGGGCCATGCGGGCGGCGAGGGAGGCGGCTTTGTCGATGCCGCCACCGAGGAAGCCCGGGGCTTCGAGGTAGTAATCGAACAGGTCGCTCATGGCCTCGATGTTGTTGGGGTCGAGTTCAACGGAGCGCTCGAAGGCCACGCGCGCTTTCGCGGCGGCGGAGGCGGCGGTAAAGATGCTGGAAACTTCCGCCCGGCGGCCCCAGGCGCGGCCGAGCCAGAGGTAGTAGCCCGAATTCCGCGGGTCAAGCTGGATGGCGTGCTGAAAGGCGTCGGTGGCGCGATTGTACTCGGCCATCATGAAATAATTGCGGCCCTCCAGAGAATAGACGGCATGGCCGGGGTTGGGGAGCGCGGCCAGGACTTTCAGCGACTGTTCGTAGTCGGTGCGCTGGTAGAACTCTTCGGCCTGACGCAAGCCGGGCTCGGCCGCCGAGAGAGCGGAAGCAAGCGCCAGCAGTGCAACTAAACAACGCATTGTGTTCCCCGTGCCAGCCGGAAGTCCCGCCGGCCGGACAGTAACGCTAGTTAATAGATGCAGTCTCTCGAAATTCGTTTCGCATTCTCACCGGCCGGTACTGGACGATCTGCCCTTCATCCTGGAAGCAGATCTCCTAGTATAGTATGTTGAAGAAGCAGGCCGGGTCATCAGGCCTGCAATCCCGCAATAAGGAAAGGGTACCATGCGCGCCAGGATGCGTTGGATTGGAATGATGCTGTTCGGCTTGCTCGCCTTAGCGAGCATGAGCTGGGGACAGACGACGGCTCTTGAAGGGAAAGTGCAAGACGACCAAGGGCAGCCGCTCAAGGGGGCGATGATGAAGATTGAGCGGACCGACATTCGTGGGCATTACCAGGTGAAGACCGACAAGAAGGGCCATTACTACTATGGGGGCCTACCGCTCGGCACTTATCGGGTGTCGGTGGAGATCGAGGGGAAGGAAGCGGACTTTGTCAACAATGTGCGGACGCATCTTGGCGATCCGCTCGAACTGAATTTCGACCTGAAGCAGGTGAAGGATCAGCAGCAAGCGATGCAGAAGGCGGCGGAAACGG
>JAJYCN010000360.1 GCA_021778335.1 Acidobacteriota bacterium | reverse complement strand
AAACGCCATCAGACACTTACTTCGACCTTGGCCCGAGTGCAGAGGTGCGTCCAACGTCACAGGTGGGTTGCGCCCAATGTTTTCAGCGCGGGAAATTGCTCAAACAGCTAATTTGGACGCGAGTGCCCAATACCACCGTTCGCTCCGCTTGGGGGAAGCGGCGGCGGGCGGCCTCCCGAAGCACACGCTGGGGGAAGGCGGCAGACGTTTCGCCGGTATCGGCGGTGGCCGCGCTTTCGATCGCCGCGGCGTAGCTAACGGATCCCTCATCCCGCACCGGCCGGCCCTGGGCATCTCGCGCTTCGGCACTCCAGATGGTGCACAACTTCACCTCGCGCGTCTTGGCCGTCCCGTCCGGTTGTTTGCCGTGGCGCCCCTGCAACTCGGCCGCCCGCATGGGAATGCCTGTACCGTCGATGCCCAGATACAACGTTGCGGGCAGCGGTGTCTGTTCCAGCGGTTGGGCGTGAAGTCTCTCATCCCCGGCGATTTCCTGGCCCAACGCTTCCGCGCTGCGCTGGACCTGCCGGGCTTCCACCACGACGCCCGCCAGTTCGCCGAGCAATTGACTGCCTTCTTGGAAACTCACCATCGAGGCCACGGCGGCCACCATGCGCGTGACCGCTGGGAAAAGCGAGGTATCCCCCAAACCCAATTGCCGGTCGCGCGGGCAAAATCCTTGCCCGCGGGCCGCGCGGTGAAAGTAGGCCCGCTGGAGTTTCAGAGGCCCCAGGACACTGGCGAATGTCTTGGTCCGCCGTCCCGCGTACCGCGCCAACTGGCCGCATCCGCAGCGGGCCTGCGTGGCTTGCCCGTCGGAGTGATCGGCATTGAGCCGTTGCTCGACGGCGCGGCCGGCCAAGTGCAGCGCCTGCCGGCGGACCGCCGCCTCCAACGCCTCCAGATCGAGATCCTGAAGGCTCTGCCGCTCCAGCAGCGCTTCGACATCCCACAGGATCTCAGCGGCCAGTAGGCCGTCGAGCGCGGTTTTTTTTATTGTCTTGTTCCGGCTCCCGCGGTTGCCGCAACTGAAGGTCGCAGATCTGCTCCGAGACCGCGACCAGTTGCTGGACGAGTTGACGGAAGCGGTGGAACTCGTCAATCTGTTGGTGGGCGTGCTCGACCGCGGGCCCTACCGGGATCACGTTAGTGATCGTTTTGCCCTTCACGGCATGGGTGAGCGAATACGAGGGGCCGTGGCCCGGGGCGCCCTTCTTGGCGCAACGGCACGACGCTTTACCGCACTTGCGGTAGCGCGCCACCAGCGAGCCAGGCCGCATGTCCCCGATGGTAGCCAACTGGGTTTTAAGTTGCTCGCGTTGCTGACGCAGAGCATCGAGATCGGAAGCGGGCATGGATCCTCCTGACAGCAGTATACGCTGTCAGACACACTGGCGCAATCGCAACCAGACACCCTTTCTCCCGTTTCAATCACTTTCCAGTCGTGCACCCAGGACAATTCTCGCATTTGACACCATCCAAAGAAAATAGCTAAACTAAAGTGTTTGTAAGAACACCACGGAGATAAGTCTGTCTGTATGAAAACCAAATTCCCGTCCAAGGGGGAAGTGGTGCGCCAATGGCACGTGATTGACGCCGAGGGCCAGGTTCTCGGCCGTCTGGCGAGCCGTGCGGCGATGCTGCTGATGGGCAAACACAAGCCCACTTACACCCCGTTCTTGGACACCGGCGATCACGTGATCGTCATCAACGCGGAAAAGGTGAAGCTCACCGGCCGCAAGGAAGAGCAAAAGGTCTACCGGCGCCACTCCGGCTATCCCGGCGGCCTCACCGAAACCAAGGCGCGCACGGTGCGCGCGGTGCGGCCTGTTCGGCTCGTGGAAGAAGCGGTTGCCGGCATGCTGCCGAAAACCAAGCTCGGCAAGCATATGTACCGGAAGTTGAATGTTTATGCGGGTCCCAAGCATCCGCACCAGGCGCAGCAGCCGGTGGCGCTGGCCCTGTAGAACGGAAAGAATAAGAATGGCAGCGTTAGTTCAGCATCGTGGAACCGGCCGGCGCAAGACGTCGGTCGCCCGGATCATCCTGCGGCCCGGCAAAGGCGCCGTCACGGTGAATGGCCGGCCTTTTGAAGAATACTTCCCCAACGAATCGGCTCGCGCCCTCGTGCGTCAGCCGCTTCTGGCGGCCGAATCGTCGGACAAGTTCGACGTCATCGTGCTCGCCAACGGTGGCGGGGTGCTCGGCCAGGCCGGCGCCGTCCGCCTGGGCATCGCCCGGGCTCTTGTCGAATTCAATTCCGAGCTGCGTCCGAAGCTGAAGCAACTCGGTCTTCTCACCCGCGACCCGCGCGCACACGAACGAAAGAAGTATGGCCAAAAGGGCGCGCGCAAGCGGTTCCAGTTCTCCAAGCGCTAACTACGCCCAAAGAACTCCCCCGTTCGGGGCGTCCCGGACGGGTTTTACATCCGTTACTCGCGAGGCCGGGCAAATTCCGCTTTGGGCCGCCCGATGCCTCGGCGTCCGGATGCGTGTCAACCTTTACGACCAGGCATAAGGAGGAACTTTGCCGTCGATTTCAATGAAAGAATTGCTCGAGGCGGGCGTTCACTTCGGGCACCAGACCAAGCGCTGGAATCCAAAAATGAAGGAATACATTTTTGGCGAACGCAACGGGATCTACATCGTCGATCTCCAGAAGACGCTGAAACTTTTCAAGGACGCTATGCGCTATGTGGCCGAAATGGCCGCGCAGGGCAAGACCGTCCTCTTCGTCGGCACCAAGCGCCAGGCGCAGGAAGCCATCGCCGAAGAGGCCGGACGCTGCAACCAGTACTACGTGAACCAACGCTGGCTCGGCGGTCTGCTGACGAACTTCTCCACGGTGCAGCGCTCGATCAAGCGCCTCAAGGAACTGGACTCTCTCGCTGAGGAGTCCGGCTACGAGGGCCGCGCGAAGAAAGAAGTCGGCCGCCTCGAACGCGAGCGCAAGCATCTGCAGCAGAACCTCGCCGGCATCAAGGAAATGCCGGGCCTGCCGGATCTGCTCTTCGTGGTTGACTCGAACAAGGAATCAATCGCGGTGAAGGAAGCGAGGAAACTCGGCATCCCCGTGGTTGCGGTGGTAGACACCAACTGCGATCCGGATGAAGTCGACTACGTGATTCCCGGCAACGACGACGCGCTCCGCGCGATCCGCCTGTTCACCAACAAGGTCGCCGACGCGGTGATCGAAGGCCGCGCGCTGGCGACGGAGCAGGACTTCACCGCCGCCTCCGTTGTCACTGAAGAGGCCGCCACGCCGGACGAATTCGCTTACAGCCAGTTCGATCCGCAGCAGCTTGACGAACTGATGCAGGAGAGCCTCTCGGACGAGGATCTCCCCTCGATGTCGCTTCCGCGCAAGGGACCCGCTTCGGAAACCCCCGCGGAAACGCCGGCCACAACTACCGGCGAACTGTAGCTTTGAGATCGCCGCGGGCGCCCGGCCGCCCGCGGTTTCTTCCACGAGCCGGGATAAGAGAAGGCGATCGAATTCAACCTGATGAGCACTATGGCTGAGATTAGCGCACAGTTAGTAAAGCAACTCCGGGACCGTACCGGAGCCGGAATGATGGAGTGCAAGAAGGCCCTTACCGAAGCCGGCGGCGACCTCGATAAGGCCGTCGATGTTCTTCGCAAGCTCGGCATTGCGTCCGCGACGAAAAAGGCCGCCCGCACCACGCGGCAGGGCGTCATCGGCTCCTACATTCACCAGGGATCGCAATTGGGCGTGCTCATCGAGGTCAACTGCGAGTCTGACTTCGTGGCCCGCACCGGCGATTTCCAGACCCTTGTCCGCGACCTCGCGATGCAGGTGGCCGCGGCCGACCCGCAGTTCCTCCGCAAGGAAGACGTCAGCGCGTCCGCTCTCGACCACGAAAAGGAAATCCAACGCGACCGCGCCCGCGCAGAGGGCAAGCCGGAGAAGATGCTCGACAAGATCGTCGAGGGCCGCCTGAACAAGTTCTACGAGGAAGTCTGCCTCTACGAGCAGCCGTTCATCAAGGACAACACCACGACCGTGGGCGACCTCGTCAAAGCCGCCATCGGCAAACTCGGCGAAAACATCTCCGTGGCCCGCTTCGTCCGCTTCAAGGTCGGCGACTCGCAGGCTGCCGCCTCCACCGTGGAGCCGGGCGTCCAGCAGCCCGCCTGAACGGGGCGCGCATGGCCCGATACAAGCGCGTTCTCCTCAAACTCAGCGGTGAGGTTCTGGCCGGACCGGACTCTTTCGGCATTTCGGCGGAACGGGTTCAGGACCTTGCCCGCGAGATCACCGAAGTCGCCAGGACCGGCGTCGAAATCGGGCTTGTCGTCGGCGGCGGAAATTTTTTCCGCGGCGTCGCCGCGGCCGCCAAGAACATGGACCGTGTCACCGGCGACCACATGGGCATGCTCGCCACGGTCATCAACGCACTCGCGCTTCAGGACGCTCTCGAGAAAGCCGGCGTCCCGACCCGTGTCATGACCGCGATCCAGATGCACCAGGTCGCGGAACCCTACATCCGCCGCCGCGCCATCCGCCACCTCGAGAAGGGCCGCATCGTCATCTTCGCCGCCGGCACTTCGAACCCGTATTTCTCCACCGACACCGCCGCCACCCTCCGCGCGCTCGAAATCCACGCCGAGGTCATCGCCAAGGCCACCAAGGTCGACGGCGTGTACGACAAAGATCCGATGAAGTATCCCGACGCGGTTCTTTACTCCGAAGTAAGCTATCTGGACGTGCTGGCCAAGTCCCTGCGCGTCATGGACGCCTCCGCGGTGGCCATGTGCCGCGACAACCAGATGCCGATCATCGTTTTCAATTTGAACGTGCGCGGCAATATAATGCGGATGGTGATGGGAGAACCCGTCGGCACCATGATTCATTGATTCCCCGCTATGAAAAACGATCCCAATTCAGCTCCGGCAGCCGTTCATACGTTTCAGTCCGTCAAGGAACTGGAGGCCCACGCGAAGGCTCGGATGGAAAAGGCCCTGCAGGGTTTGCAGCATGAAATGGCCAGCATCCGCACCGGCCGTGCTTCCGTCAGTCTGCTCGACAGCGTCAAGGTCGAGGCCTACGGCTCCGTGATGCCGCTCAGATC
>JAJYCN010000054.1 GCA_021778335.1 Acidobacteriota bacterium | reverse complement strand
CAATCTGAAGCCCAACAACTTTCACGGCGAATGGAACTACACGATCCATCCCCACAACTAATGGCAGTTGTAAATGTTATTTATTTACGTCGCCTAACCACGCCGCGCCTCCCCGCTTCCAAAATCCGATCCTACGGGAAGACCGCGCCGCAACATTCTTCTACAGCACCGACGGCGCCACCTTCCTTCCCATCGGCAGGCCATTCGTCATGAACAACGACTGGCGCTTATTCATGGGTTACCGCTACACCATCTTCAACTACGCAACCATTCCCCTCGGCGGCGAAATCACCGTCGCCTCTTTCGCCTTGACCGCTCCCTGACATCGCCCCGCCCGGCAGTCATGTTATTCTAATCAGCCGTCAACCGGGATCAAACCAATGAAACAATCCGCCCTTCGGCTACTTGCTTCGCTCGCTGTCAGCTCCACGCTTCTCTCGTGCGCGATTATCCTCCCCTCCGCCGAGGCGCAAACCTCGTCCACCCCGCCCTACCTCAACCTGAAGCTCTCGCCCACCGAGCGCGCCATGGACCTCGTCCACCGCATGACGCTCGAAGAGAAAGCCTCTCAACTCATCAATCAGGCTCGCGCGATTCCCCGCCTCAAGGTGCCCGCATACGACTGGTGGAGCGACGCCCTCCACGGTGTCGCCGTCGACGGAACCACCGAATTCCCCGAACCGGTCGGCCTCGCCGCAACCTTCGACTCACCGGCCATTCACACCATGGCCGTCGCAATCGGCACAGAAGGACGCATCAAGCACGCGCAGGACGAACGCGCCGGACACAGCAACATCATGGAAGGCCTCGATTTCTGGGCCCCCAATCTCAACATCTTCCGCGATCCGCGCTGGGGCCGCGGCCAGGAAACCTACGGCGAGGATCCCTTCCTCACCGGCCGCATGGGCGTTGCCTTCGTCACCGGCATGCAAGGCGACGACCCCAAGTACTACCGCGTCATCGCCACCCCCAAGCACTTCGCCGTTCACAGCGGCCCCGAACCCACCCGCCACTTCGCCGACGTCGACGTCAGCAAACACGACGAACTCGACACCTACGAACCCGCCTTCCGCGCCGCCGTCACCGAAGGCAAAGCCGGCTCCGTCATGTGCGCCTACAACGCCATCAACGGCCAGCCCGCCTGCGCGAATCAGTTTCTCCTTGAAGATCAACTCCGCAGCAAGTGGGGCTTCCAGGGCTACGTCGTCTCCGATTGCGGCGCCGTCCGCGACATCTTCTCCGGCCACCGCTACCGTCCCACCCAGGCCCAGGCCTCCGCCATCTCGCTCGAACGCGGCATGGACAACGAGTGCGCCGACTTCTTCGCCAAAGTCAAAGACGATCACGACTACAAACCCTACATCGAAGCCGTCCAGCACGGCTATCTCAGCGAATCCTCGATCGACACCGCCCTCGTCCGCCTCTTCACCGCCCGCATCCGCCTCGGTATGTTCGACCCGCCCGCTGTCGTCCCCTACTCGAAAATCGACGAGAACGAACTCAACAGCTCAGCCCACCGCTCGCTCGCCCGCAATCTCGCCAACGAGTCCATGGTCCTGTTGAAGAACGACGGCGTCCTTCCCCTCAAAGCCGGAGTCGCCAGAATCGCCGTCGTCGGCCCCCTCGCCGACCAGACCAAGGTCCTGCTCGGCAACTACAACGGAACTCCCACGCATACCGTCACCCTGCTCGAAGGCCTCAAAGCCGAGTTCCCCCACGCCGCCATCACCTACGTTCCCGGCACCCAGTTCCTCCGCAACGACGGAAACCCCGTGCCCTCCCATCTCCTCTCCACCTCTGATGGCAAACCCGGCCTCCAGGCCGAATACACGCCCTGGCAGGGAATCGCCCTGGAACCCGGCGCAAAACCTGCCCCATTTGCCTCTCGCGTCGAACCAAACGTCGACCTCAACCCGCACAACCTCCCCGCCGAAGCCGCCGGAAAGACCTCCATCGGCGCGCATTGGGCCGGCTTCCTCACCCCGCCCGATTCCGGCGACTACTTAATCGGTATCCGCGCCGATGGCTTCGCTTCCGTCGCCGTCGACGGAAAAGACGTCGCGCGAATCTTCCGAACCCACGGCGTCGAATCCAAACTCGGCCGCCTCCACCTCGAAAAAGGCCAAAAGGTGGCTCTCAGCATCCAGTACGGGCACGCCGGCGCCGGCTCGCCCACCGCCCAACTCATCTGGGCCCGCGTCGACAACGCCCCCTCACCCGCAGCCATCGAAGCCGCCCGCAACGCCGACATCGTCATCGCCGCCGTCGGCATCACCAGTAGCCTCGAAGGCGAGGAAATGCCCGTCAACGAACCCGGCTTCCTCGGCGGAGATCGCACCAGCATCGATCTCCCCGAACCCGAAGAAGCCCTCGTCGAAGCCGTCGCAGCCACCCGAAAGCCGCTCATCGTCGTCCTCATGAACGGCAGCGCCCTCGCCGTCAACTGGATCAACGATCACGCCAATGCCGTCCTCGAGTCCTGGTACTCGGGCGAAGAAGGCGGCGCAGCAATCGCCGAAACCCTCAGCGGCCGCAACAACCCCGCCGGACGCCTCCCCGTCACCTTCTACAAAGACGTGAGCCAGTTGCCCAATTTCGAGGACTACTCGATGGGAAACCGCACCTACCGCTACTTCGGCGGCAAGCCGCTCTATCCCTTCGGCTACGGCCTCAGTTACACCACTTTCAGCTACAGCAACCTCAAACTCGCGCACACGGAGTTCAACGCAGGCTCGCCCGCCGGCGCCTCCGTCACCGTCACAAATTCCGGCAAAGTCCCCGGCGACGAAGTCGTCCAACTCTACCTGAAGTTCCCGCCAGTCAAAGGCGCACCGCGCATCGCCCTCCGCGGTTTCCAGCGCATTCATCTGAGCCCCGGCGAAAGCAGGACCGTTCAATTCGAGCTGAATAACCGCGACCTCGGAATGGTCACCGAAGACGGCCGTCCGATCATCGCCCCCGGCGACTACACCATCACCATCGGCGGCGGCCAACCCGATACCGGAGCGCCCGTTCTCACCGGGCACTTCCAAATCGACGGCCAACTCGGCTTGCCCGAATAGCCGCCCCGCGCCTCACTTACAATGTTCCGCCGCGCACAAATTCTGGCTGAAGAACGGAATCACATGGTTCTGAATCCGGTCCGCCACCGCGCTGGTGTGGGTCCCATGGTAAATCTCAAAACCGTTCTTGATCCCGTAACTATCCAGAATCTCGTGTAACTTCTGCGTGTCGAACCGTAGATTGTCCTGGTCGCCTACGTCCATCGAGATCGCACGATACGTCCGCAGCGCGTCAATGTACTGATCGACGAAAGCCAGCGGCGCGTTCGCCGCCCATTTCGCCAGCACATCCGGCTGAGGAACACCGTCCTTCACCGGTAGGTCCAGATACAGCGGCGGATTCTTCGGATCCGGCGACCACGCCGCCGCCGTAGCCAGTTGCGCCCGCGCGAAGAACGGCAGGCCCGCCGAATCCGCCGGGCTCTTGAACCCCGCCACCGTCTTCTCAATATCGTTCCCGCCCGTTCCCCCGCCCGCTCGGTTGTTGCCGTCCGCCCGCCGCGGCGACATGCAGCACGGACTCATGATGTACAGGCTCCCAAACACGTCCGCATGCTTCATCCCGATCCGGCTTGCCCCGTAGCCTCCCATCGAATGCCCAACCAGACCCCGGCTCTCCCGCTTCGCAAGTGTCCGGTAGTGGGCGTCGATGTAATTCACCACGTCGTGCGCCACGTACCGCTCAAAATCGCCCGTCGTCGCCGAACTCGAATACATCGACCCGCCGTACCCCGTCTTCGAGTCCGGCAGCACCACAATCATCTCCTTCGCCCCCTGCGCGAAGGCACCCTCAATCGTCTGCGGCACGTGAATCTCGTGCGTCCACTGCTCCGCCCCGATCGAGTATCCATGCAGCGCATAGACCACCGGGTACCGGCGATGCTTGTCTTTGCCGTAACTCGGTGGAAGAAACACAAACGCGTCGCGGTCCACCGCCTCGCCCGCCAGGTTGCCCTCGAGCGACGCTCCGTGGATCTTGATGTGCTCCACCGTCACCGGCTTCGCGCCCGGAACTACGTCCGGCACCTCCGTCTTCACCTGAGCGAAGCTCAAACCCGCACTTAGAACTACAACCGGAATCAGAAATCCAAACTTACTCATAAGTCCTCACTGAACCACCGGAAAACGGTAGATATCCACGCTGATCGGCGCCACTTCCACCGGCTGGGCAACATCGCCGGCCTCCATCTCCTTCACCTCCACCTCCGCCTTCTGTCCAACCCGGTTCGCCGCCTCGAGATTCTTCCCCGTCATCACCCAAACCGTCGGCTTTCCGCCCACCCGTACGCCCGCCACGTTCAGCTCAAACCGCTGCGCCTGGTCCGTCGCATTCACCACCGCCATCGTCAAAAACTTGCGATCCGCCGTCAGCGCCGCCACCATATCGAGCGGATACGTCGGGCTGCCCGCGCTCGTCCGCGGCTGGTCCCCGCCCGGCGGATACTTCGGCGCCGGCTGCGGCGAATCCCCCGAAACCGCCACCGGAATCTTACCCATGTGATCCCCATACAGCTTGAACAAAACCCCGTTCGTGTTCAACACCGCCGCCGTCTCCGTATAGTCCATCGTCGACACGCCCATCGTAAACGCCGACATCCGCCAAAACTCCGTGTGCCGCATCATCTCGTTGAATACCATCGCGTAGGCCAGCGCCAGCTTCAAGTTTGTCGCCGAACCCGTGTAAGCATATTCATCGTTTGACAGAAATATCTTCTTGTCCCGCATCGCCGGAAACCGCCGCTCGTACTCCTCCCACTCCTCCGCCTTCAAATGCACGCGGTTCGACGGGTGCCGGACCCACTCGAGCGCCGTCTCTTCCACCGGAACGTCACCCACCTCCGCCCGCCCAAACTTCTTCCCTTCCTTCGCCGCCTCCAGGTCGAACCGGTACCCCGCCCGCGAATACCAATGCTCGGTGATCCCATCGAAGTTCCCCCAGCAATGCGCCAGCAATCCACCCGTCCAGTCGGCCTCCGAGCCGAACTGCGCCTGCAGATTATCCAGATGCATCGCCCGCGTAATGCCTTCCACCGTCATCTCGTCCGGCATCGCGCCGGAGGCCAGCAGCGTAATCGTCGGGTCCGCCTTCCGCATCGCCCGAGCGAATTCGTTGTGCTTCAATACGTAATACTTCAGATCCGTCCGCCCAAGCTGCCACGTCCCGTAAGGCTCGTTCCCGATGTCCCAGAACTTCACGTGGTAAGGCGCCGCGTGTCCGTTCCGCGCCCGCATCGCCCCCATCCGCGTACTCGCCGCGCCATTCATATACTCCACTTCTTCCGCCGCCGAGTGCGCGTCGCCGAAGCCCGCGTTCACCGTAATGTACGGCTCCACGCCAATCAGCCGGCACAGCGTCATGAACTCGTCCATCCCCACGTCGTTCGACTGCGCCGCGTTCCACGCATAATCGAAGTCCGGCGGCCGCCGGTCCCGGTTCCCCACCGAGTCATACCAGTTGAAATTCGAGATGAAATTTCCCCCGGGCAAACGCCAGAACCCCGAGTGCAGTTCCCGCAGCAGCGCGATCGTGTCCGGCCGGAATCCCTCCACGTTGTCCGCCGGCATCAGCGACACCGTCCCCACGTGGAAACTCCCTTCGCCCGTCCCGCTGATCTCGAAAACGCCCTGCTCCGTATCCGCCTGCGCCGTGAAACGCAGCGTGTACTCGCGATACGTCTCCCCGAGTCCGCTGAAACTCAACGTCTGCCCCTCGTTCCCCCCCGCGCCCCAGCGTAGCGTCACCATCACCCGCGCTCCGGCCCCACCGCGCAGAAAGATCCGTCCCATATACCGCTTGCCCTTCACCAGCGGCGACCCCGTCTGCTCGATTCCATGCGTCGTCGCGCGGTCGAGCTCGATCCGCGGGCTCTGCTGCCCGGTAAACGGCCGCTCCTCATCCATCGTCACCACGCCGTCCCCGCCCACCGGCCGCCACCGCCGCGGCGCAAATCGCCGCATCGGCCCTCCGCCCGCCGCCTCGGGCGCCTTCCCGGTGATCGGAAAGTAAAACTTCCGGTCGTCCAGCATCTCCGCCCAAAGGCTGCGATAAACCAGCGAGCCGAGATGCTCGATGAACATCCCGTACTCGTACTTCGACACCGGCTCGCTCGTCTGCCCGGCGTCGATCGTCACCTTCACTTGCCCAGCCGCGCCCCACGCCGCCAGCGCCGCCCCCGCAAACACGCGAACCCATCCCTTCATCGCGCCCCTCCTTTGTGGAACGCCTTCAACTCCGCCAGTTTACTCCCACGTTCAACTTCTGCTTCGCGTAGTCAAGACTTCTTACTAAGTCCACCCGCTGCTGCTCCCGCAGTGCGTCCTTCATCACCCCGGGCCCGTGCAACCCGCTCACGTCCTCCACAACCATCGCGCCCATGAACGGATGCCCGCTCTTTACCAGCGCCACAAACCGCACAAACTCGTCCGCCCTCGCCTTCGGAAACGCCTTCCAGAAATCCCGCTCGAAGTACGGAATCACCCGCGGCGGCCGCCCCGTGATGATCTCAAGCTGCATCGAAGACTGCGGGCACAGCCGCCGGAACTCCGCCACAAACTTCACGAAATCCACGTTCCCGTCGCCCAGCGCCACCCACTGCCCCGCCGCACCTTGCGGAACCTCGAACACGATCGAATCCCGCATATGCGTCGTCACCGCATACGGCGCCAGAATCTCCAGACTCACAAACGGATCCTCCACCACCCACAGCGGATTCCCCGTATCGAGGCACGACGCCACGTAATCCTTCCCCGCCTCCTCGATAATCGTCCGCACCTCCCGCGCCTGCATGTCCCCCGCATGATTCTCCAGCGCGATCTTCACTCCCAGATCCAACGCCTGCTGCCGCACGCTCCGGAACACCTTGATCGTGTTCTCCATGTGGAACTCAATCGGAGGATCCCCGGTCCGGTCCTCGCTCGATCCCATGAAACACCGCATGGACCGCCCGCCCACCGCCTTCGCCACCTGCAAGCCCTGCAGCACACGATCCGCCGCAGGCGGACCATTTTTGGAAAACGAACGGCTCGAAGGGCACACGCACCCCATCCCGCCGTCGATCGTGATGTTCAACCGCGCCGCCTGCTCCCGGACCGTCTGCAAATACTCGGGCTCCAGGCTCTCGTAATCGTGCAGGCTCGAAATCTGAATCGTGTCCAGCTTCTGCGCCGCCGCGAACTCGAGCAACTGCGGAGCCTTCCACCGGAACGCCCGCAGCGAATACGTGTCAAACCCCAGCTTGACCGGAACCTCGGCGCCCTGCCCCACACCCGCCGCCATCGCTACCGCCCCCGGCAGCGCCCGCAAAAACTCTCTTCGATGCATGAAGCTACTCTACCGAACTCCCGCCGCCAAACCCAAAGGCCGTCCGGCACGAACGCCCCTCACCCTCGACCGGGCAGCCACTTCCCCCTTCGACCCAACCACCCCGCAATCGACCTAACCGTAACCGAGCCGCGCCCGCAAGGAAGCGGCCCCTCCCCCCGCCGGTTATCCTTGTAGAGATACAAATGACAGGCTGGTACGCGCAATGGATGGACCGCTGGGAGACGCGTCTCGCTTTCAAGGCGACGAACCGCGTCGTCCGCCCTTTCGAGTGGGGACTCGACTGGCTCGACGAATCCCCCATCTCCGAGCGCGTAACCCGCAACGGCCACAACCCCGCCCACTACTTCCGCGAATACAACGAAGCCGCAATCCGCCACAGCGAGGAGTTCTTCGGCTACGAGCGCCCGCGCGATTTTTCCCTCTCCGACGGTATCCTCCGCTTCCGCTCGCCAATCCCGACGCCGCACGAGGAAAACGACATCGTCACCGCGCAGTGGTTCCCCGCCCGCACAAAGCCCGGCAAGCCGCCCTCGCGCCGCGCCGTCGTCGTGCTGCCGCACTGGAACGCCCCCGCCCAGGCCCACACCGCGCTCGCCCGCGGCCTCGCGAAACTCGGCATCGCCGCCCTCCGCATCAGCCTGCCGTATCACGACTACCGCATGCCCGCCGAACTCAAACGCGCCGACTACGCCGTCTCCTCCAACGTCGGCCGCACCCTCCACGCCACCCGCCAGGCCGTCGTCGATGTCCGCGCCTGCCTCGACTGGCTCGAAGAACAGGGCTACGAACGCCTCGGCCTCGTCGGCACCAGCCTCGGCTCCTGCTACGCCTATCTCGTCAGCGCCCACGACCCCCGCGTCCGCGTCAACGCCTTCAACCACTGCTCCACCCACTTCGCCGACGTCGTCTGGACCGGCCTTTCCACCCAGCACATCCGCGAGAGCCTCGAACACAACGTCACCCTCGACGAACTCCGCCACGCCTGGCTCGCCATCAGCCCCGTAAGCTACCTCGACCGCTTCGCCGCCAGGAACCAGAAGTCCCAGTTCATCTACACCCTCTACGACTCCACGTTTCTTCCGGAATTCTCCCGCCAGGTCGTCGCCGAAATGAAGCGCGCCGGCGTCGACCACCGCGTCGTCACTCTGCCCTGCGGACACTACACCATGGGCGAAACCCCGTTCCAGTACCTCACCGGTTATCACATCTGCTCCTACCTGCTCCGCAACTTGTAGCTCGCAGAGCTGCCGCCGGCCCGCGACGGCGCCCGCCCGCGGCACTTCCCCTCTCACCCCACACAGGTTCCTAAACATCGCCAGAGTAAAATGAAGTTTATGCCCATGGTGGCGGAACTGGAAACATCTCTCGGATCCATCCTCAAAGGAAAAGCCGAAGCCATCCGCCTCGCCCTCGTCGCCCTCCTCGCCCGCGGCCACCTGCTCATCGAAGACGTGCCCGGCGTCGGCAAAACCACCCTCGCCCACGCGCTCGCCCGCTCGGTCGCCTGCGGCTTCCACCGCCTCCAGTTCACCTCCGACATGCTGCCCAGCGACGTGCTCGGCGTCACCGTCTACAATGCCCGCACCGAAGCCTTCGAGTTCAAGCCCGGCCCGGTTTTCACCAACTTTCTCCTCGCCGACGAAATCAACCGCGCCACGCCGAAAACACAGTCGGCGCTCCTGGAAGCTATGAACGAGGTGCAGGTCACCATCGAGGGCCATTCCTACTCGCTGCCCCGCCCCTTCATGGTCATCGCCACGCAGAACCCCAGCGAACACCACGGCACTTACCCGCTCCCCGAGTCCCAGCTCGACCGCTTCCTGCTCCGCCTCCGCATCGGCTATCCCGGCCGCGACGCCGAGCGCCTCATCGTCCGAAACGGCGACGCCTCCCACTTCGAACCCGTCGCGCCGGTGCTCGAAACCGAAACGCTGGTCTCGCTGCAGGACCGCGTCCACGAAGTCAATGTCGACGACGCCCTCGTCGAGTACATGCTCGCCATCGTCGAAGCCACCCGCAACAACGAATCCCTCTCGCTCGGCGTCAGCCCACGCGGATCCCAGGCCCTCTACCGCGCCGCCCAGGCCCTCGCCGTGCTCGAGAGCCGCGACTACGTCATCCCGGACGACATCAAGCGCCTCGTCGCTCCGGTCTTCGCCCACCGCGTTATCGTCAGTTCCCGCGGCGCTCTCGGCGCCAACCCCATCGAACAGGCCGAGCGCCTCCTCGCCGGAATCCTGACGCACATCGACGTCCCGCTATAATTGAGGTTTCCCCCTCATGAGAACCGCAATCGTCGGTCTGCCCATGACCGGCAAGACCAGTCTGTTCACCATCCTCACCGGCGTCCACGAAGCCGCCCGCATCGGCAATCTCGAAGCCCGCGCCGGCATCGCCAAAGTGCCCGACGCGCGTCTCGACTCGCTCGCCAAACTCTTTCAGCCGCCGAAAATCACCCACGCCACCGTCGAGTATCTCGATTTTCCCTCGATTTCCAAAGAAGCTCTCCGCGAAGCCAGTTACCTCGCCAGCCTCCGCGTCGCCGACGCTCTCGCCCACGTCCTGCGCGTGTTTGAAAGCGACACCGTCCCCCACGAAAAAGGCTCCGTCGACGCCATCCGCGACGCGAGCGACGTCGACATGGAACTCGCCTTGAGCGATCTCGTCGTCGTCGAAAAGCGGCTCGAGCGCCTCGAAAAAGACCGCAAAAAGATCAAGAGCCCGGACCTCGACAAGGAATTCGAACTCCTCGTCCGCTGCAAGGAAGCGTTCGAAAACAACCTCCCGCTCCGCGCCATCGAGTTCACCCCCGAAGACGAAAAGCGCATCCGCGGCTTCCAGTTCCTCTCCCGGAAGCCGATGCTCTACGTGCTGAATCTCGGCGAGGAAGACGCGCCGAAGCTCGAAGAAATCGAAGCCCGGTATAGAAGCGGTCCGCTCGGCGAGCGCCCGCACACCGCCGTCACCGCCATCTGCGGCAAGATCGAAGCCGAGTTAGCCGAACTCCCCGAAGCCGACGCGCGCGAGTATCTCGCCAGTTACGGCCTCAAGGAACCCGGACTCGAGCGCCTCATCTCCGCCACTTACTCGCTCCTCGGCCTCATGTCGTTCCTTACCGCCGGAGAAACCGAAGTCCGCGCCTGGACCATCCCCATCCACAGCACCGCCGTCAAAGCCGCCGGTGCCATCCACAGCGACTTCGAGAAAAAGTTCATCCGCGCCGAGGTGGTCAACTGGCAGGCTCTCATCGACCACGACGGCTATCCCGGCGTCCGTGAAAAAGGACTCCTGCGGCTCGAAGGCAAGGAGTACATCGTCAAGGACGGCGACGTGCTCGTCATCCGCCACAGTTAGTAACATGAGCATCGCACCGGAATCGCGAGTAACTTCGCTTTCGCTTACTATCTCCGATCTCGGCCGCTCGCTCGCGTTCTACACGTCCATCGGCTTCGAAGCCGCGCCAACCGGCGCCAATCACGCCGCCCTCGGCTCTCCCGGCGGCAAACCGTTCCTGTATCTGGAAGCCCGCCCCGGCGCGCTCCATCCCCGCGGCGTCACTGGCCTCTTTCACTTCGCCGTGCTCCATCCGGACCGCGCCGCGCTTGCCCGCGCCCTCCGCCATATGGTCGAAGCCCGCATCCGCTTCACCGGCTTCGCCGACCACCGCGTCAGCGAAGCCCTCTACTTCAGCGACCCCGACCGCAACGGCATCGAATACTATCGCGACCGCCCCCGCGACCAATGGACCCGCAACGGCGATCGCGTAAAGATGGTCACCGATCCCCTCGACCTCGACTCCCTCCTCGCCGAAGCCGCCGATTCACCCGCCACATGGCAGGGCCTCGAACCCGGCACGCGCCTCGGCCACATGCATCTCCAGGTCGCCCACATTCGCCCCGCCGAGCACTTCTACCACGACGTTCTCGGCTTCGACCTGACCGCCCGCTTCGGCTCGCAGGCATCGTTTTACGCCGCCGGCGGCTATCATCACCACATCGCCACCAACACCTGGGCCGGCGTCGGCGCTCCTCCGCCGCCAGAAGGTTCGATCGGCCTGGACGAATTCACCATCGAAGTTCCAAATGACGCCGCTCTGCGCAGCGTAGCCGAACGCCTCACCAACCACGGCGCCGCCTACCGTCAGGACGGCCGCGATCTCCTCACCGAAGACCCCTCGCGCAACCGCGTCCGTATCAGCCCTGCCGCGTAGCAGCGCTCGCCTGCCGCTGCAAAGCCTCTCCGAGCGCACGCAGAAATTCCAGCGCATTCGTTCGCAAGTAAAAATGCCCGCCGGGGAAAAACCGAGCGCTGAATCCGCCCCGCGTGTGCTCGCCCCACGCCTCCAGTTGCTCCTTCGAAACCTGCGGATCCTCCGCCCCGCCGAACGCGAGGATCGGGACCGTCAAAGGCTCGCCCGGCGTGTACACATAATTCCGATAAGCCCGCGTATCGGCCCGCAACGCAGGCAGCAGCAGCGCCCGCGCCGCCGGAGACTCCAGCGCCTCGCCCACCGCCGGATTCACCTGCTTCAACTGCTCCAGTAGTTCCGCATCGCCTGGCTCCGGCCCCGGCTTGTGATTCAGCCGGAACTTCGGCGCCCGCGCGACCGACACCAGCAGCGCCACCGGCGGCGTCCGCTTTTCCGCTTCCAGCCGCCGCACAATTTCGTACGCCATCACCGCGCCCATGCTGTGCCCGAACAACGCATACGGCGCCGTAGCCAGCGGCACAAGCGCCGCGTACAGCCGCTCCATTAACTCCTCGAACGAATCCACCGGCGCTTGTTTCAGCCTCGCCTCGCGCCCCGGAAGCAGCGCCGGCACAACCTCAACCTCATTGCCCAGCGCAGCGCCCCACCCGCGGAAAAAACTCGACCCGCCGCCCGCAAAGGGAAAACAAAACAGCCGCAGCTTTCCCGGCGTCCGCGCCCCCGTTGCCGCAAACCACTCGCCCGGCCCCGCCGCCTTCTGCCGCGACTTCAATTTCAGCGCGAGTAACTTCCGCTTATCCTCATTCAGCGGAGCGCCCGCAGCCGTCCCCCGCCGCGGAGGCTCGCTCAACGCTCTCTCGAAAATCGCCTCGAGCGGCCCCGTGTTCAACCGGCTCTCATAATCGAGGGCCCGCGCGCGCCCCATGGCCGAAATCTCCTCCCAATGCGCGCGATCCGTCAGCAGCCGTTCGAGCGTTTGCCGCCACGCTCCGATGTCCTGCTCCGGCACCTCCGCCACCGGCACCATGTTTTCATCCACCTTCGCCCGGTAGCGCACAATCGGGTTCACCGGCAACAAATACGGAACGCCCATCAGCGCTTCGCCCAACCCGCCCACGTTGCTCGCCAGCACCGGCACGCCGTGAATCAACGATTCCAGCACCATCCGCGACCGCGCCTCCGCCCACAACGACGGCACCAGCACCGCCCTCGTCCGCTCCAGCACCACCGCAATATCGTCCACCGGATCGAGCAACGTCACGTTCCCAAGCGTCCGCAGCAGCGCCACGTCCTCCGCCGTCGTGCCCCACGAAGGAATCGCCGCGAACCGCGTCTCCGGCATCGCCCGCGCCAGCCCCGCCAGAATCGCAATCCCCTTCGTCGCCGAAGGATTCACCATCAACACAAACTCGTTGTCGAATCGCCCCAGCAACGGAAACGGCCCCGGCCCCAGCAGCGAAATCGGCACGTGAACCGCATGCTCGATCCCGCCGTACTTCCGCGCGTACTCGGCCACATACTCACTTACTCCGACAAACGCGTCCACCTGCCGCAGCACCGCCGTCTTCTGCGCGCTCGGAAACGCGCAATCCGGCCCGAACGGCAACGGCAGACTCGCCCGCGCCAGAAAAACAACGCGCGCCGTGGGCGGCCGCAGCGCCGCTTCAAGCAGCACCTGCGCCGGATCGTCCGTCGAAGCGATGATGATCTCCGGAGCGAAGCTCTCCATCTGCGAAGCGAAGTAAGCGCGCAGGTTCGGATGGTTCGCCACCGTGTGCACCTCCACGCCGTTCCGTCCGAACAGCACCACGCCCGAGCCCGACGACAACACCGGCATGCCCCGCGCCGACAGCTCCCGAACCAGATCTTCCTGCGCCTTCGGCCCGTACGACGCCGTGCGCGCCACGATGCGGCAATGATGCCCGCGCGCCGCGAGCGCTTCGAGTAAGAACCGGTTCGACCTGTCCCCTCCGCCCGCCGACGGAAAGTAAGTCGAGTTATGCGCCAGCAGAATCCTCATCGCCGTTGCCGCAGCCGCCGCTCGAGCAGCGCCCGCTTCTCCGCGCTCAACGCCGAAAGCGCCGGAGCCGGCGCCGCCGCGGCCGAAGGCTGCAATCCCGCAAGATAACGTTCCATCTCTCCCGCGTCCAGCCTCGCCACAAATCCGTTCGCCGCCTCATAAGACGCGCGCGAAGCCGTTTCGTAAGCCCCCGCGTCCCGGATAAGCCCATCGAGAGCTTCCTGCCAAGGCCCGATATCCTGCGCCGGAACCTCGGCCACCGGCAGATGCTGCGCGTCAAACTTCGCCTGAAACCGCGCGATCGGTTGCACGGGAATCAGCCTCGCCGCGCCCAACGCCGACTCGCGTAGTCCCCCCGCGTCCGCCGCCAGCACCGGAATCCCCCGTAACATCGCCTCCACCACAATCAACCCGAACCCCTCCATCCACAGAGACGGCACAAGGAGGATACGCGCCCGCTCCAGCATTTGTTCGATGTCGCGGCACGGCTCGATCCACGAAACATTCCCCTCCGCGTCCAGGCTCGCCTTCACCTCCGGCGTCGTCCCCCAACCCGGCAGCGCCGCGAACTTGAGGCTCGGATTGTCCCGGGCCAGTTGGCGGAAAATCGCGACGCCCTTCACATCGCAAGGGTTGATCATCGCCACCGCGCCCGCGTCCCACCGCCCCAGCCGCCGGAACGGAGCCGCGCCGTAAATCGGCGGATGAATCACCGCCGCCCGCCGCCCCGTGTTCTCGTAAATATAAGCCGCCGTAAACCGCGCGATCGCCACAATCCCCGCACACCCGATCACCGCCTGCCGCGCCCGCTCGCTCGCGTTCCACGCCGCCGGACCAAACGGATAAAACTGCGGCGTGTGCGCCAGATACACCACGCGCCCCGGCGCCGCGCGGTGCGCCTCGTCGAGCAGCGCATGGCTCAGGTCCTCCGAAGATACCAGCACCCAGTCCGGCCGGAACCGCGCGACCTCGTCCTTCAACGCCGCCCGCTGCGCCGCGCTCTCTACCGGCCGTATGGTCAGATGCGCCCGCGGCGCCGAAACATGTTCCTCCACTTTTGTTTCAACCGGCAGACCTGCCACGACGACGCACTCATGCCCGTTCCCCGCCAGGTGCTCCAGCCACGCCAGGTTCCCTCGCGTCGAACCTCCCCGCGGCGGATCGTACGACGCGCTCGATGCCAGCAGAATGCGCATCAGCTCTCGGAGCGCTCGCCCTGCGCAGCCTCGAGCTGCGCGCGCACCTCGTCGTCCGGCATCGCCTCGATCTCGCGCAGCAGCGCCTCGTATTCTTCTGGACTCGCCAACTCGAGCCCGCCCAACTCGATCGCCCGCGCCAGTTCCGCGATCGTCAGCGGCCCGCCGTAGACGGCATCGAGCGTCAGTTCCACTCCGAACTCCCGCGTGATCCGCGAAAGCAACTGCACCGCCAGCAGCGAGTGCCCGCCCAGGTCGAAGAAACTCTCATCCCTCCCGATCGGCGACGCACCCAGCAACTCCGTCCACAGCGCCGCCAGCCGCTCTTCCATCTCTCCTTGCGGCAGCTCTTCCGCCGCCACATGCCGCGTCTGCGCCGCAGCCCGCCGCGCTTTCACCGCCGCAACCACCTGCTCCGCCGTGCGCGGCGAATCCGCAATCCGCGCAAAGTCCGCCCTCCGCCGCACTGCCGCTCTCGGCCCGCCCTCGTTCGGAGAAGGCAGCACAGCCGGCGCCTCCGGAGGCGTCCACACATGCGCCGCCGCCTCGGCCGCCGGCAAGCAATACGCACCCTTTTCGCAGCCCACGCCGAACGATTCGAGAAACGTCCGCGCCGGAGCATTCCGCGCCATCGGCGTGAACGCAATCTCGATGGCCTCGAGGCCTCGCTCCACCGCCAACCGGCCCACGTGCGCCAGCATCCGGTGCTCCACCCCGCGTCCCAGCGCCCGGCAACTCAGCAGCATCGCTTCCACCCGCAGCGCCGTCTCCTCGCACCCGTACAGCATCACACCCACCAGCCCGTAATCGCCGAACCGGTCCGCCACATGCACCGCCAGGCACTCGATCGTCCCAGCCTCCAGCCGTGCGCGCAACTCCGCTTCCGTGAACCGCGCGCCGCTCGTGTTCATCTGGTTGGTCCGCTGCGTAACCTGCGCCACCCGCGCCAACTCCCCCGCCGCCGGCGCCGCGATCCGCACCTGCAAATTGATCCCGGCCAGAAACTCCGCGAGAGTTCCCGCCGTCCGCGCCGCCTTCTGCCGCTCGGTTCTCTGCGCGTACTGCTCCGCGCGCCTGCGGTCGGCCTCGGTCACCTTCACGCGGTCGAACGCCCACACGTGGCGCAAAAATTCCGCTAACTCCTCCGCGTCTTCGGGCAAAGGCAGCGTCAGCACGCCCGGACACGACGCCTGCACCTCCGCGCACTCCCGCCGGTCGTCATCGGCGAACACGAAGCTGTCGAGCGCGAGGTCCAGCTCCGCCGCCAGCGCATCGAGGCCGGCCGATTTCGGCTCCCAGTTGATGCGCCACGCCGTCAGATGCTCCGCCTTCAGCGGCATCTCCGGATGCGCGCCCATCGTCTCGAATACATCCGCTTCGTTGTTCTTGCTGCACAGCGCCAGCAGCATCCCCGCCTCGCGCTGCTCGAGCGCAAACCGCTGCAGAGCCAAATTCGCCGGCCCGATCTTCACCCCCGCCGGACCATCCTCCCCGCAGATGCCTTCCCACAGCGTGTTGTCGCAGTCGAGCGCCAGCACTTTATAAGGAGGCATGCGCAGCGCATTCACCCGCCGCGCGATCCACGTGCCCAGCGCCGCGAAAAACTCCTCCGTGTACGGAACCCGCCCCAGCGCCTCCGCCGCGGCATCGTGCACCTCGCTCGCCGGATAAACTCCAAGCACCTCGTCCGCCTCGGCGAACTGCACCGAACCAAGCCCCGCCAGCGGCGCGCGCAGCATCGAGGCAACTTCCGCATACCTGCCCGAGCCCGGACAGACAACCACAATCCACTCCGCCGCCACCGCCGACTTCCGCACCGCCTCCACAAACTGACCCGGCGCATCCTCGCCCGCCGCGGCCCAGTCCTCCAGCCGCACCAGCACCACATTGACTCCCCCCGCATTCGTGTTCAGCACCGACGTCGGATCGAGCAGCGCCTGAAAAACCTGGTTGAAAGGCGCAAACCGAGGCGGCAAATCCAGCCCGAGTTCGTCGTTCCAGAACGACAAAACCTCTTCGATAGGTTCGGCGGTGAACGTGGCCGCGACGGCCAGACAAGGCTTCGGCTCAGAGTGACTCAGAGTGGAATCTCCAGGCTGGAAATTCCAGCATAGCGCGCTGCCTATCGGGCCGCGGCTTCGGCCGGCGATCGCCCCTCGGCCCGGATATTCACGAACCGGTTCAGCGTATCGAACCAGAACGGCGCCCCCAGTGACACCGCGCCCACCGTCAGCAGCCACCCCAGCACGCGCTCCAGCCAACCGAGTAGGCCCCAGTCCTGTTGCGTCCGCCAACCGATCATCTGCCCCAGTTGCGCCACCCCCGCATCGCTCGCCGTCATCGTGGCGTGCTGCGCCGCGGCGGCCACCATGCTCCGCAGCGCCGGCTCCAGCCACAGCCTCTGCGCAAAATGAATCGTGTCCGCATTCGTGGCGATCGTGATCAGTATCGCCACAATCAGCGTCCACATCTGCGTCCGCCGCTTGTACCGCGCCGACACGCGCTCCATCGAGTCGTTGAACCAACCCTCAATCGCCTTCTGCGCCGCATTCAGGTCCCGGCCCACGCCTTGAATCAGCGCCAGCAGCGTCCGCCGCACGTTCCCTTGCGGCAGCTTCTGGATTCCCTCCTCCAGTTGATCGAACGTAATCGTCCCCGGATGTTCCGGCGTCACCAGGTCCATCAGAATGCCCGCGAAGTTCCGCGCCGCCAGGTACGACGGGTGCTTCCCGCCCTTCATCAACCCGCCGATCAGCGGATGGCCGTAGAACTCGTCCACCAGTTTCGCCCCGCCGGCCGCCAGACTCTGCTGCCCGTCCAGCAACTCCCTCAGCGCATTTTCAAGCGTCGCCGCCCGCGCATTCATCATCCGCGCAATCCACTCATTCGCCGCCGTGCAAAAAATGGCGAGCAGTAGATACAGCATCGCCATCCCGATCGCCACCTCCAGCACCGTCGACCCGAAAAGTCCGTTCATCCCAACCCCTCACAACGTCTTCAAATACTCCACCAAATCGTCCTTCTGCGCCGCGCTCAAATTCGTCCCGTAATCGTGTCCCCCGTTCCCGTTGCCCGGAATCATTGTGTCCACCCGGAAGCCCACCTTCGCCGCCTCAGGCCCATCCGACACAAAGCCCACGTTCACCGGATCCAGCACATCATAGCCCCGGTAAAACAGCTTCGGCCGCTGATCCGGCGGCATCAACAGCGCCCGCAGGTTCGGCACCGACCCGTTATGCAAATACGGCCCGCGCAGCCAGATTCCGTCGATCGGCACCCGCGAGTACCCGTTCGTTTTCCTGTACGCCGTGAACACAAACGGAGGCGTCACAAAGGTGTGGAAGCGGTCCACCAGAGCCTGCGAGAACGAATCCATCCGGTGCCGGTCGGTCCCAATCTCCGAAATATCTTCCACCTGTCCGGTCTGCTTACTCGAAAACGAGTGGCAACTCCCGCACTGGCTCTGATAGATCGCCGCGCCGCGGTCCGCCTTGGCGCTATCAATCGGGAACGGGAACGCAGGCGGCTGCAGCGTCCACAGGAAATCCGTCACCCGCTTGAAGCTATCCGGCAGCACCGACGTCGGCGTCGCCCCCACCGCCATCGCCGCGGCATAATTCCGCTCGGTAATCTCATCGTTGTTGCCGTCCCAGTGCAGCCACATATGCTCCCGTGGCTTCTGGTTCCAAACCTGCGGCAGGTCCGTCGTGCCGATCGTCCCATCGTCCGGCAGGTGGAACACCACTAACTTCGTCGGATTGAACGTGTCCGTCCGCCCGCGCCCCTGCTGCGGCCGGCTGTCCTGCCACGCATACTGCGCCTTCTGCTCGAGCAGAGCCACCTTCGTCGCCGGAACGATCAAATAGCGGTAAATCAACCCCTCGGTGAAAGAAAACTTGTGTACTTTCGTCATCGCCGTCATGATCGTGTCCGGGTTGAACCGCGCATCCGCCGCCGCGTTATACAAGAACCGCTGGAAACCCTGTAAGTCGAGCGTATGCGCCGGGCCGCCCGGCACCACCACCTCCGGGCTGTCCGCCGTCTTCCGGTACACCGCCGTGTGACACAGCGAGCAGTTCGCCTCCACCACCGGGTAGCCAAACAATCGCTGCGAAAAACCAACCGGCGTCGTATGCCCCTTCTCAAAAATCAGCCCAAGCGACGCGTACCCGTCAGGCCCTGGTAACTTATCCGGAAACACATCCGGCAGCACTTGGAAGATGTAGTACGGCAGACGGCTATTGGGCCCTAAACCAATCGCTGCGTACTTGTAATGATCCACCACGTCGCTGTAAACAATCTCCGGCCCGCGGTGCATCAGGTTCACATAGAGAATCCAACCTACGACGCAAAGCAGGACAACAATCACCGCCGCCGCCACCTGAACCTTGGTCAACCGGAACGCATTCTTCACGCCGTTCCATATCCCCGTCGACAGCCGCACGATATTCGCCGGCAAACGCTCCTCCACCGGCAGTCCCATCTGCAGCAGCACTCCCTGCGCCACGCAAAACGCGCCGTCCATCGCCAGGTACGACCCGAAAGCTCCCTGCGCGCTGCCGATGCACCACGCCCAGAACACCGACGCCAGAAGCCGCGAAACCACCAGCATCCACGAGTAACCCGGATATCCCCGCGGATTCACCGCCGCCGGAATATACAGCACGCTCAGCGCCAGCACCATCATGCCGTGCGCGCGGTTCCACACTGTCGGGAACCCCGGCCGCAGCCCAACCGCCACATTCACAAAGTCCGGCGCGAACACCTGCATCGCCACGAACCCGAGGTTGAAAACAATGCCCAGCCACACCACCCGGCTGAACCAAAGCAACGCCTTGTCCTGCCTCATGCGACACTCCCCGTGCCCCACGTCTCCGTGAACATCGCGCTATCCTCCGGATCGCTGTCCTGATAGTAAGAAACCGTCGCCGCCGCTCCGTTCAACTCCACAATCACGTAGCCGTGCGAGTAAAAAGAGTCGCCCTTCGCCAGCCGCACATCTTCGAGCGGCACATTTGCGAAATGCGGGTTATCCGAAACCTCCGTAATCCCCACCGGATACGCCCCATGCCCGATGCACCGCCCCAGCACACCCTGGAACGGCTTGTAAATCACCTGGTTATGCTCGTGCCCCCACAGCCACGCCGTCACTTTGCCGAGCATCGGCCCGACCTGCTTGCTCAGGTTCGGATTCAGATAACTTCCCCCGATATCCTCAAACGCCGTATAGAGCTGATGATGGCTCAGCAGCACCGTCTTCCGGCCGCCCGCCGTGTTGATCTTATCCTGCAGCCACTGCACTTCCGTGGCTTCCAGGAACGTCGGCTTCGCCCCCAACGGGTCGTCGTCGTGCAAACCCGTATCAAGCGCAATGAACTGCCAGTCGTCGTTCCGCAAACAGAAGTAACTCGCCGGCTGGCCCAACTTATCGATCAACTCGTAATAAGGCCCGCCGCCCGAATACATATCGTGGTTCCCGGTCAGCGTGAACGTCTTCGTCTTGCTCAGGTCCAATTCCTGGTCCCAGATGTTGTAAAAGTAATTTTCCATCTCGAACTCTGTTCCCGAGTAATAAATATCGCCGAGGTGAATCACCACGTCCGGATTCTTCCGCGCAATCGCCGCCAGCAGAGCCTTCGCATCCTGCTGCCCCGTGCCCCAGTCGCCCACAATCGCCAACGTCGCATTCGCCGGCATCTTCCAGTCGATCACGAAGTCGCCGATGTTCTTCCAAACCCGGTACGGCACTTTGTCGCACTTGACCTTGAAGAACTCCACATACTGCTCCACCGCCTCCGAGTAACGCGGATCGCAACTCGTAAACGCCCCGAGCCGCGCCCTCCACGCAGCCTCGGCCGCCGCATTCCCTTCCACCCGCGCCTTCGCAATCTCCCACCAGATCGTCGAGCAGTACTTCACCGCGCCGCCCACGCCCTCGGTGCGCGCCGCTGGCTCTTCCGCCGGCACATCCGCCGACGGCGTGCGCCCATCCTGGATATCGTCCGCAATCATCGCCGTCGCCGCCACCATCGGGTCGCCCGGGTCCGGACGCTGCACCGCCCCGCCCCCGCCCACATCCTCCGTCTGCCCGCCCTTCTTCTTAGCCAGCGTCTGATCGATCGCCGACTGCCACAGCGAAAACTCCGGATGCCGCGTCTGCCTCATCCTCGCCATACGTTTCTCCTCCCTCAAACCGACATCGCCGCCCGCAACACATCCACCAACCCCGCGCCCTGAAAGTACCGGTCCCGCTTCAGGTCCACCGCCGACTCGAGTATTATCTTCTTCACTACCTCCGGCTGCCCTCGAAACTCCTTGTGCACCGAAAGAAACGCCGCCACCGCTCCCGACACATGCGGCGCCGCCATGCTCGTCCCGCTCTTTTCTTCGTACGCGTACCCCGCCTTATCGAACCCCGCCGTGCACGAGATGATCTTCTCCCCCGGCGCCACTAAGTCGGGCTTCAGCCGCCCGTCTCCCGTCGGCCCCTTTGAAGAAAAGTAAGAAATCCCGTACTTATGCGGCGCGGACTTATGCACGCTCCCCACCGCAATCGCTAACTCCGCATTCGCCGGATCCGTGATCGACAAATCCACCGGCACCGGAACCTGCTCCCCGCTCGCCAGCATCGTGCTCCCATACCCCGCGTTCCCGCACGAAATCACCACCACAATCCCCGCCCCGATCGCCCGCGCCACTTCCTCGCACAACGGACTGTGCCCGCACCCGTACCACTTCGGATCGAACGGATAGCCGAGGCTCATATTCACGCCGTCCACCTTGATCTGCCGGCTACCCGAGTTCAGCTTCCGCACATACTCGAGCCCCAGAATGCACGTCGACGCCGCACCCGTCCCATCATCGTCCAGCACCTTCACGTTCACTAACTTCGCCAGCGGCGCAACGCCCGAAGGCAACCCCACCAGGTCCTTCACCACCGGCGCGTCCGAGTCCTCCTCCATCGTCGCCACGTTGTATTTCCCGTCCGCCGGCGCCTCACCCGCGATGATGCCCGCAACGTGCGTCCCGTGTCCCTCCACGTCATCGAGCGACCGTGAATTGGAAAAATTCTTACTCAGCGTCGCATCCACCGTCGCGTGCGTCTGAAAATGCGGATGCTCGGCGCGAATCCCCGTATCCAGCACCGCCCACGTGATCCCCTCGCCCCGCACCCCGAATGTCCGCCAGCAAGCGCTCGCCTTGATCGTATCCACCGAATCGAGCAAATGCGCATAGCACTTGTGATCCCGCCAGATCCGTTCCACCGCGTCCCGCATCGCCGCCAGTTCTTCAATCGCCGCCGGCTCGAGCGCGGCGAACACATAAAAATCGCTCTCGCGATACGGAATCGAGTGCGCCGCCAGGTACTGCTTCACCTTATCCTTCGACGGCCCAACCCCCTGATCCGCCCTCTCCGCCGACTCCCGCAAACTGATGATCACCGGGATCGACGCCGGCCCGCCAGCCTTGCTCGCCTCCATCTCCTCGCGAACCGGCGGAGAGATCCGGATGTTCTTCATCCGCGAAATATGAGGTGACGTCTTCACCTACCTTCTACCCTCCCGCCCCAGCCGCCACCGGCCGCGCCGTCCGCTCCAGCGCTGCAAGAATCACCGGATACACATCCTTCGCCGCATTCTTGCCGAAGATACAGTCAATATGTCCATACCCCGGAATCACATGACGGTCGTAGTAACCCACGCCGTTTTTCTCCCGCAGTAAGTCGTAAGTAATCTGCGTGCTCTCCGGCAAAAAGCACTCATTATCCGCCCCGTGAATGAAAGTAATCGGCAGCGCCAGCCGCTCCAGGTTCGGCAAGTATACATCCCTGCCCTCACAATCCAGCAGATGCCCCTTGTTCGCCAGCAGCGCCAGGTGCTCGAACGTCTTGATATTGGCCACGCCGAACGTCTCGTACAGCGTCGTGTGCTGCAAATCGTTCATCTGCGCATGGTCGTACAGCGGCGCATAAAGAAACGTAATCCGGTGGCACGTCGCGTTGTCGCACCGCTCTTTCACCGGCATCGGATACAGCTTCAATGCCTGATCCGCCAGCTTCTGCACCCAGTTTTCATTCGTCGAAGTAAACGCCGTCAGCGTCTTGATCCCTACCGCATAGAGGAACGACGGCACATGCAGCCCCGTCTTGATCCGCGTCGCCACCGGCGTCTTGAAATGCGTCGCAATCTGCGACGCCACCACCGCCCGCACGCCTTCGAGCCCGCTCAGCATCGACATGAAGAACGTCGTCGAGCCCCAGCAGTGCACTACCATCTGCACGTCGTGCGCCCCGGTCACCTCCCGCACCTTGTCCACCGCGGCCGGGTAATCGTTCTTCGCCACGTCGTCTCCCGACGCCTGCAGCTTCGATGCCTCGATCGCAATCGAGTTTCGGAAATCCAGCAGCCACACGTCGTAGCCGTGCGCATACAGATATTCGAGTAAGTTCGTCTCAATCGTGTCCAGCGAGAAGATCAGGCTCGACACGCCCAGCCCGTGCGACAGAATCACCGGACCCTTGTCTCCGCCCTGATATCTCGTCAGCCGCAGCGCCACCCCGTCCTTCGCCGCAAACGGATACACCACCGGCGCACCCACCCGCAGCGGCCGCTTCTTCCGCGGCGGCGCGTCCGGATTGAATGCCGTCGTCCCCGCGAAAATCCCGCCGTAGCTCTGGTACAGCGTCTGCGAGAAGAACTCGCCGAACTGAGCCATCGCCCGCAGCCTCGCCTCTTCCGACGGCGCGTTCGTCACCTGCATCGTCGTCATCTGCCGCGCAAAGTCCGCCGGCTCGATGTGCAGAACGCCCAGCCCCAGTGCCGCGTCCCCGCCGCCCGGCTCGCGCAGCGTGATGTACAGCGTGCTCGTGTCGTGCCACACATCCAGCGCCGGATGATCCTGAATTACCTTGAACCCCTCGAACTCCCACTCTTTCCCCTCTTCCGACACCAGTTTCATCCGGTACTTCATCTTCCGCGTCCCCACCTCGCCCGGATCCACGACGAATAAGTTGAAAACCCCATCCACCGCCATCAGCGGCTTTGCCGAAAGCGCCGGAGCCACGGCCGTTCCCGTC
>JAJYCN010000053.1 GCA_021778335.1 Acidobacteriota bacterium | reverse complement strand
CCGATCTTCCTCCAGCAGTGCGGCCCCTTCGAGCAGCGCGGTGTGGAGCGTCAACGGCGGCGGATCAGGCGGCTTGACCCTCGACGCCCTGCTGCTTCAGCTTCTCCGCCTGATAGTAAGTGGTAAGAGCGTCGATGATCGGGTCCAGGTGGCCCTCCATCACCAGGTCGAGCTGATGGAGAGTAAGTCCGATGCGATGGTCGGTAACTCGGTTCTGCGGGAAGTTGTAAGTGCGGATCTTCTCGCTGCGGTCGCCCGTGCCGACCATGCTGCGCCGCTCCGCGCCGATCTGTTCCAACTGCTTCTCCCGCTCGATCTCGTAGAGCCGGCTGCGAAGAACGCGCTCGGCCTTGGCGCGGTTTTTGATCTGCGACTTTTCGTCCTGGCAGGAAACAACCAGTCCCGTCGGCAGGTGCGTGATGCGTACCGCAGAGTAAGTGGTATTCACGCTCTGCCCGCCCGGCCCGGACGAACAGAACGTGTCGATGCGCAGGTCCTTCGGCTCGATCTTGATATCCACATCCTCGGCTTCCGGCAGCACCGCCACCGTGATCGCCGAGGTGTGCACGCGCCCCTGCTGCTCGGTCTCCGGCACGCGCTGCACGCGGTGAACGCCGCTTTCGTACTTCATCCGGCTGTACACTTTGTTCCCGCTGACAAGCGCGATCACTTCCTTCAGCCCGCCGGCGCTCGAATCGCTCGCCGATGTGATTTCAATCCGCCAGTTCTGCGATTCCGCGTACCGGCTGTACATCCGGAACACCTCCGCGGCGAACAGCGTCGCTTCGTCGCCGCCCGTGCCCGCGCGGATTTCGAGCACAACGTTTTTCTCGTCGTTCGGATCCTTTGGCAGCAGCAGGACTTTTAGCTCGGCCTCGATCTCCGTCAAGCGGGGCTCCAGCGCCGTCGACTCGTCGGCCGCCATCTCGCGCAGGCCGGGGTCGGGATCCTCGAGCAATCCCCGCGCCTGGTCCAGATCCGACTTCACCTGCTTGTACTCGCGATACTTCGCCACCACCGGATCGAGTTCGCTGTGCTGCTTCGCCACGCCGCGGTAGGCCGCCGGATCGTTGATTACCTCCGGATCGGCCATCTGCGCCGTCAGCGCCTCGAAGCGCGATTCGATTCCGTCTAACTTGTCTTGGTAGTCCATGCGCTGCTTGCGTCGCCAACTCAAGCGACGACGAGTTCTCCTCCGTGTACCTGCTCGAGCGCCATCGCGCGCTGAAGCGCATGGATCGCCACTTCAGCCTGCGCGTCCGCCGGCGGCTTCGTCGTGATGCGTTGCAGCCAGAGTCCAGGCGTCGTCAGCGCGGCCATCAGTCCACCCCGGCGCTTGGCGGCGAAGCGGATCATCTCGTAACTGACGCCGGTAACCAGGGGAAGCATCGCGATCCGCGCCAGAAGCTTCAGCGCGAAGTTGTCGATCGGCAGAAACGCGTAGAAGATCATCGCCACCACCATCACTACCAGGAGGAAACTTGTCCCGCAGCGCGGGTGCCAGGTCTCGAACCGCTGCGCATTCTCCACGGTCAAAGGCTGGCCGCTTTCAAAGTTGAATACAACCTTGTGCTCGGCGCCATGATACTCAAATACCCGCGCGATGTCCTTGAACCGCGACAGCACGTACAAATAACTCAGAAACAGGGCGATGCGAATCAGGCCATCGACCAGGTTGACCGCCAGGCGGCCGTGAAGGGGCGCATATACATGCCCAACCCAGGTGGCCAGGGCCAGAGGAACGAACTTAAAGAGAAACAGGAAACTCACCAGTGAAAACGTGATGCTTGCGTACATCGTGCCCGAGGACACCGAAGACGAGGATGCCTTCGCATCCTCCTCCACCATCGCCTGCGACGCGGAAAACCGCATTGCGCGCAGCCCGAGCCACATCGCCTGGCCCAGCGTGCCCAAGCCGCGCAGTACGGGCAGCCTGAAAATCGGATAGCGCTCCGACACTCGCGGCAGCGGATTCTCCTCCACCACGATCTCCCCGTCCGGACGGCGCACCGCCACCGAATAGGCGTGAGGCGAACGCATCATGACGCCTTCGATGACAGCCTGGCCGCCGATCAGCGTCTCTTCCCCGCTTTCCAGCACCGGCAGCATCTGAATGTGCGCACTCAGGCGCAGAAACGTGCGAAATGACAAAATCCGGCTCCTATTTCTTCAGTGTAACGGACCGCAAGCCCTTGATGGATAATGACCGTTCACGTCGCGGCCGTGCCGCGCGACAATGAGAACGATCCGGCATGGCATACCCCGCATCCCTTCTCCTCCTCGACGACGAGTTTTTCTCCCTTGACGCCGAGGAGGTGGCGCGCGCCTCGGTCGGCAAGATCCTGGTCTGCGGCGCCACGGCGGGCCGGATCGTCGAAACCGAAGCTTACCTTGGCCCCTCGGACCGCGCCGCCCACGCCTGGCACGGCATTACCCCGCGCACCCGCTTCCTGTTCGGCCCGCCCGCGCACGCCTATGTCTACCGCAGTTACGGCGTCCACTGGTGTCTGAACTTCGTCTGCGGCCCGGAAGGAACGGCGGGCTGCGTGCTCATCCGGGCGCTGGAGCCTCTGGCCGGGATCGCTTCCATGCGGCGACGCCGCGGGGCGGGCATAGCGGTGGAAAAGCTCACCAGCGGCCCCGGAAACCTCACCCGCGCCATGGGGATCGATCTGAAACATGACGGCACAAGTTTGTTGAACGGCCCGCTGCGCGTCCTCGCCGAACCGGGCGCGCCATTGCCCGATATCGCCGTCACGCCGCGCATCGGCATCCACCACAACTGCGACTGGCCGCTCCGTTTTGTCGCCGCCGGCTCGCGCTTCGCTAGCAGAAAGTCCTGAGAGCAGGATAGAATCGGGGGCGGCGCGCACGGGAGGCGCGGACGTAACTCATGGACCGGCAAACTTCAGCACGGGCGGGACGGCGTGGCTTTCTCGGCGGACTGGCGGGATGGAGTCTCGCCGCGGCGGCGCCTGGACAGGCGCAAACGGGCGGCGGCGAACCGGCCGCGCAGGCCCTGCCCCACTATACCCGCAGAATTCCGGGCAAGAGCCTCAAACAGTCGAGCTACGACCGCACCGGAGGCAATCGTGATTACTGGCCCATGGCCCCCGGCGAAACCCGCGAGGTCTTCAACGCAGAGGGCGCGGGCGTCATCAGCCACGTCTGGTTCACCATCGCCAGCCCCGCCGAGTATCATCTGAAGGAACTTGTTCTCCGCGCCTGGTGGGATGGCAACTCGAAACCCAGCGTCGAAGTCCCAATCGGCGATTTCTTCGGACTCAACCTGGCGAGTTACGTCATCTATCAATCGGCCTATCTGGCCTGCTCGCCCGGTAAGTCGCTCAACTGTTACTTCGCCATGCCCTACGCGAAGGGAGCGCGGATGGCCGTCACCAACGAAGGCTCGCGTCCCGTCGGCGCGCTGTATTCCAATATCGACTACCGCGCGCTCGATTCGCTCCCGCCCCAGACTTACTACTTTCACGCCCAATACCGCCAGGCGCAGCCCTGCATAGCCATCACCGGCGAAGCGGAGAAGGTCAATCTCGACGGCAAGAATAACTACGTCTTTGTCGAAACGCACGGCCGCGGCCATCTTATGGGCATCACCCTCGGCGTGCTCGAAAACGCCGACGGCTGGTGGGGCGAAGGCGACGAGATGATCTTCGTCGACGACGAAACGCATCCCGTCATTAACGGCACCGGCTCGGAGGACTACTTGCTGGCAAGCTGGGACTTCGGAGGCCGAGAGACCTCGCAGCCCTTCGCCCACTGGATGTACGGCGCGCCGCTCATCCAGGCCGCTGAACGCACCGGCGGACGCTACCACGTCTACCGCTGGCACGGCGACAATCCCGTCAGCTTCAACTCCTATCTCCGGCACACCATCGAACACGGCCACGCCAACGACCGCGGCGACAACTTCTTTTCCGTCGCCTACTGGTACCAGGACGCGCCGTATACCGATTTTCCGGCTCTGCCGCCGGTCCATGATCGCATCCCGCGCGTGAAGACGCCCTAGTCCGTCAGAGCCCGCGCCAGACGCGTCACGCGCGCCGCGGTCACCGGCGCCTCCGCATCTTCTCCGGCGCGCGCGGCGCGTCCGGCATGAAATTCGACGATGCCGGTGCGTTCGCGCAGCAGCCGGATCACGCCTTCGTCGATGCCGCCGCCGGCAAGCAGTGTAATCTGAGGCAGCGCCGCACGCCTCCGCTGCTCGAGTCGCTCCGCCTTCGCCTCCCACCCGCCGGGTCCTCCATGCGAGAGAATGCGGTCAATGGCTGGTATCGTCTTCAGCAACGCGATCGCGGCGAGCGGATCGTCGAGTTCCTCGAACGCATGGTGGAAGGTGGCGGGAAGACTGGTGGCGGCGAGTACACGCGAGGTCAGCGTGCAATCCGGCTTCCCGCCGCGCCGCAAGCCGAGCACCACCCCGCTCGCCCCCAACTCCTTCGCCCGGCGCGCGCTCTCCGCCATGGACGCGATCCGCGCCTCCTCCGTCACCTCGTGGTTCTCGTTCTCGCGGATCATCACGCGCACCGGAAGCCGCGTCGCTCTCAACACCGCTTCGGTCACATCGCAGGAAGGCGTAAATCCACCGCGGGAAATCCCGCGCACCAGTTCGATGCGGTGCGCGCCGCCGTCTTCGGCTTGCCGCGCGTCTTCCTCCGTCTGGCAGATCACCTCGAGCAGCGCCATACCGGCCAGTATGACGCGGGAGCGCCGCGCATGAAACGCGTCCTGCTCAGTTGGAGCAGCGGCAAGGACAGCGCCTGGTGCCTGCACGTGCTGCGCGCCATGCCGGGTGTCGAAGTCGCCGGTCTTCTCACCACCTTCAACGCCGCCTTCGGGCGCGTGGCCATGCACGGCGTCCGCCGCGAACTTGTAGAGGCACAGGTCAACGCCGCCCATCTCCCTCTGTGGGGCGTCGATCTACCCTGGCCTTGCTCGAACGAAGAGTACGAGCGCATCATGGCCGATGTCTGCCGGAAGGCCGTGGCGGAAGGCATCACCACGGTCGCCTTCGGAGATCTTTTCCTCGCCGACATCCGAGCCTATCGCGAGCGCCAGCTTTCCTCCACCGGCCTCGAACCTCTGTTCCCGCTTTGGCTTCAACCCACCCGCGAGCTTGCCCGCGGCATGATGGCGGGCGGGCTGAAGGCCCGCGTAGTTTGCCTCGACCCAGCCAAGGTCCCCGAAAGCTTTGCCGGCCGCGCGTTTGACGCCGAACTCCTAGCCGCGCTGCCCGAATCCTGCGACCCTTGCGCGGAAAACGGCGAGTTCCACACGTTCGCTACGGCCGGCCCGATGTTCGACCGCGAAATTGCCGTCGAAGCAGGTGAAGTCGTGCACCGCGACGGCTTCGTCTTCGCGGATCTCCTGGCAGTCAAGCCGGCGTGATGCGCCCGTCGCGCGTTAAACGTAACCGCCGCCCGCGCCACTCGACGGTATCGCCCACCATCCCGGCCGCCCACACCGCGAGCCCGAAAAGGTCGCGGACCGGCACCAGCCAGATCAGCCGCGCCACATCGCCCGAGCCAAGCAATCCGACGCCGCAGACCAGCGCAACTATAAGCCGCAGGATCACCAGCCCCGCGGCCACGGGCCACATTCCTACCGCCAACGCCAGAATCGCCCACAGCGTGGCGCAGGTAATCGGCAGCCCGCTGAATCCAATCCCGTTCGACACGCGAATCGTCCGCGCCCAGCGCACCTGGTGCCGCCACACGCCCGTCCACGCCGCCGCGCCCAACCCCGTCTCCACCACCGTCCGCGCGATGAGGTTCACGCGTCCCAGCCGATGAATTCGGGCACCGACCTGATAGTCGTCGGCAAGATAATCCGCCACAGCGCCGAACCCGCCGATCGCTTCGAGATCCTCGCGCCGGAATGCCAGTGTCGAGCCAAGCCCGAACTCGCTCACGCCGAACATCGGCGCCACCAGCGTGCTCGGCGCGAAATCGATCACAATGCCCAGGGCTTCAAACCGTGCCGCCAGCGTCGAGCCCGTCGCGCGGTACAAGCACGTCACCACGCCGGTTCGCGGTTCGGTCAGCGGCGCCGTCACATCGGCCAAGTATCCCGGCGGTACGTGGATGTCGCTGTCGTTCACCACGATCCATGGATGCCGGGCCTCGCGCGCCAAGCCCATGAGACGTCCCACCTTCGCGTTCGGCGTCTTCTCGTGACACACCACTCCGCGAATCGGAACGGAGGGAAACTCCGCCGCCAGACGGCCGGTCTCTTCTGCTGCCTCCGGGTCGTCTTCACCCACGCCGAGAAGGATCTCGAATCCCGGCGCGTACTCCTGCGCAGCGTGCGATGCCACCGCCTCCCGGAAACCCTCGTCCACGCCCCGAACGGGCTTCAGGATCGAAACGGGCAACGCCCCCGGCGCCAACCTCCGCTTCGGCCGCAGGAGTTGCCGCACCACGGCGACGAGCGCGATCGCCTGGTACGCGCCGGCCGCCGCGCAGAGCACATACAGCGCCACACGGACGAAATACACAGTTTGTGTCAGTTTACGAAGAGACGCGTTCGCTCGCGCCCGACAGAACGCCGCCGCTTGCCTGCGCCGACTTCTGCTCCCGCACGAACCGTTTCCGCTTGGAACGGAGTGTAAGGTACTCCCGCGCTTCCTTGTAAAGGCGCGGAATGTCGTTGTTCACCACCGCCTGCTTCACCACCCGCCACGCCGCCTTCGGACGGAAGTAATATTCGCCGTAGAAGCGCTCCACCCACTCGACGAGTTCGCCGCGGTTCAGCCCTGGGTAGATGATGTTCGGCAACTGATGGCCGCTCTCGTCGGTCATCGAGTCGATCGTGATGAGGTTGTTCTTCTTAACGTAATCGAAGAACTCAGTGCCGGGGTACGGATGTGCGATCGACACCTGGATCGTCTCCACGTCCAGGCGCTTGGCGAAGTCGATCGTGTTGCGTAGCGTCTGCCGCGACTCTCCGGGCAGCCCCACGATGAAGTCGCCATGAATCGTCAGGCCGAGCTTGTGGGCGTTCTCGGTGAACCGCTTCGCCATGTCGACCGTGGCGCCCTTCTTGATATTCTTCAGGATCTGCGTATCGCCGGACTCGTAGCCGACGATGAGCAGCCGGCAGCCCGCCTCGCGCATCTCCTTCAACGTCTCGTAGTCCGTTGTCACGCGCGACGTGCAGGACCAGGTGAACTTCAGCTTCTTCAGCTCGCGGCAAAGCTCGATCGTGCGTTCTTTTTTGTAGTTGAACGTGTCGTCGTCGAAGAAGATTTCCTTCAACCCCGGGAACCGCTCCAGCGCATGGCGGCACTCGTTCACCACGTCATTCACCGAACGCAAGCGCCACCGGTGGCCCGAATGCGTCTGCGGCCACAGGCAGAACGTGCACATCGCCGGGCATCCGCGCGACGTGTAGAACGCAATGAACGGGTTCAGCAGGAACGGCACGTTGTAACGGCGGAAGTCGAGGTCCCGCTCGTACACCTTCGTCACCCACGGCAGCTCGTCGAGATTCTCGATCACGCCCCCGTCCGGGTTATGAACGATCGCCCCATTCTTGCGGAAGCTAACGCCGGGCAACTCCTCGAGCGGCTTGCCCTGCGCGAAACTTGCGATCTGATGGTCGAACTCCTTGCGGACGATAAAGTCGATCGCGGTGGACTCGCGGAACGCTTTCTCCGGTTCCACCGTCACCGGCGGCCCGACGAAGGCGACCTTCATTTTCGGGTTCCGGTCCCGCATCATCTCCGCAATTCGCAAATCCACGTGGAATCCCGGCGTCGAGGTGTACAGAACAAGAAGTTCGAAGTCGTCCGCCATCGCGACCGTCTGCTCGATCGAAATCTTGTGCGGCGGCGCGTCGACTACCTTGCTGTCCGGAAGCATTCCGGCCGGATAGCACAGCCAGACCGGATACCAGTAGGATTCAATCTCGCGCGATGCGGGCCAGCGGGAACCGGCTCCGCCATCGAAACCCTCAAACGATGGAGGGTTGAGGAACAGTGTTCGCATGCAGTCTCCGGACAGAATAGGTAGTCATTGCTTACTCGTCGCCTGAGGCCGCGCTTTCCTCCGCGTCCACGGTTTTGGCCGGGTTCGTGAAATTGATGCTCAACTCGACCGGCCCGATGATGCGCGTATCCACGCGCGACTCGATGTGATGAGGCACGGCCACACCGTCCGCCATCGTGTACTCACGCACAAACACCATCTTCTTAAAGAACACAGAGGGTGATTTCACAAAACGGCCCGACTCGCGAACCGGCATACAGGTGTTCGGGTCCAACCAGAGTTCTCCCTTGAACAGACCCACCCTCTTGTGACGCGGCGTCAGATGAAACACGTAAACAGGCCTTCCGTCCGGCGACTCCTGTCCCTTGAACTTAAACTTGTAATTCTCCGGGTTGATCCCCAGGTTCGTTTGCGAGCCCTGCGCCTGCACCTCGGCCGTCAGATAGCGCGCGATCACATCCCGCTTGATCGTGTTATCGCCACTGAAGCCAAGCATGTGGTATGTGACTTTGCCAACCTTGGAAATGTTACGTAGCGCGTGCAACTTTCCCTGTTTTTTCAGCTTCGGCAACTCCGCGTCGATGTCCACTTCCATCGTCATCCCGCGCATCGCTTCCGATTGCAGTTTGGCGGCCGCGAAGTAGCGGCTCAAAATTTGCGCGTCGGTGACCCTGCCTCGCGCGGGCGAGACGGCCTCGGGCGTGGTCGAAACCTCCGACGCCTGGCCGAGGAATCCTGCCGCGGCTACGGACAGACTTGCAATCAACGTGCAACGCAGTAAAAAAGGACGCATTAAGACCCGGCGCTCAGAGGAGCTAGCTTTCCCAAGTATAACCGATTGGTGACTTGAAGAATCGGTCGAAACTCTACTTCTGTTGTCCGACATATTCTACACCTATAGATGCGGCCGTTGCTGTAAAGTGTCGCCCGAAAGGCATCAGCCGGCCGTCGCTCCCTCGCGCCCTCCCTTCTCCAGCTTTTCCATTACCCCGGCCACCAGTTCCTTGGCGTCCGCAATGCACTTTGAAATCAACTGAATATCCATCGCAGGCCTGCCCGGCTGGCGCGCGCTCTGGCAATATACCCCATGCTGCCCCACCAGCACCAGCGCATCGGTGAGCAGGTCAAGCGTCACCGCCAGCCGCCCGCGTTCGACGCCCATCGAAAACTCGCACCGCTCCAGTTCGCTCTCCCGTTCCTGGTAAACAGACATGTTTCATTCTAGCCAGCCGCGTTTTAACATCCCTCCGCCTCAGATCAGCGCTTTCGGCGTGCCGGCGCCCCCAGTTCTCCCTTGATCGCCTTTGCGTTCTCCGCCGCCTGCTCCTGCGACGGGCTCTTGATCGCCGCCGACTCCTGCGAATACTTCAGCGCGTCCTCGAGCATCGCCCGGTCCGGTTTTCCCTTGGTTTCTTTTGCCAGCCTGTAATCCGCCAGGCCCAGGTTGAACAGCCCGACGCCCAGTACCGAGCTCCCTGGCGGCAGCAGAGGAACCGCCTGACGCAGCGCCTTATCGGCCTCGGCGAATTTCTCCTGGCTGTTGTAGCCGAGACCCTGGTACCAATAGCCCAAGCCCAGCTTCGTGTTCTTCTGCTTCTCCCATTCCGCCGCCGGCACGCCCGCCGGAGCCGCTTTCGTCTGCAAAACCTGAATCAGGCGCATCGCGTACTCCAGCATCCTGTCAGGCTCTTTCCGGCTCTGGCTTAAATCGGCGGCCATCAGCAGCCCGTCTTCGTCATCCGGAAAATCCTTCAGAATCTCTGTCGCCGCCTCTCCGGCCTTCTCCGCGCCGACGGTCTCCCGTAATGCGTTCAAATACGGCCCGATCGACTCCGTCATGTACTGGCTCTTCGGGTTCTGCAGCCGCAACTGGTCCACCAGCGTCACCGTGTCCTTGGGATCCTTAGCGGAGATCGCCGCCGCCATCAGCGAATACTCTGTGTAGATGTCCACCTGCCGCGCGTAGTCAGCCTGCTTCTTTCCGTCGTCGTCATTCCTGGCGTTCTTTACCGCGTCCCGCGCTACCCGCGACGTCTCCGCCGCCCACTGCTTTATGCCCGCAGCATCTTTGGCCGCCTCCGCCGCCTTCAGCTTGTTGTAGGCCCGCACAACCGCGTCCGTCCCGGACTGCTCCTGCGCCAGGCAAACCGCTCCCGCCACCAGGGCCATCACCCAAAACGATGCTTTCACGAATCCCCCTGGGGCAAGAATTTACCACAGCCGGTCCCGCCGCGGCGGTGCGCCTCAACAGAGCCGATTCCCACCCGCCCCGATCGGCATCTAACCGCCATGAGCCTCGCGTTCCCTCCTGAGGCGGCCCTCCGCGCCGTAATCGGACTGCTCGGTCTCGTTCTTCTGCTGCTCGTCCTGGTCGACGCCTTCGAGGCGATCGTCCTTCCCCGCCGTGCCACCCGCCGCTGGCGCCTTTCGCGCCTCTTCTACACGACGAGCTGGCGGCTGTGGTCAGCCGCGGCCGCGCGTATCCGGAATTCCAAGCGCCGGGAAGGGTTCTTGAGCGTTTTCGGCCCTCTCTCGCTGCTCCTTCTGCTCGGCGCCTGGGCCGCCGGCCTTATCGCCGGCTTCGCTCTCCTCGTCTGGGCCTCCGGTTCCGCCATCACCTCGCCCGACGGCGCCCTGGACCTCGTATCCGACATCTATTACAGCGGCGTCACTTTCTTCACTCTCGGCTATGGCGACTTCACACCCCGCGGCGGAATCGCCCGCTCGCTCGCCGTGCTCGAAGCCGGCATGGGCTTCGCCTTCCTCGCCGTCGTCATCGGCTACCTGCCCGTCATCTATTCTGCTTTCTCCCGCCGCGAAGCCGTCATCACCATGCTCGACACCCGCGCCGGATCTCCGCCCAGCGCCGTCGAACTCATCCGCCGGCACGCGCATAAAAACGCCCTGCCCGCACTCGACGGCTTTTTCGCCGACTGGGAGCGCTGGGCGGCCGATCTGCTGGAAAGCCATCTCTCCTACCCGGTCCTGAGCTACTACCGTTCCCAGCACGATAACCAGTCCTGGCTGGGCTCGATCACCGCCGTCCTCGACGCATCCGCCCTTGTGTTGGCGGGTATCGTCGACGTCCCCAACTGGCAGGCCAGCCACACCTTCGCTCTCGCCCGCCACGCCGCGGTCGACCTGGCCCAGATCTTCCGCGCGTCCCCGGTCGTCAGCGTGCCGCCGCGCCTCACCCCTGACGGCCTCACTCGCCTCCGCGAAATGCTCTCCGCTTCCGGCGCTCCCGTGCGTTGGTCCGACGATTCGGCCGCCCGGCTCCGGAAGCTCCGCGACCTCTACGAACCCTACGTCGCCGCTCTCGCCCAGCGCTTCCTCTTCTCACTGCCTTCGTGGTTTCCCTCCGAGCGTCAGGTCTCCAACTGGCAAACCAGCGCCTGGGGCCGCGCCTCGGCCGCCGCTGCCGCCGCGGCGAGCGGACTCCCCGGTGAAGCCTGGCGCGACGACGTTCATTAACCGCCGGAAGCCGCTATACTGGCCGTTTCGTACTTATGCCCACCGTTCGCTATTCCATTTTCCCCGGCGTCGAACCCTGGCGCGCCGACTATCATCTCGATGTCCACACCGCCAACGCGTCCGATCTGCCGCCGGGCGCGCGTCTCCTGCCGCCCTGTTCGCCCACGAAGATCGTTTGCGTCGGCCGCAACTACTCCGAGCACGCCAAGGAACTCGGCAACGCCGTCCCCACCGAACCGCTCATCTTCCTCAAGCCCACCACGTCTCTCATCGCCCACGGCGACTCGATCGTCTACCCCACGCTCAGCCAGCGCGTAGACTTCGAAGGCGAGCTCGGTATCGTCATCGGCAAGCGCGCCCGCCACGTCAAAGCCGCCAATGCCTGGGACTATATCCGCGGCTTCACCTGCGTCAACGACGTCACCGCCCGCGACCTGCAGAAAAAAGACGGCCAGTGGACTCGCGGCAAGGGCTTCGATACCTTCTGCGCCGCCGGCCCCTATCTTGCCGGCCGCGACGAGGTCGACTTTCCCTCGCTCCGCGTTCAGACTCTGCTCGACGGCGAACTCAAGCAGGACGGATCGGTCCAGGATATGATCTTCCCCCTCGATGCTATAATCGAATTCGTCTCGGCCTTTATGACCCTGGAACCAGGGGACTTAATCGCGACCGGAACGCCGCCGGGCGTCGGGCCGATGCAGCCCGGCTCGCGCGTCACGGTGCGCATCGAGGGCGTTGGCGTCCTCGAAAATCCCGTCGTGGCCGCCTGACTGGGCGCTACCGGGGACTTCATCACGCACTATGAAACTCTTTCTTGACACCGCCAACCTCGACGAAATCCGCCGGGGCGCGGCTTGGGGCATCGTCGACGGCGTCACCACGAACCCGTCGCTGATTGCCCGCGAAGGCGTTCCCATCGAGGAACGCATCGCCGCCATCTGCGATGTAATCGACGGAGACGTCAGCGCCGAAGTTGTCGCCACAAGTGCGGACGAGATGGTTCGCGAAGGGCGTGCGTTGGCGCGCATTCATCGCAATGTGGTCGTCAAACTCCCGCTGATCCCCGACGGCATCCGCGCCTGCTCCCTGCTGAGCAAGGACGGTATCCGGACCAACGTCACCCTATGCTTCTCGGCGGCCCAGGCGCTGCTCGCCGCCAAGGCCGGCGCCTACATCGTCAGCCCCTTTGTCGGGCGCCTCGACGACATCGGTTCGTCAGGCATCGGCCTCATCCGCGACATCGCCGGTCTTTATTCCAGCGCCGGGTTTCCCACTCGCATTCTCGCTGCCTCGCTGCGTTCGCCGATGCACGTCGTTGAGTCGGCCAAGGCCGGCGCCCACATCGCCACGATGCCGTTCAAGGTGCTCGAAGCCCTGTTCGAACACCCATTGACCCAGAAAGGGCTGGACCAGTTTCTGCGCGACCACGCCAGCGCCCTCGCCGCGGCCGCCCGGTAGGTTCCACGCGCGTACCTTATGCCCCCGGCACGCTTCCTCTGGCCCGCCGCGGGCCTGGTTCCCATCGCGGCGGCCGTCGCATTCGTGGTTGCCAGAAAACTGCGAATCAGCCCCGAAGAACGCGAGCGCCGGCGGCGCCAGTTAATCAACGGCCAGGGACGCCTCGCCGACGGCGCCCTCACCGACACCGATGGCACGATAATTTTTTACACGTATGTCGTTCGCGGTGTAGAGTATTCGGCGACACAGGATATTTCCGGTCTTGCGGCATCTCTCCTGGAAGATCCCGCTCGAATGCTCGGCCCCGTCACGCTCAAGTATCTTCCGCGAAATCCCGCGAACTCCATCGTGATCTGTGAGTCCTGGTCGGGTCTCCGGCTCCGCTAGCCGGCTTCAGCCTGGCGCAAAGCAACCCCTGGTTCACCCCTGGTAGAATCCAACCCTTACGGGATGGTATCCTCTGATTTCCACAGGGCTTAGCAGTAGGGAGGGCAGGGCAATTCCGGAGCCGGTTTTAGGCGGACATGCAATTTCCGGCGGGCGCTTGCGTCCTCGGTGGCCCACGTTTCGCTGGCGTGGCAGTCACGTTGAATCCCTGCTTCCTTCGACCGAGCGGGAATTCCTGTCGGCCAATGTCTGGCTGCTGGTTACTTCGCTCGCGATGATCGTCTGTTATCTCCTGAACCTGCCCGATCCCGGCATTGTTTTGCTCATCGCGGTTGCGCACTCCGCTCTCACCGGCGGGTGGCGCGCCGGACTTGCCAGCGCCGGTCTTGCCGACGTTTTCGCCGCGATCTATCTCTCCCTCCCCGGCAGGCTGCTGAACTACGCCGACGCGGATCTCCGCCAGTTGCTGACGCTCGTCGCCGCCGGTTTGATGGTGGTCGCCCTGGTTCATTTCCTTCGAAGACGTCAGCTCCGGGCGTTCCACGCTCTGGGACGCCAGGTTCGCGAGGCCCGCGGCCGGGTCGAAATCGAGCGTACCTTCCAGGCGCTCGCCGACGAAGCCCCGGTGCTGCTGTGGATGTCGGATCCCGTCGGCCGCCGGTTCTACTTCAACCGCGGATGGCTCGCCTTCACGGGATCGAGTCTGCGCGAGCAGACCGGCGACGGCTGGCGCGGCTGGATTCACCCCGATGACCTCACCGAGGCCGTCGACCGCTACCTGCTCGCCATCCGAAGCTGCGACACCTACGACTCGGAATACCGCCTCCGCACCGCCTCCGGGGATTACCGCTGGGTGCAGGACCGCGCGGCGCCGCGCATCTCCGAGGATGGCCAGATTTTGGGCTACCTGGGCTGCACGCTCGACCGCACCGAACGCAAGGAAGTGGAAACCGCCCTCCACCAGCTCTCCGCCCGCCTGCTCGAACTCCAGGACGACGAACGCCGCCGCATCGCCCGCGAACTTCACGACACCACGGCCCAGAACCTTGCGGCCATTTCGATGTGCCTGTTTCCGATCCAGCAGGCGGCGTCGAAATTCGAGCCGAAGCTCCAGGAAAAAATCCGCCAGGGAATTGAACTTGCCGAGCAGTGTTCGCGGGAGATCCGCACGGTTTCATACCTGCTCCATCCGCCGCTGCTCGACGAACTCGGACTCATGTCCGCGCTCCGCTCCTACACAAGCGGCTTCGCGCAGCGCACAGGCATTGGAATTGAGCTGAAAATGGATGAAATCGGCCGGCTATCCGCCGACGTGGAAACGACCCTGTTCCGTATCGTGCAGGAATCCCTCACCAACGTCCACCGGCATTCCGGTGCAACCCGCGCGGAGATTCGCATCGTCCGCGACCCCAAGGAGGTGAAGGTGACGGTGGCGGATAATGGTCATGGGATTCCTCCGACGCGCTTGCGCTTGCTCGGCGAAGGCGCGAGTCTGGGAGTAGGTGTAGCGGGAATGAGGGAGCGTGCAAGGCAGTTCGGAGGTCAACTTCGAATCGCTTCGAGTACGCATGGGACCACGGTCATGGCCGTGTTACCTCTAGGAGTTGAGCAATGATGGCTGACACGCCAAAGACAAAGATTTTGATCGCCGACGACCACGAAATCGTGAGGCATGGGCTGCGTTCGATGCTCGAATCGCATCCGGATTGGGAGGTTGTTGGAGAGGCTGTTACCGGCCGCGAAGCGGTCGAGATGGCGAAACAAACGATGCCGAACGTCGCGGTCATCGACGTCAGCATGCCCGAGCTGAACGGCCTGGAAGCGACCAGGCAGATCCTCAAAGCCCTGCCGCAGACCGAGGTCCTCATCCTGACCATGCACGAGTCCGAACAGGTTGTGCGGGAAGTTCTCGACGCCGGCGCGCGCGGCTACGTGCTCAAATCCGACGCCGGACGCGATCTGATTGCGGCGGTCGAAGCCTTGTGCCAGCGGAAGGCGTTCTTTTCCTCGCGCGTGTCGGAGATGTTGCTGCAAAGCTATCTCTCCCGCCCGGCCCGCGAGCCCGCTCCCGAGGCCCCGCGCAACCGCTTAACCGCCCGGGAGCGCGAGATCGTTCAGCTTCTGGCCGAAGGCAAGACCAACAAGGAAGTCGCCTCGGCCCTGAACATCAGCATCAAGACCGCCGAAACCCACCGCACCAACATCATGAACAAGCTCGACCTGCATTCGATCAGCGAGCTGGTTCGCTACGCGGTGCGAAACAACATCGTCGAACCGTAGCGGCGCGTTTTTTCGCGGCCTAGGCGGCGTGGTCGTGCAGGTTGTCCGCTGTAAGCGCCACCCGCAGAGCGTTCAACACCGCCACCAGGTCAATCAGTTCCTGGGCTACGGCTCCGGCCACCGGCGGCAGCAGACCTGCCGCGCCTAACCCCATGCCGGCGATGCTCAGCGCCATCCCGCCCACCGCGCTCTGAAGTCCGATCGTCCGCATCCGCCGTCCGATGTGGATCAACTCATCCACCTTGCTGAGCGAAGCTTCCAGCACCACCGCGTCCGCCGCTTCCGCCGTGATCTCGCTCTGCTGTCCGAACGCCAGGCCCACGGTCGCGGCCTGCATCGCCGGCGCGTCGTTGATCCCGTCTCCCACAAACAGGGTCGCGCCCCGTGCCGCTTCTTCGCGCACGATCTCGACCTTTTGCTCCGGGCTCATCCCCGCTCGTAATTCCTGAATGCCCACCTCGTTCGCCAGGTACCGCACTTCCTCTTCCCGGTCGCCGGACACCAGCATCACTTTCGTCACCCGATGCCGCGGCGCCAGGTGCCGGATGAAAGAGCCGCTTTCGCTCCGGGGCGCGTCGTGAAACCGGAACGCGGCGCCAAACTCGCCGTTGAGCAGCACCACGCACTCCATTCCGGGAATCGCCTCCGGCAATGCCGCGGCCGCCTTCCCGCCTTTTGCCATCACCGCCTTCCGGCCGGTAATCGTGACCTCGACGTCGCCGATCCTTCCCACCAGGCCCTCACCCGGCCTTTCGCTCACCTCCGCCGCCTCGCTCAACACGATCCCCGCTTCCCGCGCCGCATCCATCACTCCCGAAGCGAGAGGGTGCTTGGAATATTGCTCCACGCTGGCCGCCAGCGCAAGCGCCTGCTCCCGCGTCAGGCCCGGCGCGCAGCGAACCTCGGTCAATGCCGGCTTGCCGTAGGTCAACGTGCCCGTCTTGTCGAAGATAACGGTCCGGCAGCTGTCGATCTGCTCGAGCATCGCCGGATTCTTGATGATGATCGCCCGGCTCGCCGCCACCGAAATCGCCCCCAGGATCGCAACCGGAATCGCCAACAGCAGCGGGCAGGGAGTGGCGATCACCAGCACCGCCAGAAACCGCTTTGGATCGTGCCCGATGATCCATCCGGCGATGCCCACGCCGACTCCCACCAGCGTGTACCAGGCCCCAAGCCGGTCCGCGATGCGCCGAAGCCGCGGCCGGTTCTGCTCGGCCTCTTTCATTACCGTCATGATCTTGGCGTAGCGGGAATCTACCGGCAGCGTCGTTACTTCGATGGTCAGCGCCTGCTCCCCGTTGATCGCCCCCGATAGCACCGTCGAACCCCGGGCCTTCGCGATCAGAAACGGCTCGCCGGTCAGGTAGGATTCGTCCATCGTCCCGCGCCCGGACTCGACAATTCCGTCCACCGGGCAGATCTCGTGCGGGAACACCACGACGCGGTCTCCCAGGCGAATCTCATTCACGCCGATATCCGTCAGTTGTCCATCCTGCCGGCGATGCGCGCTGCTCGGCATTCTTCGCGCCAGGGCCGCCAGCACCGCCGACGCGCGGTGCGTCGCGTACGCTTCGAGCGCTCCTCCACCGCTCAGCATCAGCACGATAATCGCTCCGGCCAGATACTCGCCGAGGACCGCCGCCGCCACGATTGACAACCCGGCGAGCAGGTCCGAGCCGAACTCACCGCGGCTCAGCCGTGCGGCGAGATCGACGAGCAGCGGCACGCCTCCCACGACGAGTACGCCAATGAGCGGCCACCCCGCCACATGCGGCGGCACGTGCATCGCGTAGCGCAGCACGAGAGAAACCACGATCCCCACCGTGCTGAGTGCGGCAATGTACATCTCCTTGGCCGGCCGCCTTCGAGCGTCTGTCGAATCCCCCGGCTGAGTTGACGCCAAACTTTTCGCACCCCCATCCTCAGCCTACACATTCGACCCCTGGCTTCGCCCAAAAAGAAACGGGACGCCGCATCCGAGCGGCGTCCCGATAGAGGGAATACTCGATCAACTTCAGTTTGCGGGCGGTGCGGGCGGATTCGGCGGCTGCTGCGACTGCCGCAGCGCAACTAGTTTCTGCTGCTGCGCCGGCGTCAACAGCGCCCAGAACTGCGCCTGCGCCAACGCGTTATTCGTTGCGGCCTGTGCCTCCAGCGGACCCAGTGCCTGCGCCAGAGCCGTGATTTGCGCCGCCGTTTGTCCAGCCTCGATCGCCTTCTCGATCGCCTGATGCTGCGACCGGATCTGCTGCATCACGCTCTGGTTCTGCGTCCGCAAACTTCTGAAGATCGTCTGCGCCTGCGTCACCTGATCGCTCGTCAGGTCCAGCGCCGCAGTCAGAAACTTCAGCCCATGACCCATCCCGAAGCCAGGCCCGCCGGGCCCCATCATCCCGCGTCCCATTCCCGGGCCCTGCGCCAGAACTAATCCCGCGGTTAGCAGCAGTGCTGCGCCAGCTACCGGAATCTGTCGAAAATGTCTCAACATCTTATCCTCTCTTTTTCGCCGGATGCGCCGGACCGGCAGGCTCTTCTGCCCGCCCGCGTCCCGTTCGCTTCGTTCTCTACTCTTTCAAACGCATCAGCACACCAATTCGTTGTTCTTCATTCGGTAAAGGATGGTAAAACCCGTGTCAAGGCACGCTTACAGGCAGCCCCCGAACCTGTGCCATCCTCGGATCAGAGATGGATTCCCGTCCGCCAACCCGGCCGGCCGCCCCCTCGCTCGCTCAGCGTCTTCGCAGCGGCGCCTCGCCGGTTTTCGCCTATCTCACTGAACTCGGCTCCCGCCAGCAAATCACCCGCGCCGGGCTCCTGTTCTCCCTCGCCTGCACCCTGGTCGGTTTCGCCGCCTTCGCCTCCGCCAACAATCTGCTCTTCCTGGTCGTAGCCGCGATGTTGGGCACACTGCTGGTCTCCGGCTTCGTCAGCCGGTTGACCCTGGCCGGCCTCGAATTGGAACTCGAACTTCCCCAATCCATCGTCTCGGGCCGGCCAGTCCTCGGCCGCGCCGTCGTCATAAACGCCAAGCACTGGATGCCGTCTTTCTCCGTCCACCTCGTCGCCACCGGCGAAGGCAGCCTTCCTACGCCCCTCTATTTCCCGATCCTCGGCAGCGGAAAGCGCACCTCCGCCCCGGTCGAGATGCTATTCCCTCACCGGGGCGTCTACAACGGCAGCCGCTTCGTCTTCTCCACGTCGTTCCCGTTCGGATTCGCCGAGCGCCGCATGCCCGTCAACCTGCGGCACGACTTTCTCGTTTACCCGCCGCTCGATCCCCAGGCCGGCTTCGAACCGCTTCTCGCTTCCGCCTTCGAAGGGATCGAAGCGCGCACCCGCGGCCTGGGCGCCGACTTCCACCACATTCGTCCGTACCAAGCCTTTGAAAGCATACGCCACGTCGATTGGCGCGCCACGGCCCACACCGGCGACCTTCAAGTCCGTGAATTCGCCCGCGACGACGATGCCGCCCTGGAGCTTGTACTCGACCTCGACGTGAGCCGCGAGCAGAGCGCCTGGTTCGAGTGGGCCGTGGCCTGTGCAGCTTATTTGAGTTACCGGCTAACCGAACGCGGGGCGCGGGTTCACTTCCGTACCGCCAATTTTGAGACCCAAGTCCCACGGGACGGGGACGTCCACCGCATTCTCAGATATCTGGCTGTTGTCGACCGTGATGAGGGACGCAAACTCCCCCCGCCCTCGCCCGCACACTTCCACCGGCTCGTTCTCAGCCCAGACGCCGCCACCGCGCCGGTCTGCGAAACCCCTTCCAAAATCTCAGATCCAGCTCAGGCCGATTCTTAGTCCGCCTTCGCCTCTTCCACCATCAGGACCACCGGCTGCTCGATCATCTGTGAACGGTTCGCCGTCATCACCATCAGGTGATACTTCCCCGGCAGCATATGCGGCACCGTGAACTTCAACTCCGTCGCAGTCTGCTCCGTCATCTTGACCTGAGTGTCCTTCTTATCGTCGGTCAAATAAAGCTCGCAGACCTTGTTCTTGTCGAGGTTCATTCCCTTGGCCACGACGACGACGCCCGCCTTCGCGGTGTCCGGCTCAACCGTCTGGATCAAGGGCGCTTCCTGGAACGCCCATACGGCCGTCCCCAGCAACCCAAGCAGGATCGCGGCCGCTTTCAGGCCTCTCATTGATTCCACCTCCCGGTCCCAACACGTCTACGCGCCGGCTCCGGCGCGCACCCTGAGCACGCCACACACTCTGTGCTCAGATTACACCTATTGCAGTTGTGTGGCCATGCCATGTGCGTGTCGGGGGCGTGATGCAAGCGAGGCTACTGGAAATCCATTGGTTGCCAAGGATTGCGCGATTTCACGCCCTACTGCTTCTTGGGTATCGGCCACGGCGGCGCCTTCTGTTCACCCGCCCACAGGCGATCGTCTACCCTAAATGCTCACCCGTGTGCGCCAGAATGCGCAGGTAGATGCGCCGAATCGTGGTCTTTTCCCCGAAGAACTCCGCTGGACGATTCAACTCCGCCTCATCCGCCGCCCGGAAATTGCGCTCCGCCGCCGTGACCGCCTCCTCGAACATCCGCACTACGTCCGTCTTCGCCGTCACCTTGCGCTCCAACTCCGAACCCCACTTGTACATCTGCCGCGCCGTTGGGTGCGCGCCCGCGTTGGGATAGTACGTCTTCGGCAAAGGCTTGCCCACCATCGCCAGCAGCAAGATCAGTCCCTTCATCCTCGCTCCTTCCCGCAAAATTCCACCTAAGCCCGATATACTCTCCAGGTGTCCCACGGCGCTTACCTGCTCACCCTCACATCCGCCGCGATCGCCCTTCTTCTCCTCCTCATCCTTTGGGCGCGCATGCACGCCTTCCTCGCCATGTTCGTCTCGAGCATCGCTCTCGGTCTCGCCGCCGGCATGCAGCCGTTGAAGGTGCTCCACTCGCTCCAGAACGGCTTCGGCGACGCGCTCAGCTTCATCGCCATCGTCGTCGGCCTCGGCGCCATGATCGGCAAGTTCGTCGAACAGTCCGGGGGCGGGGAAGTGCTCTCGGAGTCTCTCCTCGCCGGCCTCGGCCGGGACCGCGCCGCCTGGGCCGTCCTCGCCGCCGCCTTTCTCGTCGGCCTGCCTGTTTTCTTCGAGGTCGGATTCATCATCCTCGTCCCCCTCGCCCTCGCCCTCGCACGCGACAGCCGCCGCCCCGTCCTGCTTTACGGCATGCCTCTGGCCGCCGCTCTCACCATTACCCACTCGCTCGTCCCGCCCCATCCGGCGCCATCCGTCGCCGCTCAGCTCTTGGGCGCCGACACGGGCAAAATCATCCTCTGGGGCGCCCTGCTTTCAATTCCTCTCGCCATCCTCAGCGGAATTTTCTTTGGAGGCTGGGTCGCCCGCCACTATCCCAACGCCGGCGCTGCCGCCCCGCCGGCCGCGCCCGCCGCAAAGCAGTCGCCGCCCCACGTCGCCGCCGTCGTGGCCATGCTCATCCTCCCCGTTGTGTTGATCTTCTTCGCTACCTTCGCCACAACCTTCCATCTCCCGGGAGCCGCGCTCTGGCAGTTCCTCGGCCACCCCTTCACCGCGCTCCTGTTGGGCACGTTCGCCTGCATGTACTTACTCGGCTGGCGCCGCGGCCTTTCCACCGCAAGGATCGCTAAACTCGCCACGGATTCCCTCGGCCCCATGGCTTCGCTGCTGCTGATCATCGGCGCCGGCGGCGGGCTGAAGCAGGTTATCGTCGATTGCGGCGTGGGCCAATACGCCGGCACGATCCTCGCCTCGGCCCCCATCTCCCCGCTCCTCGTCGCCTTCCTCACCTCCGCTCTGCTTCGCGCCGCACAAGGCTCGGCCACCGTCGCCATCGTCACCGCCGCCGGCATCCTCGCTCCTATCCTCGGCCACGTCAACGGCTACAGCCAGGAAATCATCGTCCTCGCCGTCTGCGTCGGCGGCACCGCCATCAGCCACGTCAACGACGCCGGATTCTGGATCGTCAAGGAATATCTCGGACTCACCGTGGCCGAAACGCTGCGAAGCTGGACCGCTATGAAAATCATCATGGGTTGCGCCGGTATCCTCATTCTGCTCGCGGTCCACGCCATCGCCGCGCGATAATCGAAGTGCCTCCATGCCGGATGCCTTCAACCTGCGGCGCTTCGTTGACGCGCAGGCCCCGGTCTACGACAACGTCCGCCGCGAACTCCGCGCCGGCTGCAAAACCAGCCACTGGATGTGGTTCGTCTTCCCGCAGATCCAAGGCCTCGGCCACAGCCCCACCGCCCAAAAGTACGCCATCTCGGGCCGCGACGAGGCCAAAGCTTACTTACTGCACCCTATCCTCGGCCCGCGCCTCGTCGAGTGTACGAGCCTTGTCAACGAAGTCGAAGCAAAATCGGCGGACGACATCTTCGGCTACCCCGACGACTTGAAGTTCCGCTCTTCGATGACCCTGTTCGCCGAAGTCAGCCCCGATAACGCCGTCTTCGTCGACGCGCTCGACAAGTACTTCGGCGGCGAACCCGACCAACTCACGCTTGACCGTCTCGCCCGTCACGACTAGACCCGCACCGCGGGCTCGCCTCGCCGCTCGGATGCCGTTAGCGCAACGCGCTACACCCACCACGCCGCGCCGGCAGACTCGCGAATCACGATCGAATTCAGGAACGCCGCCGCCTTCTGCAGCCCTTCCTCGGCTGACATCAGCGAGTCCTCATGCTCGATCGACAACACGTAGTCGTAGCCGTACATCCGCAGCGTGGAGATGAACTCCTTCCACCAACCGAAGGCGTGCCCATAACCCACCGTCCGGAAGATCCAGCCGCGCTCCCGCTCCTCGGTGTACTTCTTCGTATCGAGCACCCCGGTCTTCGGCAGGTTTGTCGCGTAGATCTGCGTGTCCTTGGCGTGCACGTGGAAAATCGAGTCGCCCAACACGCGAATCGCCGCGATCGGATCGATCCCCTGCCAGAACATGTGGCTCGGGTCGTAATTCACACCGACGTTCGGGCCCGCTTCCTTCCGCAGCCGCAGCATCGTCTCCGGACTATAAGCCACAAACCCCGGATGCATCTCGATCGCGATCTTCACGCCGTGATCGGCCGCGAATTTCGCGTGCTTGGTCCAGTACGGGATCACCTTTTTCGACCACTGCCACTCAAGCAGGTCCAGAAAGTCCGGCGGCCACGGGCACGTCACCCAGTTCGGATACTTCGCCTTATCGCTGTCTCCCGGGCAGCCCGAGAAATCGATCACCACCGGCACGCCTAGTTTCTCGGCCAGGCGCACCGTCTTCTTCGACACCTCCGCATTCGCTTTCCCGATCGCCGGGTCCGGGTGCAATGCGTTCCCGTGGCAACTCAGGGCGCTGATCGAAAACCCTTCGTCGTCCAGTTTCGCCTTGAACTCCTTCAACTCCTTCGTGCGGTCGAGCAGCGCCAGAGGTAGATGCGGATCGCCGGGATAATTCCCCGTGCCTAACTCCACGGTATTGATTCCGATCGCCTTCAACTTCGCCAGGACCTGGTCCAGCGGCATCTGGCCCATCAGGGCCGTAAATACGCCAACTCTCATGTGAAAGTCTCTCGCTCCCTTAAGCGTTCAGTTTCCCGACGTCCGCGAGCCCGCACCGCTCGACTCGCGTTCCGTCTTCGGTAGTTCCGGCAGCGGCTTCGGCAACTCCTTGCGCGGCAGCATCGCCGGCCGCGTCGCCGCGTCGTAGACCACCGACGCGATCACCGCCGCCGATTGCATCATATCGCCTGCCTGGATGTGATCGTAAGTGTCCATGTCCGAGTGATGCGTGATCGTTCCGTAATCCATCGGATCCTGGATGAACTGGAACCCCGGCAGACCCACCGCGTCGAACGACAGATGATCCGTCCCGCCCGTGTTCCGGATCGTGATCTGGCTCACGCCCAGGTCGTGGAACGGGGCCAGCCACGCCGCGAAAATCGGCCGCATCGCGTCGTTGCCCTGCAGGTACACCCCGCGGATCTTGCCCGTCCCGTTGTCGAGGTTGAAATAACCGGAAAGCTTGGGCTGCTCGGCGGTGATCTTCATCGTTTTCGGGTCGCCGAAATGCTCCTTCACGTACGCCTGCGATCCAAGCAGCCCCTGCTCCTCGCCGCTCCACAACGCGATGCGCACCGTCCGGTCCATCTTGAGGTTGAGCGCCTTCAGAATCCGCATCGCCTCCATCATCGCCGCGCTGCCCGCGCCGTTGTCCGTCGCCCCCGTCCCGCTGTGCCAGGAGTCGAAGTGCCCGCCCACCATCACCACTTCGTCGCGCTTGTCGCCGCCCGGAATCTCGCCCACCAGGTTGTAGGAATCGATATCTCCCGGCGAGGACTCTTCCTTCAAGTTCACGCGCACCTTCACCGGTGCCTTGTTCTGGATCAGCCGCACCATCCGGTCATACTGCTCGGCCGTCACTACGAACGTCGGTGGCGCCAGCGGATACTTGCTCTTGTACGACCCCGCCGCTTCGGCGGACACCATTCCCGTGTGCGCCCGCGCGTCCGCCTGAATCACGCCCGCCACGCCTTCGTCCTTCAGAAACGTGGAAAACTTCGCGCGCAT
>JAJYCN010000052.1 GCA_021778335.1 Acidobacteriota bacterium | reverse complement strand
AGCCACGCTGCACGCATTCCGCTATACGCCAGCCGCCACGGATCGAACCACGTCCGCCTGGCCCGGCAGCATTCGTCTTGACGGCATGACGTTTGCAGACTCGGTCGTAACATTGCCAAAAGACGCGCCACGCCCCGACGACTACACCCAGATCAAGGGCGTCGGCGACACGCTGCTATTCCTGCAGCATGCCGAATATTCCCAGTCTGCCTATGAGTCCCTCCAGGGCGAACTCTTGCGCCGCGGCCAGGTCCCCCAAGCCGACGCCGTTTTCCTCGCCATGCATCATGCCAACCGCGAACAGCAGTGGACAGCAAGTCCGCGGACTTGGCCTTGGGGCCTGTTCGATTCTTTTCAGGAATACGTTCTCGGGTACGGTCGATCCCCGGTAGCGCCCGGGATCTGGTCCGCGCTGTTCGTTCTCCTGGGCTGGTTCGCGTTCCGCAATCGCACAAACATGATCGAGGTGGAAGACAGCGGCAAGCCACCCGAGTTTTCCGCGGCCTGGTATAGCCTGGAGATGTTTCTCCCGATCGTCGATCTCGGCATGGCCAAGGCATGGCGCCCGTCGACTCGCTTACTTCAGACTTACGCCCGAGTGCATCAGATCGCCGGATGGATACTCGTTCCTGTTGCGCTGGCGGCGATCACCGGTGTGGCGCGCTAAGCAGCGTTACATCGCTTAACGGGGCGCCATGCCCTTCCGGACGCGGACGGCGCCGTTGGAAGTCTCCAGCGTAATGAGCGGACCGCCGGAGCCCAATTGAGCATCGAGGCGATTCTTGGAGCGCGTGGAGCCGGCGGGCAACGTCATCTCGAAGCCGGACGAGATGGAACTGTTGGAGGTGCTGGCGTGTATTTGGGCGCTGGCGCCGGCAGGCAGCCATATTTCGATCGAGCTATTCGACGTGCCGGCTTTCACCGAAGGCAACTTCGCCCCATCCAGCGACAAAGTGATGTGCCCGTTGGAAGAGTCGAGCTTCACCGGTTCGTCGGCCCGAGGGTCGTGAAGCCGGGCCTCTATGCTGCTGTTTGAGGTAGAGGCGCGCAGCGAGCCTCCGGTCGCATCCACCTGGATGTGGCCGTTCGAGCTGTGGGCGTCGATGTCCCCGCGGTGATCGTCCACCTTGATGCTGCTGTTCGACGTCGTAGCGTCAAGGCGGCCGGCCGTCGACGTGTCGTTGATCGAGCCGTTTGACGTCCGCAAGTTGGCATCCCCCAGTACCTCTTCGACGCGGATCGATGAGTTCGAGCTCACGATGCGCTCCAAAACGGCGTTCTTGGGAACATGAATGGTGTAACGGGCGCCCACCATGTGGTGGATTCCCGCCGGCACCACCGTCCGGAGCCGGATCTCATCCGGACTGGCGGCGGCGGCGTCGATACGAATCTCACGCAGCAGCTCTTCGGAGGAGGCAAGTTTCTCGCCGTCCACATCAACGGAATTCTTATCCCAGCCAGAGATCTCGATCTGGCCATTCTGTGTCTCCACGCTCAACCGGACGCCCGGGTTGGCAGGGAATGTCATGTGGAACGGCTCACGTTGGCTCGCGGCCTCGATGAAGTCGGCGACGTCGCACCCTGCCAGGATCAGCGGGCAAACAAGAAGCGCCATCCTCCGGACGGTCTTCATGGCTACCTCCCTTAAGACCGTATTACGGATGGCGCTCAGAAAAGTTCCCGCAGAGCGGGATCAGAATGTCAGGTGCAGCGACATCTGAATGAACCGCGGACTGCCGATCGTGTGCTGGATGTAACCGAGGCTGCCGTGAGGCGGATTATAGGTACGGGGCGGGTTGCCGAAACTGTAGAACTGGACATTGTTGTTCGGCGTGTCGAAGCTCGGTTGGTTAAAGAGGTTGAAGAAATCCGCCTCGTAGCGGAGCTTAAAGCGCTCGGCAAGGGAAAACTCCTTTAAGGCGGCCAGGTCGAATCGGGTTTGGAAGGGACCGCGGAACATATTGCGGCCCGCGCTACCGAACGCTGTCTCGTACGTGTCGCAAGCCGGATTGCCGTTGACGTCCACGCCACATGGTGGAACGCCGTTCGTGCCTGGAGCCACCGCCAGCACGTAAAAAGCCTTGCAGTTCAACACCGGGTTGTTCGGATTGACACCCATGGCGCCCGGTCGCTGGGCCGATCCGGCATTGAACCCGCCGACGATGGGGACAAAGGGATTGGTGATGTAGTCGTTGTTGCATCATAGACTCCAACGGTTGCCCGCTCTCAGCCACGGTTGTGCCGCTCAGCCCCCATCCGTTCACAACAATCCCAAGAGTCCTGTTGTTTGTCAACTTCGGCGTGTTGTAAAGGTAGTTGATCGTGAAAACGTGCGTGCGGTCAAAATCGGAGTTGCCGTATGCCTGGTTCAGATTCAAAGGGTTGTTGCCGTTGTAGAACAGGCCAAGGCCGCTCTGGTCGTCCAGGCTGTGCGACCAGGTGTAGCTGGCGTTGATCATGAAGTAGTAGACCGAATTCGGACTGTACCCCGGATAGGGCACTCGCAGGTCGGTGTTGCCGCCGTCCGCGGTCGAGTACGGCTCCAGCGTGGTTAGGTTATAGCCGTACGAGTACTGTTCGCCATGGACGGGATGTTGCGGCGTCGCGATCTGGGCCTGATTGAACGGCACGGGTACCGTCAAATTCGTTCCGCGATTGCCCACATAGGCCAGGTCGAATACCCAGTCGTTTAGCGGCTGCCACTGCAGGTCCACCGTCCAGTTCTGCGTGAACGGCAGGTCATTGTAAGGGTCGTAGCCGCCGAACAAGAACGGATTCGCGCCATTGATCAGGCCGGACTTGTTGGGCAAAAGGCCGGCGAAACTGGCGACAGTTCCGGGCGGCGCCGGCGGCGGCGTGGAGCCAAACGGATTTTCGAAGGTCGCACCCTGCGGGGCGGCGAACGGGACTACGAACGGTGGTTCCAGTGTCACGCCAAATGGACCGTTGTAGCCGAAACCAGCGCTCGGCGAGAGATCGCTAAAGAATTCGCCGCGGTCGTAGTACATACCCCGACCGGCACGAACGACCACATTCTTTACTGCTGACGGACTCCAGACAACGCCGAGGCGAGGGGCGAAGCCCCATTGATTGGCGAGCATGGTGGAAGGACTCACGCCCTTGGCGCCGACAGTTGGGTTGTTGCCGGCGATCACAAGTCCGGAAGCAGTGAGCGCGCCGGTGCTGTCGCTGTAGCCGTACTGATTTGGGCAAAAGTTGGTGAGGTTGCCGTATTTTTCCCAAAGAGGCCCATCGTAGTCATAGCGAACGCCGAGGTTCAGCGTTAGGTTACTCTTCAGGCGCCAATTGTCCGTGACGTATGCGCCGGCGGTGGTCGCCCGGTAATAGCGGTTCGATGAGCCGGTGAAGTATACCGAGTTACCCAGTCCGGGCCGGACTTGGCCGAGCATAAACGTAGAAAAGTCGGCGAAGCCGATGCTTGCCACCTGGTTGTTCTCGTTCACAATGTTGAGTTGGGTCAGGTCGAACGTCGTGCCCGCCTTGATCGTGTGCTTACCTACAACCCAGCCCAGCCCCGTGCCATCATATTCAAATTGATTCTGATAGACCCCGGCATTGGCAAAGTTCGAGGCCGGACCTATGCTGAGGCTGTTGCCGACGTTGGGGTCGGCATACTGGATGTTAATGCCGGGGAGTTTGTTCAGCCCGAAGAGATTGATCCCTAAATCCCGCGCCGTGTATTGCGGCGTGACGCCAGCGAAGGCTCGCTGTCGCGTGAAGCCGGCGTGAAGGTCCCAGGTGAGGTTTGGCGTCAGGATTCGCGTATTGTCGAGGGAGAAAGCCTGGGCGCCAGCAAACAGTGTCTGCGGGAAACCGAGCGTCTGGCTGGCGGCGAATGGGCCGGAATTGGGATTATTCTGATAAAAGTATTTCCCGGAAATGCGATCGTTGCTGCTGACGACGTAGTCCATGTTTCCGTTGATCTGGGTAACTGTGTAAAGCGGCGCCGGAACGGTAATGAGGGCGTTATAGCCCAACTGAGCGGCTACATTGGGATCGGTGACCGTCGGCGTCGGTATCAGATACTGGCCATTTGATGTCTTGGCCTGCATCAGCTTTAGCGCGATGGGGTCCATCTGGCTCGCGACAGCGCTGGTTCCGAAGTCGTTATTGATGAGATTGGCGAGCGCGGCCGGGCTGCGATCGTTCGTCAGCCCCTGCGGCACATCCAGAAAGCTCTGTCCGAGCGTCGCATCATTCACTCGCGTGCCCTGATAAGACGCGAAGAAGAATAACTTGTCTTTCAGAACTGGGCCGCCGAGTGTCGCGCCGTAGCGTCTGTTATCGAGGTACGGCACCTTTTGATCGGCGGGAATCGCCGGCGAGGCGTTGCGGAAGAACGGCGCCGCGTTCCAGTCGCTGGTCTGGAAGTAACCATACCCCATGCCGTGGAATTCGTTCGCACCGCTCTTGGTGGTGAGTTCGATCTGCGCACCGCTGTGCGCGCCTTGACTGGCGTCGTACATCGACGTGTTCACGCGCAGCTCCTCGATCGTCTCCGGGGGCGGCGTTGGCAAACCCTGGCCAATAGCGTCGTAGACCGACGTGTTGGTTACGATCGTTCCGTCCGGGAGGAAGTTTTCGTTGGTGTTGAGGACGTAGCGGTTCGAGGAGACTTGACTCGTCGAATTACCGTTGAACAGGTTATTCGAGCTCACGCCGTTGATGGAAAAGCTGTTCGAAGAGTCACGCTGGCCGTTGGCGAAGATGGCTTGATTGCCCAGGCCGGAGTTCGATCCGGCGCCGGCGAGTAAGTCCGCGTTTACGCCGGGCGCGAGAATCGCAAGTTGGGTAAAGCTGCCCGTCCCTAGCGGCGTGTTCTGAATCGTGAGCGAGTCGAGAATGTAGCCGTTCGTGGTGTCTACCTGGTTGAGCAGCGGTGTCGCTGTGACCTGGACCGTAGTGCTGATCGTGCCGGGTTTCAGACTCCCATTCACCGTCGTCGCGCGGCCGCCTTGCACGAGAATCTGCGCGTGTTCCTCGGTCTGAAAGCCATCGAGCGCGATCGTCAGCTTGTACGTGCCGATCGGCAGATCCGGTACTTGATACGACCCGTCCGCTCCGCTCGTCGAGGTCTGTTCGACGTTTGTGGCGACATTGTGCGCCGTAATTTTCGCGCCTGGGACCGCGGCGCCGCTGGTATCCATCACGCTGCCGGTGATGGCCCCAAGTAACGATTGCCGCGCCAATATCCGTGAGGCGCTTCCCAGCGATAGCCAGGCGCCAAGCCATAGAGACAAAGCGATCCCGATGAAGTTCCGGGAATGCGTCGTTCTCATGCAACTCCTCGCAAGCGGGCCGGTTGGGGCGCGCGCGAAAGAACATTCTGTGTTTTAGGAGATCGCCTAAACCAATGGACTACGACAGGGTAGCCAGCACTCGTGAATGCTTCGTTGAGAAACAGTGACGAAATCGCAACCGTCTTCCCGGACGGCGGCTTCGCAGACCTAACGTGGGTATAGCCGCGATTGTAACACCAGCCCCGCGCTATAGGTATCGCAATCGTAAGCCGGTACAATGAAGCAAAGCCTCATGATTCAGACTCTGTTTGGAGCGGTTCCACAGGAACCGAACCTGCTCGACCGGCTCAAGGCAGGCATCCAGAAGACGCGCGCCGGCTTTGTCGAGCGGCTCGAAGACGCTCTCGCAGGCCGGAAGGAGATCGACGCCGGCCTCCTGGAAGAATTGGAATTCACGCTGATCGGCGCCGATATTGGCGTTACATCCGCGCACGAGATTCTGGAAGGGATCCGGCAGCGGGTGGACCGGCGCCTGGTCGGCGACGCTTCGGAATTGAAGCTGCTTATCCGGGACAGCCTGCTCGAGACGCTCGAAGCCGCCGAGCGGCCCATGGCGCACGTAGAGGAGCCACCCGCGGTGGTCCTGGTCGTGGGCGTTAACGGCGCGGGGAAAACGACGACCATCGGTAAGCTAGCCTCGCGCTACCGCGCCGAGGGCCGGAGCGTGCTGCTGTGCGCGGGCGATACGTTTCGCGCCGCGGCGATCGAGCAATTGGCGATTTGGGCCGAACGCGCGGGCGTGGACATGGTCCGGCAGTCAGCCGGAGCGGACCCGAGCGCCGTGCTGTTTGACGCTCTCCAGGCGGCGCGCGCGCGGAAAATCGACTATGTGATCGCCGACACGGCGGGCCGGCTCCACACGAAAACCAATCTGATGGCCGAGTTAGAGAAGATGCGGCGCACGGCCAGCCGTGTTGTGCCCGGCGCTCCGCACGAGGTGCTTCTGGTGATCGACGCGACGACCGGGCAGAATGGGCTCGAACAGGCGCGGCGGTTCACCGAGACGAGCGGGGTGACGGGCGTCGTTCTGACAAAGCTCGACGGGACGGCGAAGGGAGGCGTGGCCGTAGCGATTGCCCGTGAGCTTGGGCACCCGATTCGCTACGTGGGCGTCGGAGAGAAGGCCGAGGACCTGCTGCCGTTTGAGCCGGACAAGTTCATCGACTCCCTGTTCTCCGCCCCAGCAGCCAGCGCGGCATGAGGAGCGCGTACCTCGACGAAGCCATGGCCTTGGCGCGCCAGGGCGTAGGACGCACAAGCCCGAACCCGGCGGTGGGCGCCGTGCTGGTGCGCGGCAACAAGGTTGCCGGGCGCGGCTTTCACACCTGGAACGGCGTGAAGCATGCAGAAATCGTCGCACTCGAGCAGGCCGGAGAACTGGCGCGCGGAGCGGACTTATATCTGACTCTCGAGCCTTGTTCGCATCAGGGCCGCACGGGACCTTGCGCGGACGCGATCATTCAGGCAGGCGTGGCGCGCGTCGTGGCGGCTATGGCGGACCCGAACCCGAAGGTTGGCGGGCAGGGCTTCGAGCGCCTTCGCCAGGCGGGGCTGCGAGTGGAGATTGCGCAAGAATACGAGGCAGAGGCCGAGGCGCTGAATGAGCCGTTTGTTCATGCCATGCGCACGGGCCTGCCCCTGGTGACATTGAAGGCCGCGGTCACTCTCGACGGTAAGATCGCCGCGCCGGAGGACAACAGCGGTTGGATCACCAGCGAGCGGGCCAGGGCGCATGTCCAGCAGATCCGCCACCTGTCGGATGCGATCCTGACGGGCATCGGCACCGTGCTGGCCGACGACTGCCGGCTTACGGACCGGACGGGGCTGGAGCGCGGCCGGCCGCTGTTGCGCATCGTCGCCGATTCGACGCTGCGCATCTCGCCCAACGCCAAGATCATTCAAGAGGCCAAAGGCGACCTGTTGGTGGTGACCACGTCGGCGGCTCCGGCCGCACGGCGGGAAGCGCTCGAACAGCTTGGAGTAGAAGTCAGGGTGATGGATGGACCCGGCGGGCGCGTTTCGCTCCGGCAACTCGTCGAGAATCTCGCCGCGCGTGAGTTCCGCTCACTCATGATCGAGGCAGGTAGCAAACTCAATTGGGCAGCGCTCGAGGAGCGCATTGTGGATAAGATCTATTTCTACTACGCACCGAAAATTCTGGGCGGCCTTGCGTCTCTGCCGGTTGCGGGAGGCGCAGGCCGCCGCCGCAGGGCGGACGCGATCCGGTTCCAGGGGGTGAGGCTGCATTCCATCCCACCGGATGAATTCGCCGTAGAAGCGAACGTTGTGAGATAGCAGCTATGTTCACAGGAATTGTTGAGGAGACCGGAACGATTCGGGCGGGCGAGCCACGCGGGGGTGGGTCGCGGCTGACAGTTGCCTGCAAGCGTGTGATCGAAGACGCGATGCTCGGATCGAGTATTGCCGTGAATGGCGTTTGCCTCACCGCGGTAGCGCTCGGTCCGGGATGGTTCGCCGCGGACCTGGCGCCGGAGACGCTTCGCCGCACGAACCTGGGAAAGCTCGTTCCCGGCAGCGTGGTGAACCTCGAGCGGCCTCTCCCATTCAACGGGCGCGTCGGCGGACATCTGGTGCAGGGGCATATCGAGTCAACCGCATCATTGCTCGCCGTTGAGCCTTTGGGCAACGGGAACTGGTGGCTGCGGGTGAGCTTGCCGGACGGAGCTGCCCGGTATGTCATCGAAAAAGGGTCGATCGCGCTCGATGGGATCAGTCTGACGGTGGCCTCGATCGACGGCGCGGCTGTGTCGGCCGCGATAATTCCGCACACCTACGAGAACACGAATTTGCACACGCTGCAGCCGGGCTGGCCGATGAACCTCGAAACCGACCTCGTCGCCAAGCACATCGAAAAGCTGCTGCCGCCTTCGCGCTAAAACCGTTGGTTCAGGAAGCGAGTTCTTCGCGGATCTCGGCGGCTACCTGCCGCGCGCGCTCGACCTCACCAGGCTCGAAGCTAATCGCTCCAACGCGCGGATGGCCCCCGCCTCCATAGCGCTCGCATATCGAAGCAAGGTTGTACTTGAGTGGGCCAGAAGCCCACGGGCTCGAACCAACGGAAACCTTCGTGCGAAAGCTCTGGTTGCTCACTGAAACGGTGTATGTGCCTTCCGGAAACAGGTAGTACGGGATGAACTTGTTGTAGCTGGTAATGGCGTCGCCGGCGAGGTCGAAGTAGATGACGCCGCGCGAAGCCGAGGCGCGCCGTCGAATCAAGTCGATTGTTTCGAGGTGCTGCTCATACTGAGGAGCAAACACGCGCGCGATCGCCGGGTCCGCAATGATCTGATCAAGCCTGCAGTGGCGCATCATGCGGATAATCCTCTGAACGGTTTCCGAGTCCTTGACGTTTTCGATGACCAGCGTCAGTTTCATGGCCGGCGCTTTCATCTCCACGGCGTCCTGGGCGCTCGAGTAACGCGCACCATCGACGATGTCAGCCCATTCGACCAGTTCATCGAGGTCCGTGGCGCGATAGCCGAACCTGGCTTCAACCATCGCGGCGATGTACTTGGTGCAGGACTGATAGGAGGGATCGAACATCTTGTGCCCACTGTGGTCCTGACGGAAGTGTTCGGCATCCTGCGGACTGAGAAAGGCGCTCTGGTGGTGGTCAAACCACCAGGTCAGTTTGGGATTTGTCGAGTACTTGAAATCGACGATCACGTTCTCGTCGCCATCAAACAGCGAGTCCTCGAAGATCTGTGACGCCTTGTGGGCCATCCCGGTGAAATGGAACTCGGCCCCGGGAGCGAAATGATCCTCGAAGAAACGGCTGAAGTAGGCGGCGGAAGCCGCGCCGTCGAAACAATGGTCGTGATAAAGAATACGAACGCGCATTCGTTGCGGCGAAAGCCGGAAAACTCACTAGCTTGCACTATATGGAGGGTGAATTGCAACTTCGAGAATTCGGCGTGTCAAGAATTCGGCGGCAGACGCCCGACAGAAAGGGGGCTCCGCGGAACACGTCTTGTACACTGTGGATTGCCGCTCGATCTGACCACGCCGCTGCCGTTTGTGACCGGGGTGGGACCGGCGCGCGCGCAGATGCTGGAGGCCAAGGGTCTGCGCCTGGTCGAGGACCTGGTCGCCTATGCACCGTTCCGCTATGAGGACCGGCGGAACGTCAAGACCATCGCGAGGCTGGCGCCGGGCGAGACGGCCACGGTGATGGCCGAGGTGAAATCTGCGGGCCTCGCCTCGTTCCGGCGCAAGAATCTCGGGCTGTTTGAAGCAACGTTCGCCGACGGCTCGGGCGAAACGCTGCTGGGAAAGTGGTTCCATGGCGGGTATCTGGCGGACCGGATCGTGCCCGGCCAGCGGCTGGCGCTTTACGGCAAGATCGAGATCGACAACTACGCCGGGCGCCTGGCGATGATGCACCCGGAGTTTGAATTCCTCGGCGAGGACGAGGATGCCGAGGAGGGGTTGCACACCGGACGCATCGTGCCGGTGTACGAAGCGGCGGGCAAGGTCAACACGCGGATCTTCCGGGCGCTGATTCATCGCGTGCTGGACGAATTGGCCGAACCGCCGGACCTGCTGCCAGCCTTTCTCCGCCAGACATTGAAGCTGCCGGGGCGGGCCGAAGCTCTGCGGCAGATCCACTTTCCGGGGCCGCAGGAAGACCTTCGCCTGCTCAACTCGTTTCGCTCGCAGGCCCAGATCCGGTTCATCTTCGAGGAGTTTTTCTGGCTCGAATGCGGACTGGCCTTGAAGCGCGAACACGCCAAGCTCCGCGCGGGCATTTCGTTCAATCTTGAAGGGCGCATCCGGGAACGCATCAAAGAAATGCTGCCGTTCAAGCCGACCGGCGCGCAGAAGCGAGTGCTCGGCGAGATCGCCTCGGACATGGCGAAGCCGCATCCGATGAACCGCCTTCTGCAGGGCGACGTGGGCAGCGGCAAGACGCTGGTAGCCGCCGAGGCGATCGTCATCGCGGTGGAGAACGGGTATCAAGCCGCGGTACTTGCGCCGACCGAGATCCTCGCCGCGCAGCACTACAGTTATTTCCGGCGGATGTTCGATCGCCTTGGTTATACCACCGCGCTGCTGACCGGCGCTCTCGGGGCGCGGGAGAAAGCGCGCTTGAAACAAGACCTGGCGTCGGGCGCGATACGGGTCGCCGTCGGGACGCATGCGTTGCTCGAAGATGACGTTGAGATGGCGCGGCTCGGCCTCGCGATCGTCGACGAGCAGCATCGCTTTGGTGTGATGCAGCGCCTGCGTTTGTTCGACAAAGGGAGGCAGGGAGGGTTGTACCCGGACGTGCTGGTGATGACCGCGACGCCGATCCCGCGGACACTGGCGCTGACGCTCTACGGGGACCTGGATGTGTCGACGATCGATGAGATGCCGCCGGGGCGCAAACCGATCGTAACGAAGCATGTGACTGAGGAGAGGACCGAACAGGTCTACAGCTTTCTGAAGAAGCACATCGACGCCGGGCGCCAAGCTTACGTGGTGTATCCGGTGATCGAGGAAGGCGAGGAAACGGACCATGGCGGCGAGCGGAAATCGCCGGGACTGAAAGCCGCGGAGACGATGTACCGGCATCTTTCGAGGACCGTGTTTCCCTCCACGCCGATCGGGCTACTGCACGGGCGGATGGCCCAGGAGGACAAAGAAGAAGCGATGCGCCGGTTCAAGGCCGGCGAGGATCGCATTCTCGTTTCGACGACGGTGATCGAAGTGGGCGTGGACGTGCCCAACGCGAACGTTATGGTGGTGGAGCAGGCCGAGCGGTTTGGCCTCGCGCAACTACATCAACTTCGCGGGCGCGTGGGGCGCGGCCACCAGCAGAGCTACTGCGTGCTGGTGACCAACAAAGCCGGCGAATCCGTGATGGAGCGGATGCGCGCGCTGACGGAGTCGAATGACGGATTCTATATCGCGGAGATGGATTTGAAACTGCGAGGGCCGGGCGAGTTTTTCGGCACGAAGCAGACCGGGTTGCCGGCACTGCGCATCGCCAGCATCATCCGCGACCGCGACATCCTGGAGTTGGCGCGAAGAGAGGCGCTGGCCTTCACGCAGCGGCCGGCATCGGATGGCGAACTGCGCCGGGGTCTCGATTACTTGCAAACGCATTGGCAGCGGAAGTATGGTTTGGTGTCGGTCGGCTGAGGCTCGCTTATGCGCGTGATCGGGGGGGAGCTTCGCAGCCGGCGTCTGAAGACGCTACCGGGCCTCGATGTCCGGCCCACGCCCGACAGGCTGCGCGAGGCGTTGTTCAACGTGCTGGCTCCGCGCATCGAAGGGTCTTTGTTCGTGGATGCCTACGCGGGTACCGGCGCGGTGGGTGTCGAAGCGTTAAGCCGGGGCGCGGCAAGGGCGATCCTGATCGAGCGCAGCCCCAAAGCCGCGGGGCTGATCGCGGAAAACCTCGCCGCTCTTGGGCTGACCGGCCAGGCCGAACTGATTCGAGGCGCGGCCGTGAAGACGCTCGAACGCCTGGGCGGGAGACTGCGAGAAGCAATAGTTTTCCTCGACCCGCCCTATCCGCTGGAACGCGAGTACGGTGCGGCGCTGACGGCGCTGAGCGAGTTAGGTTGTGGCCTGGTGATCGCGCAAGCCGGCGCCAAGCAGCCGTTGCCGGAGCATTGCGGCGCTTTGCATCGGACCCGCGTGCTGAAGCAGGGAAGCAACGTGCTGGCATTCTACGCGCCAGCCGAAGAAGCTAATACGGGCGCTCGCCAATGATGTTCCCCGGCGGGTTGTAGTTGCAAACCCAGACTTCGTAGCCATCCGATTGGGCTGCGGCGCATCCGACCTCGCGGGTGGACCTCCAGACAATCTGCGTGAAGTGGCCACAGACCCCGCGGCAGGAATTGGTTCGCTCATTATAGTGCCGCGCCTCGCCGGCCCAGGCTCGCACGACGTCTTCCGGCGACGCCAGGGCATTGTCGCCCTCAACCATAAAGAGGTTCTCGCCGAAGCGCGGGTTCGGGCGGTGATAAAAGGCGCGTTCGGAAGCCAGATGATCGGCCCATTGCTGGGCGTAGCGGGCGAGCGCCGGCGACCAGGTAAGCGGCGGTTCGCCAAGTTGCGCCCGGACGGCGTTGTGCGCCGCGAGCATGCGGTTTTGCATCGGGGTCGCGGTCAATACGGCGGCCACCAGCAGGAAACCGGCGGCTCGCGTCAGTTGGCGGATTTCCATACGAACAAACCCTGGTGGTTGATATAAAACTCGTGGTTTCCGATCCAGACCTGGGCGAGGCCGTCGCGGAAGCTGTCGGCATGGTCGAAGCGTGGGTTGATCTGAAACTTGCCTTTGTGATCGATGTAGCCGAAGCGGGCGCCGATGGCGACCATCGCCAGACCGTCCGAGAAGTCACCCGCCGAATCGAACTGGGCCGGGATCACGATCTTCGCCGACTTGTCGATATATCCGAACTGGCCGTTGGAACGAACCGCCGCGAGGCCTTCGGAGAAGCGCCCGGCGGTGTCGAACTGCGGGTTAATCACCAGTTTTCCGTCGGTGTTGATGTAGCCGAACCGGCCGCCGAAGCGGACCGGCGCCAGGCCATCGGAGAAGGTTCCGGCGTCGTCGAACTGCGGATCGATTCGCAGCTTGCCGGACCGATCGATGTAGCCCCAATGATCGGCGATCTGCACCGGCGCCAGACCGTCGCCGAACGGACCGGCCGCGGTGTACTGCGGCGTGACAACGTAGTGGGAGTCCTTGTTGATGTAACCAAGTTTGCCGCCGATGCCCACCAGCGCCAGCCCCTGGGAGAACGGGTCGGCGAGGTCGTACTGCGCTGGAATCACAATCCGCCCGGAGGCGTCGGCATAGCCCCAGCGGCCCTGCTGAGAAATGGCGGCCAAGCCTTCGCTCGATCGTTTCGCTTGGTCAAACTGGGCCTGCACGGCAACGCGGCCGGAGTTGTCGATGAATCCATAGCGGCCGTTGACCATCACCGGATAGAGAGTCTCCGGGGAGTGAATGTAGTAAAGAAGGCCGGCCAGCAGGAGGGCCAGGGCAACCGCGGCTGTGGCGGCGATCCTGACTTTTTTTCGCGGCCTGGCGGTAGATCCGGTAACTTCTACAGAATCGTTTCCCGAATAAGGGCCAGTTTCAACCATGACGGCACTTGGAGTTGCAGGTAGAGGACCAGTTTCGGGCTTTGGAAGCGAAACTGCACCGTGGCGAGTCAGGTTTTGGAGGACCGGGCGCAATGACGATCCAAATCAGCGGCAAAACGGTGGCCTTCACGGCTGGGATGATTGTGCTGGCCGGCGTGGCCGTAGCGGGCTGGACACGGCAGAGTTCGACGCCGGCCGCCCCGGCTACGGTCAATGCGGCGCCATCGTCGCTGGCGCCCGAGGAACCGGTGCCTGTGACCCCGCCGGAGGCGCAGAGCGGCTATGTCGGCGATTGGCAGCCGGTCGGCGTTTCCCCAGCGGCGCAGCAGGGGGCGCCGATGGAACCCGCGGACGGCTCGGCCGCGGCCCCGCCTCCGGGGTCTGACGACGATGCGCCAGCAGCCGCGCCTCCACCCAACGGGCCGGCCAGTGGCGGTCCATACGATGCCTATGGGCAGCCGGAATCGTATGCCGCTCCCGCGCCGGCGGGCGGCGGCTACACGCCGAGCCAACCGGTGCGGCAAGGCCGTTCGACGAGGAAGTCCGTCGAGATTGTCGCCGGAAGCGCGGCCGGCGGAGCGGCGATCGGCGCACTCGCGGGCGGCGGAAAAGGAGCGGCGATCGGAGCGCTTTCAGGTGGCGCGGCCGGCTTTGTCTACGACCGGCTCACGCACAACCAATAGCGGCATGATTAGTGCGCGGGCAGCACGCCGTGCAAAGCCAGGTTGACCAGAATCATCACGGCCGCCATCCCGGGCAACAGCAGCAGCGCTTTCTTGAGGCGCGTGGGCTCGCCGCCGGCTACCGAGCCGATGATGCGGGAACTGATCGCCAGCCCGACCCATCCGAAGGCGATTACGAAGCCGAGGGCCGTTCCGGTCATCTGCGGGAACGCAGTGCCGGTGATGGCCAGTGTCGTAGGAAAGACCGGAGCCATGGAGACACCGGCCAGGAACACGAGCAGCCCGGCGGTGGTCGCGCGGCGAGTCTGTAACATCAGATACGTTGTGACCAGCATTTCCACGGCTGCGACGAGAGTCACGGTGAGGTCGGAGTGGACGAGGGTCTGGAGGGCCGATGGGAGGATCCAGAGGATCAATGGGCGCGACGAGAAGCCAGCGGCAACGCGCCCGACCAGGAGGCCCAGCGCGAAGCCGAGCGAGAGGATATTCAGTGCGCGCGATTCGGGGATGCCCTGGGCGATGAGATGCTGCACAAGCCAGTTCCAGACACCGACTTCGGAAGCAACGTAAAGGAATAGGAACAGCGACAACATCCACAGAGCCGGGCTGCCGATGAGTGTGCCGATGCCGGCAAGAGCGGCGCTTTGGCTGCCCGAGGGAGGCGGCATAGCTGTAGCCGCGTTCACCGCGAGGGTTCCGCCAGAGAGCGCCGCGGTCAGATAGCAGAGCCGGGTGGAATTGCCGCCCAACAGGTTCGCCGAGATGAACGGCGTCGCCAGGCCGCCGAGGCCAAAGAACAGGTTAAGCAGATTCAGCGCCGTGCTGGTGTGGCCCTGGCTGATGGCAGTGCCGAGGCCGTTGGCGGCTGTAACGATGGTGCCGCCGCCCAAACCGAGCAGGAACAGGTACGCCGCGATCTGGCCAAAACCAGTGGAGCGCGGCAGAAGCGCGAGCGCCGCGCAGATTACCACCAGACCGATGATCATACCCGTCTTCACGCCCTGGCTGTCCACCAGCGGGCCCACCGAGATCGACGCGATTACCAGACCGATTGCCTGAGTGAGCGCGATGGTTCCGTTTTGCTTTGGCGTCAGGTGGAAGCGGGCCGAAAGGTCCGGCAAAATCGTGCCCAGCATAGCCGCGATCATCCCGTAGACGAAGATCGCGAGAACGGCGGAGAGGATGAGCATAAGCTGCCTATTGTATTCCTACTTCCACCGTTCCGCTGGCCGTCTGTTCCGCCGGTCTACCCGAAGCTGTACATGCGCTGTTCGTCGTTCCAGTACGTCTTTTTGTTGTTGCGGAACGAGAGCGTCGCCAGGTGGCCGGAGATCGCCGCCTGCTGGCCGACTCGTGGCGGCGCGACGATCTTCGCCTTGCCGTGGATCGACTCGAAGAGGTTCCGGATGTGCGCTTCCACCGCGCGATTGTCATTACCCGGCAGGCTGAGATGAACTTCTTTCCTCGCCGCGATCTTAGCCGGCGTGGCGTCCTTGCCGCCCCGGCGGAAGGCCTCGGGGTAGAAGTGCAGTTCGCTGCGGTTCAGAACTTCGATGGTGCCCTCATTGCCCATGAAATTTTCGCCATACCCGTAGTGGACATTGCCGAAATAGGAGCTGTAGTTGATGTGGAACTGGCGCGGGTACTCGTAAATCGCGCTGAAGCAGTCCGGCACTTCGCGGTCGTCGTGCGTCCAGCGGTAGATGCCGCCGGAGGCGACGCAACTCGCGGGCACAACCTGGTCGCAGACGAAGTTGGTGATGTCGGTCTGATGTACGAGCAAGTCGGTGGAGATACCGCCCGAATAGTCCCAGTACAACCGCCACTGGTAATAGCGCTGTTTGTCGAAAGGCCGCCACGGCGCGGGACCGAGGAACTTCTTCCAGTCCGTGTTGGCGAGGCTTGCGTCGGGCGGAATCGCGTACCGCCAGGCCGGATCGTCGTCGAGCGAATTGCGGTACCAGTAAGCGCGGACGTAGTGAATGTCGCCGATCATGCCTTCGGCGACCATCTCCTTCGCCCGAATGTACAGTGAATTGCTGCGGTTTTGCGTGCCGATCTGCACGATCTTGCCGGAAGCTTCTGCTTCGCGCACCATATCTTCGCCCTGCTCGATGGTGTGGGCAAGCGGTTTTTCGCTATAGATGTTCTTGCCAGCGCGGATGGCGTCAATAAACATCGGGTAGTGCAGATGCTCGGGAGTAGCGATGAAGACGACGTCGACGTTGGGGTCCGCAAGCAGGTCGTGATGGTCCTCGTAAGTCTTCGGCGTGTTGCCGCCCATGGTCTGAACCCGCTGCTTTCCACGCTCGAGATTGCCGGTGTAGGTGTCGCAGACGGCGGTGATCCGGGCCAGGTCCTTGCTGCCCTGGTAGAGGCGTTCCATCAGGTAGTAGCCGCGGCCGCCAGCCCCGATGAAGCCGACGTTGAGCACGTCGTTGGCGCCGAGCACGGGCAGGACGGCCGGTGCGGAGGCCAGGGCCAGACTGGTGGTCCGCTTCATGAACGAGCGGCGGGACAGGTCATCTTGCATGCTTTTGATCTCCTAACCTATTGAGAATATCAACGTGAGGGAACGGTAGCTTGAAAATCGCCTGGCGTGGCCGCGCCGGGCGGCGCGATATGCGAGACTGAGGACCGAGGCAATGGAGCCGGACACCGAAACCCCCTCCGTGTTGGAACTGATGCGGGAAATCCGCGCGCGGGCCCGCGCGCGCGTGCAGCCGCTCGTGTACCCGGAAGATGGCGGCGCGCCGCGGCAGCCGGCGGCGTCGTTCGAGTTGAGCCGCGTCCGCCACAGCGCCATCGAGTTGCGCGAGGCGATGCGCCGCGTCAACGAAATGCCGCCGCAGCCGCCGACGCTGCGCGGGCGCCTCGGCGGCGTGATGGTGCGGTTGGTGAAGCGCGTGCTCTTCTGGCAGACGGAGCAGAACCGCCGGTTCCAAACCGCGGCCGTGAACGCGTTCGATGAACAGTCCCGCGCGCTCGAAGCGCTATGGACCGACGTCCAGGGGCTGGCTGCTTCCGCCGCCGAGGCGCGCCGCGATCTGGCTGAGGAGCGCGCCCGGGCGCGCCAGGAATTCGAACGTCTGGAAGCTCTGCTGCGCGACGGCGCGAAGGCGAGAGAAGAACTGGCAGCCGAATGCCGCGCCGCGCTGCTGCGCCTGGAACAGGAGAGCTTACGCCGCGCCGGAACGCCTGGAAGCCAGGGATGAGTCCATCCTCGGCCGGCGGCGGGCGCCGGGTGATTCTGGTTACCACAAGCCTCGCTCCCTTCGATGCGATCGGCAACGATGTTCTCGGCATGCGCGAGAGCCTTGCCCGCGCAGGCTTCGCCGTGGAGCTATACGCCGGCGAGGTGCATCCTCGCCTTTCGAGCGTGGGGCGAAAGCTCGACATGGACACCCAGACGTTCTGGCGGGATCGCGAGGCGCTGCTGATTTATCACCATTCGATGGGCTGGCCGGAAGGACAGGATCTGCTCGAATCGGCGCGCGGGCGCATCGTGGTGAAGTACCACAACATCACCCCGCCGCGTTTCTTCCAGCCATATTCGGACGTCTACACCGGCGCCTGCCGCGCCGGCGAGTGCGCGAATTTTCGCGTCGCCAACCACCGCCGGGCGATTTATTGGGGCGACTCGACGTTCAACTGCGACGACCTGGCGCGCTACGGAGCCAGGCTTTCCCGCTGCCGCGTCCTGGCGCCGTTTCACTACGCCGAAGACGCGGCGGACACTCCGCACGACCGCCCCGTACTCCAGCGTTACGGCGCGCGCCCGAGATCGAAGCTGCTCTTCGTCGGAGGCATCAAGCCCAACAAGGGCCATATCCAACTGCTTCGCGTGACGGCCGAGTACAAACGCGCCTACGACCCCGACGTGACGCTTTTTCTTCCCGGCGCCATCGATCCGCGGCTTAAGGCGTATCAGCGCCATCTCGAAGATGTAATCGACGCTCATGGACTGCGCGAGAATGTCGTGTTTCCTGGCTCGGTGAGCACGGCCGCTCTGCGCAGCTACTATCTGCTTTGCGATGTGTTCCTGTGCCTGAGCGAGCACGAGGGCTTCTGCGTGCCGCTGATCGAGGCGATGGTTCACCGCATGCCCATCGTAGCGGCGGCAAAGACCGCGGTCGGCGAGACCGTCGACGGGGCGGGCCTGCTTTGGGAAGAAGACGCGGCCGGCTACTATGTCGAGGGCATCGCGGCGTGCATGGAGTCGGCGAGCACGCGCCAGACCCTGCAGACCGCGGGTTTTGAGCGGTTTGAGACGCATTTCCGGCGAGATGTGCTAGGCGGACGTCTGCTGGAACTCGTGGAGGAAGCGTTCGCGCAGCCGGCAGCGAACTGAGACGGTCTCACATGGAGGACAACCTCAACCCAGCCGCGCCGGACCCGGAGAAAGTGATGGCGGAGATCCGCCGCAACACGATGGTTCGCGCGGAAGGGGATCTTGCCGATGCGCTCGACGACATCGCACGCGCGGTGGAAGCGCTGCGAGAGTCCGGAGCCAGGGTCGAGAAGATCGCCGCGGAGTTGGGCCGGACCCCCGCGGCGCCGGCGACGTTTCGCGGGCGTCTCGGCGGGCTGGCCATCCGATGGCTGGACCGCCTGTTCTGGTGGCAGTCCGCCACGCTGCGCGAGTTGGGCGGCGCTTTGGCCGAGCGGCAGAAGCAGGAAACGGCGGTGTGGAACGCGCTCGCGCGCGCCGCCGAAACGCTCCGGCAAATCGAACACAGGCGGCGCGGGACAGCGCACGAATAATCGCCCGCTACGCGGGGCTGTGCTTGATGGCGTAGTCCATGCACTCGGGCGGCACGTCGAACTTCGACACCGCCTTGTTGCCCAGGTAGCCGAGTTCCTGAATTCCCGCCGGACTGGTGTAGTAAGCGTCCACCACCATCTTCCGCGCCCACGCGAAGAATCGGATGCCGGGCCCGAGTTCCGGGCTTTCGTTCTTCCGGTAGGCAATGAGGTCGAGCAGTTCGCGCTGATCGGCTTCCGTCGCATTGGCGAAATTCTTGCCGTGCATGCGGCGCATGGCCGCATCGAGCCAGAAAATCCCGCCGGTGTAAATGCCCAGCATTTCCTCGCTCTCGCTCGACATCAGGTCGATCCAATCGGCGGCGCCGGCCTTCAGCGCGCCTTGCGTGTTCGCACCCGCCGGAATGATCCAATCGGCCAGTTTCTGCAGGGTGCGGTACTCGTGATCGGTAAGGGCCTTGGGCTGATACGTGCCCGACGCCGTCCGTTCGGCTTCCACCTTCTGGCGCGCCCTCTGCGCCATCGCGGGAGTCACGCCGCTTACCGCCGCGGCTGTGACGGCCATGCCCTGCAGGAGATTGCGCCGGGAAACCCCGCCGCGCTTCGATGAATAGTCAGACATTGCCCTTCCTCATTTCTTCCGCCAGGTATTCGGCCGCGCGCCAGGCCAGTGCGCAGATCGTGAGCGTTGGATTTTTGTCCGGATTGCTAACGAACGCCCCACCGTCGGCGACAAACAGGTTTTTCACGTCATGTGCCTGCGAGTATTTGTTCAATACGGAAGTGGATGGACTGGCGCCCATGCGCGTGGTGCCGACCTCGTGGATGATCGTGCCGCCGACCGAGATGGCCTTCGTGGGATCCTCCAGGTGCTTCGGCCCGTCGACGACTCCACCCATGGTTTCCAGAATCGAGCGGAACGTCTCGTGCATGTGGTTGACCTGCTTGTACTCGTAGTCGCTCCACGCAAAGTGGAATCGCAGAACGGGAATACCGTAGCGGTCCACCACGTCGGGGTCGATTTCGCAGTAGGTCCTGTCGTTCGGGATCATCTCGCCGCGGCCGCTCAGGCCGGCCCACACGCCGTAGTCCTTTTGAATGGCATCCATCAGGCCCGCGCCGTAGCCTTCGTGGTGATCACAGACGTCGTGGAAGTCGCCCCACTCCGGCATGCCGAAGCCGCCGCCGATTTCGATGTGATAGCCCCTCGGGAAATCGAGGCCCATCTTTTCCCAGTTCCACCACGGGACGAACATGTGCATGCCGCCCATGCCGTCGGAATTGTACTTGGGCATGCCTTCGAGCGCCGGAATACGCGCGCCGAGATCGTAGCCGACCGAATCCGTGAGGTTGCGGCCGACCATGCCGGAGCCGTTCGCAAGGCCATTCGGGAACCGCGACGATTTCGAGTTGAGCAGCAGGCGCGCCGATTCACACGCGCTCGCCGCCAGAACGACGGTCCGGCAGCGGATCATCCGTTCCTGGCGCGTCTCTTTGTCGATGTAGGAGACCGCTGTCACGCGGCCTTCATCGTTCGAGATCAACTCGCGCGCCATGGCGTTGGTGAACAGTTTCAGACGCCCGGTCTTCAGCGCGGGGATCACCTGCACATAACTGGAGGCGTAGTTTGAGGCGGTCATGCAGCCACGGCCGCATTGGCCGCAGTAGTGGCACGCCGGGCGGCCGTTGGTGGCGTGCGTGATCACCGCCATGCGGTTCGGAATGCAAGGAATGTTCAGCTTGTCGCAGGCGCGCTTAACGAGCGCTTCATGAACGCGCGGCGGCGGGGGTGTCTGGAAAACTCCGTCGGGCGTACTGCGGATGTTCTCCTTCGTGCCGGTGACGCCGATGAACGCCTCGGCCTTCGAGTAGTAGGGCGCGATGTCGTCGTAAGAAATCGGCCAGTCCGTGCCCAGGCCGTCGCGGGAATATGGCTTGAAATCGTAATCGGAAAAGCGGAACGAGAAGCGGCCGTAGTGGTTGGTGCGCCCGCCGAGGATGCGCGAACGGAACCAGTCGAACTTACTCCCCGGCGCGACAGTATACGGCTCACCATCCAGTTTCCAATCGCCGAACGAAGCCGCAAAATAGCCGAAAGGATAGGGGTCACGGCCGAAATAAGCGGCGCCGCCCGGACCCGCCCCGCGGTGGCTCACTTCGTAAGGCCACATATGCTCCTTCAGGTCTTTCGCGGGATTCAACATCGGGCCTGCTTCGAGCAATGCGACCGAAACGCCCATGTTCGTGAGAACCTGCGTCACCGTTCCGCCGCCGGCTCCGGAGCCGATCACCACGACGTCGTAAACAGGAGAAGCGCGTTGTATTTGAAACATGATGGCCACTCCAGCTTATCAATCCGGAATCGTGTTGGAAACAGCCTCGCATAGGGCGCTCGCGCAAGCCCGCGCGCGTTGAAAACACAGGACATATCTAACGCATAGAAGATATTTATTGGACGAACTATTCTTACTCGTTTATCCTGAAATCGAGAGTATTTAACGCCGGCCCAAAAGCGAACAAGCAGTCGCTTCTCAAAGCCCGGCGAGTCCCCGCCGACTTCCTGTAGGTTCCTCGCAGAAACCCCCGTATTTTTTACCGCTTTCTGACGTTCGAGACCCATTTCTCGTCCCGGCGCCGGAGCGGTTTCCCGGAGATTTCCGCGCAGGAGTTCCGTGTCAACGGAGCGGGCGCAAATCGAATCCCAAGACTTACAAATAAGGAGAAAACCAACATGACTCGAATGAGGAAATTGTGTGCGATGGCGGCTTTGTTGCTGGGCGCGGGCAGCGTGGCGCTGCATGCGGCCGGTGACACGACGCTGGTGGTGAAGGTGCCGTTCGAATTCGTCGCGGGCACAACCAGGCTGCCTGCCGGCGAATACCGCGTGCAGCCGTACTCGGAGACCGGATTGCTCATGATACAAGGCAACGGCGGCCACAGTTCGGCGATGGTGTTCAGCACACCGCTGACGCTGAACGGCAACCACTCGGACGCCGCCTTGATGTTCAGCGAAAAGGGAGGCGTGCACGTGCTGTCGGGCGTGCAGTTCATCGGCCTTCCGGCTCGCGCCATCCAGGTGAAGTAGCCTCGAACCCCGCTCGAGCGAGTGCGCTATCATCGCGGCTGATGCCAGCCGAGGAAGATAGCGCACCGCCCGCCGGGCGGACTCATTCCCCCTCCGATCAAAACCGAAAAATTGTCGAAGAATTGACCGCGCGGCTGAGGGCGCTGAGCGAAAGCCTGCCCTCGGACGCGCCGCTTGCGTTGCTCTATCGCGCCAACGGAGGCGCCGAGTGACCATCGTTGAAGCGGGCCAGGCGCTTCGCCGGCGTGAAATTACATGTGTCGAGCTGACGCGGCGCTGCCTGGAGCGGATTGAGGAAGATAATCCGAAGCTCAATGCTTTCGTGACCGTGACCGCGACCCAGGCATTGGAACGCGCGGCGGCGCTGGATTCCGAACTCGCCACGGGGCGCGACCGCGGGCCGTTGCACGGTATACCCATCGCGCACAAGGACCTGATCCGCACGCGGGGCGTCCGCACGACCTGCGGCTCACTTCTATTCGCGGACGACCCGATGGACGTGCACGCCGCCGTGGCGGAGCGTCTGGAGAACGCCGGCGCGGTGATGGTGGGCAAGACCGGACTGCATGAGCTGGCTTACGGCGTCACGAGCACAAATCCGCATTTCGGCGCGGTGCGCAATCCGCACGATCCGCGATGCATTCCCGGAGGTTCGAGCGGCGGGTCCGGAGTGGCGGTCTCGACCGGCATGGCGCTCGGCGCCACCGGCACTGACACCGGAGGCTCGATCCGCATTCCCGCTTCGTTCTGCGGCATCACGGGCTTGAAGCCGACCTACGGCCTCGTCAGCACCTATGGCATTCAACCGCTCGGTCTGACGCTCGATCACGCCGGCCCGATGGCGCAGACCGTGGCCGATGTCGCGCTGATGCTCGATGCCGTGGCGGGCTTTGACGCGCGGGACCCGGCCAGCGTGAACCGCCCGCGCACGAGTCACGCCCCGCGTCAGCTCGATTTTCGCGTCCTCCGGATCGGCATGCCGCGGAATTTCTACTTCGACGTAATCGCACCGGAAACGCAGGCTGCCATTCTCGATGCTGCGCAGCGGATGGCAAGCCTCGGCGCGAAGATCGTGTCGGTGGGCCTGCCGGACATGGAGGCGCTGAACACGGTCGCCCGGACGATCCTGCTTGCCGAAGCAACCGCTGTCTACCGGCGCCGGATGGCGCGGCGTGACCTGTTCGGCGACGATGTCTTCGCGCTTCTCGAACAGGGGTTGCTCATCACCGGCCCTGATTATGTGGACGCGCAGAGGTTGCGCCTGCCGCTGTGCCGGGAGTTTCGCGCGGTGTTCGATAAAGTGGATTTCCTGTTCGCGCCGGCGACGCCAATGTCGGCGCCTCGCATCGGACAAAGCGAGGTGGAGTTGGGCGGAAGAAGGATGGACACGCGGCTGGCGACAACGCGAACCATGCGCGCGATCAACGTGACGGGTCTGCCGGCGATGTCCTTGCCCTGTCCGGTGCCCAAGGGCGCGCTGCCGATCGGGCTGCAGATCGTCGGCAAGGCGCTCGACGAGGCGCGCCTGCTGTCATTCGCGGCCGCGGTCGAGGATGCGTTCTCCTTCTGAATCTCAGCGCGAGAGCAGGAAGATACCGAACGCCACCAGCGCGGCGCCCGCCCAGCGCCGCGTGTCGATGTGTTCCTTGAGCAACGTCCGCGCCAGGATCGTGTCGAGCACATAGCTGCCCGCTGTGGCCGGCGACGCAAAACTGACGTCGGCCACCGACAGCAGCGCCATAAAGCTGAAAAACGCGACCGTCATGGCGAACACCGCGCCGCCGATGGCGGGGTTCCGGATGGCCTGAAGCGCCTGCCGGCCGAGGCTGTCGGGGCGGAAATCGTCGATCTCGCCGTGCCGGCGCATGCCGAGGGCCTGCAGAACATCCCCGAACGTCGTCGAGAGGATGACGATGGCGAGAATAAGCCACTTCATGGCTGCTTCTTCTCCGGCTTCGCGCGCGGATCGGTGCCGCCGACGAGGCTGACCCCGCAAACGACGAAGGCGATGCCGCCCCAGCGGACGAGCGAAACCGACTCGTGCAGGAACACGCGCCCCCCGAGCGCAATCAGAGCGTAGCCGATCGCGGTTACGGGAAGCACGTAGCTTAAGTCGGCCCAGCTCAGCAGCGTCATGTGCGAGAGGAACCAGACGATCAGGAACACGACGCCCACGGCGACCCAGGGGTTGAACAGCACCGTGATATAGCCGAGCGCAGGCCCCCCGACCAGGCTTCCCGTGTTGCGCAGGCCGTGGCTCAGCGCGAGATTTCCGATGACGTTGCTGACGATGACGATGAATGTGAACAGCCGCGTCTTCGCGGTGAGGGACAGCGCGCGCTCCGGCTTTGTTGGTGCTGGCGGGGGCATGAAAAACAGCTC
>JAJYCN010000051.1 GCA_021778335.1 Acidobacteriota bacterium | reverse complement strand
CATCGACAAGGAAATCAACCGCGTCGGCTGGGTGCAGTTACAGAACCAGTACGACAACTGGGCCGCCAGCCACTGGAACAAGAAAGGCGATCCTCGCGCAACCGTCGAGTGCCGCGAATGCCATATGCCGCTCGTAGATTCCACCGATCCCGCCGCCGGCGACTCGACCGACTACAACCGCAGCCCCGACGACCACAAGCATCGCAGCCACCGGTTCCTGGCGGCCAACAGCTTCATCCCTGGGCTGCTCCACCTCGACGGCTGGCACACGCACGCTGACCTCACACAACAGTGGCTGCAAGGAAAATTCAACATTCCTGAGATCGAGAATAAGTGGGCCAGCGGACCGATTGTCCTGATGGGAATTGACGCACCCACGACGGTTCAACCCGGGCAGACGGTACCGATTCGCGTCGTTCTCACGTCGAACAAAGTCGGCCATGACTTCCCCACAGGCCCGCTCGACCTGATTCAAAGCTGGGTGGATATCAGCGTCAGGGACAGCGCCGGACACGTCGTGTTTACCTCCGGCGAGCGGGACAAGCGTCACTTCCTCCCGCCCGGAACGTTCCTGTTCAAAGCAGAGCCGGTGGATCAATACGGCAACGTCATCGACCGCCACAACCTCTGGGAGATGGTGGGCGTCCGATACCGGCGCTCGCTCTTCCCCGGCTATTCGGACACGGTGGAATACGACGTTCCCTGCCCTTCCGGTCCGATGCTCTCGTCCGCGCCAAGCGGCAACCGGACTTACTCCTTCCGCGCCACCGAGGCCGGCCAGCTTGAAATCCACGCCGTGCTCGAATACCGGAAGATCGACCAGTTTCTGCTGAACTACGTCCTCGGCGAAAAGTCCGGACTGACGGCGCCGGTGGTGGACGTCGCGAGCGCCAGCGCGCAGGTGGCCGTCGTCTCACGGGCGAACTGATTCATCATGTCAGAGACCGCGCCACCGACACTTCGCAGACCGCTTTCCCGGCGCCATCGCCGCATCCTGTGGACCATCTCCACGCTGGGGGTTCTGACGCTCATGGGCGCACTGCTTTTCTGGCGCATCCAGAAGGACCATGAGCCGGAAGAATATATTCCCGGCGAAGCTTCGTCCGACATCACCACGACCATAAGCGACCGCGCCGCGCACCTTTCCGTAGCTTCCGCCGCCACGCCGCGCGTCGAAGTGCGCTCCCGAACCATCGACCCGCTTCGGGATCTCGGCCGCACGATGCCCAAAGGCGCTCCCGAGCCGCTCTTCACCGACGTCACCAAATCAGCCGGCCTCGACGGTTTCCGCCAGTTCCAAGGCCCTCGTTCGTCGCAACTCCCCGAGGACATGGGCTCGGGTCTCGCCTGGGGAGACTTCGACAACGACGGCTTCGACGATTTGTTTGTCGTCAGCGGCGGAGGCGGCCTGAACCTGCCCGACTCTCAACTCGCTCCTTCGCTGCTCTATCACAACCTCGGCAACGGACACTTCGAAGTGGTCCGCGATTTTCCCGAAACGCGCATCCGCGGAATGGCCGCCGCCTTTGCCGACTACAACAACGACGGCTGGCTCGATCTCATCGTCACCGGCTACGACACCATTCTTCTCTTCCGCAACGATCACGGCCACTTCGTCCGCGACCGCCGCTTCCCTTCCCCGAAAGGCTTCTGGACCGGCGCTACCTGGGGCGACTATAATCGCGACGGCTATCCCGACCTCTACGTCTGCGGCTACGTCAAATACATCCCCGGCAAGGGTAGCTCCTCCAGCGTCTCACAGCAGTTCGGCAAGGACGTGCCGTTCACGCTGAACCCCGCCTCTTACTCGCCGGAACGCAATCTTCTGTTTCGCAACAACGGCAACGGAACCTTCACCGAAGTTGCCGGCGAGCTTGGCGTCTCCAATCCGGAAGGCCGCAGCTTGAGCGCGCTTTGGCACGATTTCGACGGCGACGGTTGGCCGGACCTGTATGTCGCCAACGACATCAGCGAGAACAAGCTCTACCTGAACCACCATGGCAAGTTCGTCGACGCCGGCCGCGCCGCCTGGATCGAGGAATACCGCGGCTCCATGGGCCTCGCCGCCGGCGATTTCGATCGCGATGGGGACGACGATCTCTTCATCTCGCACTGGATCGCGCAGCAGTACGCGCTGTATCAGTCACTGCTTTCCGAGCAAAAGGACGCGCACCAGGCCAATAACGAACTACATTTCACCGACGTCGCCGAAATGCGAGGCATCGGCCAGCCGTCGATGCAGTCCATCGGCTGGGGCGCGAGCTTCGTCGATTTCGACTCGGACGGCTGGCCGGATCTTGTCGTCGCCAATGGCAGCACCTTCGAGCGAAAGGACACTACGCCCCGCCGCCTCGTACCGATGCCGTCATTTCTTTTCTGGAACGCGCGCGGCGAGTATTTCTACGATCTTGCCCCCTGGAATCTCTCGCTCGGCAAGCCGCACGTCAGCCGCGGCCTTGCCGTCGCCGATTTCGACAACGACGGCGCAATGGATATCGCCATCGTCGACCACGGTGAGGGCGTGCGTCTGCTTCGCAACGACATGCCCCACGGCAACTGGATCGAGTTTCGTCTGCACAGCCGCATTCCCGGCAGCAAAGCTCCCATCGGCTTCGGCGACGGCGCGACGGTCGTCGCCTGGACCGGCAAAACGCCGCTGCGCCGCACGGTCTCGAGCGCGTCGTATCTTTCGCAGGACAGCCGTCGCGTTCACATCGGTCTCGGCGGGGAGGCAAGAGCCGATCGAGTCGAGGTTCAGTGGCTCGGCGGGCGCACAGAAACTTGGGCGAACCTGGCCGCGAATCACATTTACGAACTCACCGAAGGCGATCCCAACGCCCGCCTGTTCTCACCCGGCGGCAATCCGGCGACGCCACCGCCGCTGGCCGGGCCGTCGATCGAGCAGTTCTGGAGCAAAGAGCGCGCGGCAATGGACGCAATGCGGTCCGCGCATGACTTCCCGCGCGCGGCTTCCTTGTTCCGCGAGGCGCTCGCCCTCAACCCCAGTCACGAGGATTCTCTCTACTACCTCGCGAACTGCCTCGCAGCCCAGGGCGACATCCCTGGCGCAGTCGACCAACTCGAAACGCTCGCCCGCATCAACCCTCGTAGCCACCGCGCCCTCGAACGCGAAGGCGAACTTCTGGCCGCCTCGGCCACCTCGCGGGCCATGCTCGAGCAGGCCATTCCGCCTCTCGATGCCGCGTTCCGCCTCAATTCCGAAGAAACCGGCACCCTCCTGCTGCGCGGCGAAGCCGACCTCGGGCTGGGACATGACATCCCCGCCGAACAAACGTTCGCGCACGTCTGCCAAACGAATCCGCACGAGGCTGCCGCCTGGTTTCTTCGCGGCTACGTTGCCTGGAAACGGGGCAACACACGCAAGGCCGAAGCGATGCTCACGGCCGCGAAGCAGGCCCTCGGTCCCGACTTCAAGCCAGCCGGCGCGGTGTCGGAAGGCGACGTCCGCAAGACCATGTATTCGGAAGCGGGGTTCCTGAACACGTTCGAGCAACATTGGAACGGCACGCAGTCGCCCGCGCAAGCCTACGCCGGGCTTGACCGGTATCTGCGCCGCCTGCGCTGATCGCCGTCTCAGGACGGCCGTGGCAGATACCGCGGCGCCCCGTAACGATCCGGCGGCTGGCCGCCGTGTACCGGATTCGGGCCTGTTCCAAACGGATCGTTGTACTGCTTCATCAGAGCATACAGCCGCCCGCGCATCTCGCTCGCCGCGGCCGGAGCATCGTTGGAGGCTACTAAGTTGCGCATCTCGTCCGGATCGTTCTGTAAGTCGTACAGCTCGTCGAAATCAAAGCCGTTAAATACGTACTTATAACGGTCCGTGATGGCGATCCGCTGGGTAACGAGAAATTCACCGCCATAGTAAGCGCACATGATCTGGTCCGGCCAGGAAGCATGACTCGGATTGGTCAACAGTGAAACCAGCGAGCGGCCGTCGGCATAAGGCAGTGGCGGCGCGCCGGCGAGTTCGGTGAAAGTATGCGCAAGGTCGTGCGTCTGGACCAGGGCCGATGTCCGCGACCCCGCCGGAATGCGTGCCGGCCAACGGAGGATCAGCGGAACCCGGTAACACTCCTCGTAAGGAATCCAACCCTTGATCCACATGCGGTGCGCACCGGCCATGTCGCCGTGGTCGGCCGTGAAAACGACGAGCGTATTCTCAGCCTGGCCGCTCGCCTCCAGCGCCGCCATCAGCCGGCCGATCTGCGCATCCAACTGCTCGACGTAAGCATAGTAATGCGCGCGGCCTTGCTGCACGTCCGCCCCGGTCTGTTTGCCCCAGGATTCCGACTCGCGCCGGTGCATCCCCGGTTTGCCCTGAAAAGTGTCGTCGAAGCTCGCCGGCACAGGGATCGAGGATGGCCGATAGCGCTGCAGGTACCTATCGAGCGGAAAGTAAGGATCGTGCGGCTCGATGTAATGCACTTCCATGCACCACGGGGCAGAGCCGCCCGTGAGCCTTTTCATCACCTCGATCGCGCACGACGTCTGATAGTAGGCGTGCGTGTTTTCTTCCGGCCCTACTTCGTGCCCCCACATGACGAACGGATCGGATCCCGGCCACTGCATCATGCGGTCCGCGACACGGCGCGGCTTCGGCGGAGGCGGCGGGACGTGAACCGGACTTTCCGCGTTGTCCCGCGCGGCGTTGCCATAGGAGAACAAACACGCCGTGTCCTCGTAGCCGAACTGCCGCGGCCCGCGAAACCACGAAGCGTGCCACTTGCCAATGTAGCCGAGACGGTAGCCGGCGCCGCGGAGACGGTTGGCGTACAGCACCACATCCGGAAACATGTCGCGGTGCACGCTCGGCGCGGAGTGGATCTGGTTGAAGACGCCGTTGTTCCAATGCCAGGCACCCGAAACAAGCATGGCGCGCGCCGGGCAGCACACAGCGCTGGGCGTGTAGGAGCGTTCGCATTGCAGCCCCGCGGCCGCAAGAGCATTCAGATTCGGCGTGCGGCACACGGAGCGGTTGCCGACCGTGGCCCACTGCTGCTGGTCGGCGGTGATGAGCAGGATATTCGGACGCGTTTGAGCGGGCCGCGGAGCCTGGGCGAGCGCGGAGACGCCGGCGGCCCCGAGCAATTCTCGGCGGTTTAGTTGGAGTGCATCCATGCGGGGATTATAATTCGGCCATGCTCGCTTACGACGGCGCGATCCTGCGCGCGGTGTCCGCCGAACCGCAAACTGTGGACGACGTGCTCGCCTCGCTCGAGGCCATCGACGGCCTCTGCGCCGCCGGCGACGGGCTCAAGTGGTTCAACTGGCTATACCTCGCGGTGACGACGGCGGTAAAAGCGCGCGTGGCCGCCGGAGGGTTCGCCGATCCGGCTTGGCTGGCTGAGTTGGATGTCCGGTTCGCGCGGCTCTACCTCAGCGCGCTGCGGACGTCGCTCAGCGGCGGAAAAGCGCCGGACTGCTGGGATGCCCTCTTCACCCGGCGCGCCGACACGCGCATCGCACGCATCCAGTTCGCCCTCGCCGGAATCAACGCTCACATCAATCACGACCTCGCCGCCGCGCTCGTGAACACGTGGGATGCCTCCGGAGTGGGCGCCGACGGAACCGCGACCCACTACCAGGACTACACCGCGGTGAACGCAACTCTGGACTCGCTCATCGACGATGCCAAGAAGACGCTGCATGTCCGCCTGCTCGGCGACGCGCTGCCGGCGGTTTCGACGCTCGAAGACATGGTGGCAGCATGGAACGTCTGCGCGGCGCGCGAAACCGCCTGGCAGAACGCGCAGCACCTGTGGAACCTGCGAGCTGTTCCCGGCGCTGACGCCATGTTCCTGGACGGCCTGGATGGCTTCGCCACCGTCATCGGCAAGGCGCTGCTCGTGCCGGTGTAGGGCTTTCCGCCGCCCCCGAAAGCGCTTATCTCGTGCGATCCTAGAAAGAGGCGCGGGATAATTGCGCCCGGCCGCTGAGGTTTTTGTTTTGAGCGAAGGAGCGATTGCCTGATGGGTGTGCCCGTATCCCAGATGTGGACCACGGCGACGTACGTTCTCAAGCAGCGGATGAAGGGGCGGAAACGCTACCCCTTCGTGCTGATGCTCGAGCCGTTGTTCCGCTGCAACCTCGCCTGCGCGGGCTGCGGCAAAATCCAGTACCCCGGCCACATCCTGAAGATGGAATTGACGCCCGAGGAATGTTTCCGCGCGGTGGAAGAGTGCGGAACGCCCACCGTGGCGATTCCCGGCGGCGAGCCGCTGATGCACCCCAAGATCGGCGAAATCGTCGCCGGCCTCGTCGAGCGGAAGAAGTACATTTACCTTTGCACGAATGCCCTGCTGCTCAAAGAAAAGCTGCACTTGTTCCAGCCGAGTAAGTACCTGACCTTTTCCGTACACGTGGACGGCCAGCGCGACCATCACGATTTCGCCGTCTGCCGCGAAGGAGGCTACGACAAAGCCGTTGAAGGGATTCGCGAGGCCCTCGAGCGCGGATTCCGCGTCACCACGAACACCACCCTGTTCGATGGCGCCGACGCGCGCAGCGTGCGGGCGTTCTTCGACGAGATGATGGACCTGGGCGTCGAAGGAATGATGCTCTCGCCGGGCTACTCCTACGACAAGGCGCCCGACCAGCAGCATTTCCTCGGCCGCGCGCGCACGCGCCGTCTGTTCCGGATGATTCTGGCCAACCGCAGCAAGCGTTGGCGCTTCAACCAGTCGGCGCTGTTCCTCGAATTCCTCATGGGCAAGCGGAACTACCGCTGCACCCCGTGGGGCATGCCGACCTTCAACGTCTTCGGCTGGCAGAAACCCTGCTACCTTCTGCAGGACGGCTACGCGGAAACGTTCGCCGAACTGATGGAAGCCACCGAGTGGGAGCGCTACGGCACCGAAAGCGGCAACCCCAAGTGCGCCAACTGCATGGTGCATAGCGGCTATGAGGCGAGCGCGGTGGACCACACCTTCCGCTCCTTCAGCGGACTCTGGCAGACCGTGAAGGCCATGCTGAGCCGCTACGAAGACTCCGAAGCACTCCGCATGCTGGATGAACCAGCGGCGGCGCGGGGCGAGCTGGTTCAGATCGCCGGGGCGCCGGCGGAGTTGGAAGAGACCAACGCATGAGCACGGCGGATTCATTCGAAATCGCCCCGGGCACGTCGCACGAAAACATCGAGGGCTGGGTTCCCGAACTGGCTTCCCCTGACGATCTACGCCTCGCGCTCGAAAAAGCCTTCGACTACCGCGGCGACGTAACCATCACCCGCCGCGACGGCACGAAAATCGAAGGCTACCTATTCGACCGCCGTACCGGCGCGTCGCTCGCAGACTCGTTCGTGCGCCTGATGCCCGCCGGTTCCCGCGACCGCGTCCGCGTGGCCTATTCGGACATCGCAGCGCTAGCCTTCACCGGGCGCGACATGGCTGCCGGCAAAAGCTGGGAAGCCTGGGTCGCGAAGTACAAGGCGAAAAAGGCGGCGGGCGAGACTGGCATCGGCATCGAACCCGAAGCGCTCGACTAGCGCGGTCATCTACCGGTAGTCTTTTCGCTTTCGGCGCCCTATTCCACGTAGGTATCCGTCCTATAAGTAAGGGTATCCTTACGACCGTCTGAGGCGTTTTCCCACTACCCCCACAATTGTGGTAGACTTGCCAACGGCTTATGGGGGTATGTTACGCTCAGCCCGCCGCGAACATACGCCCTTTCAGGGACTTGCAGCACAGGCGCGGGTGAAACTAACCGTCAAGGTCACACCTGTGGAGGGGTTATCGATGATTTCGACAGCAATGACTGGCTGGCTGCGCATTCGGTCAAACAGGGATGGTACGTACTGGACCGTACGGTCCGCGTTGGTAATGGCCTCGGCCGCGCTTCTGCTGGGGGTCGTCGCGGCGCCGAGAGCGCAGGCGCAATTTTCGCTACTTCATTCGTTCAGCGGGGCCGACGGGGCAAACCCCCAATCGGTCCTGATAATGAACCCCTCAACAGGCAATCTGTACGGAACAACTACAAACGGCACTACGGGAACCGTCTACGGGACCGTATTCCAACTCAGTTCGTCTGGGTCACTGACCTCTTTGGAAAGCTTCTCCACAACGGACAGCAGCGCGGGCTTGACTCCTTTCGCCGGCCTGGTCATGGACTCCAGTGGTGACCTTTACGGCACGACTGCCTACGGAGGGGCGTACGGCAGAGGGTCGGTTTTCGAGTTGACTCCGAACAGCGCTGGCGGCTACAACTACCAAGTAGTTTATAGTTTCGGCAGTGGCCAAGACGGCGCAACACCGTCGTCGAGCCTAATCATTGACGGCAGCGGCAATCTGTACGGGACCACTGTGTCTGGCGGCAATACTCCTTCGGCCTGCAGTTCCACCATTCCGGCCGGCTGCGGCACAGTATTCATGCTATCTCCATCGTCATCCGCTCCGTGGCTCAAGAGCACCCTGTACGCCTTTTCGAGCACGGACGGGCAAAACCCCACCGGCAGTCTGATCCTGGATTCGGCGGGAAATCTTTACGGCACGACCGAATATGGGGGCAGATCCCAGGCCGGCACCGTATTCATGCTAACTAAGTCGACGTCCGCTCCATGGGTACAAACACAAATGTACACATTCGCTGGTAGCACTGACGGGGCCAACCCTTACGCCGGTGTGATCCGGGACTCCTCGGGCAATCTCTATGGCACCACTGTATATGGTGGCTCTAACGCAAGCCTCGGGAGCGTATTCGAGATCTCTCCGTCGTCGCAAGTCCCAGGCACGTGGACAAAAGCCACCCTATGGGCCTTCACCGGCGGAGCCGACGGGGCCAACCCATACGGAGTCTTAATATTGGATCCCGCAGGCAACCTGGACGGCACGACGACAAACAGCGGCGTGACCTCGACCGGAGCGAGCGCCGCAGGAACGGTATTCAGCCTAAGCCCTACCAGCAGCGCACCCACAGGTTACTCGCTCACCACATTACACACCTTCTCAGGTGCCGACGGCGCGAACCCCTACGCGGGCTTGTTCAGGGACTCCCTGGGCAATCTCTACGGAACCACGCTGAACGGGGGTTCGCCGGCGAGCGGCCCTGCCTCCGGGACCGTCTTCAAGATCGCCGTTCAGTCCCCGCAGACGATCATCCAAGGGCTGATCAATTCGGTGAACGGGATGAGCGGAAACCCGCTCAACTCGGGAGGGGTGACGTCGCTGGTGCAGCACCTTCAACATGCCTATCGGCTGGTCTATCAAGGGAACTACTCCGGCGCGATCATAAAACTCCAAGCCTTCATCAGCGAAGTCCAAGGGCTGGAAACCGCCGGCACGCTGACGGTAGACCAGGCGAATGCGCTCATCAACCCGGCGCAGACCGCCATCAACCTGCTCACCGCCATGCTCTAGTTCTCGTTTCGAACCCCCAAACCGGGGACTCGATCCAGCGTGTTCGAGTCCCCGGCCTGCCTCCCACCGCCCGCCTTCCCTAAGCCAAACGTCCAAGAAGTAGTTCTAATCCCACCGTACTCCCAACAAAACAAAGCAACTAGGTGCAGATCGATAGACCAGTGCGTCAGCGTGGGGTAGTATCCTTAGGGTTTCCCTAGGTGACCCTAAGTAATTTCCCTAGTATTCCCTCTCAAGACATGGTAGTCTTTGACAGCACCTATGGACCCCACAGGCTAAGGCCGGTCGGAGGATGCGCCATCAGGGCAAACCGTGTGGCTAGCACGGGCAGGAACAGGCGGAACGGACACGCACGGAGGAGGACTTTTCATGATTCTCGCAAGAAATACTGCTTGGATTCGCTTTCGTTCGGCACAGGAAGGTCAATGCCGGAGTCAATGGTCGGGCTCCGCTGTGCTTTCTGTGGCGCTACTCGTAGTGGCTGGAGCGGCCGCGCCGGTCCATGGGCAAACCTACAGCGTACTCCACAGTTTCGGCGGGTCCGACGGGGCCGCCCCCCAGTCGGCCCTGATTATGGACACGTCGGGGAACCTGTACGGCACGACCGCCAACGGCGGTTCGGGCAACTACGGCACCGCATTCAAGCTCGATTCTTCGGCGACGCTGACCACGCTCGCCAACCTTTCTACCTCGTCTGGGGATGGCTATGGCCCCTACGCCGGTCTGGTCCTCTATGCCGGCAACCTCTACGGCACCACCTACCAAGGCGGCGCGTACTACAACGGCACGGTGTTCAAGATCGACTCGAACGGAGTCTTCAGCACGGTATACAATTTCCCGGGCGGCACCGAGGGAGCACATCCGGCAGCGGCCCTCGTAGCGGACACCGCCGGGAATCTTTACGGCACCACCTACAGCGGCGGGACTAGCAACGGAACCGTATTCGAGCTCAATCCCACGTCCGGCACCCTCACGTGGAGCTACGCTCTCTCCTACAGCGACGGGGCATTCCCCGAGGCCGGCTTGATCCTCGACTCCACAGGCGCCAACTTGTACGGCACCGCCTATTTCGGAGGAACCTCCGGTCAGGGCACCATCTTTACACTCACGACCTCGGGGACGGGCTTCACCGTGCGGCATAGTTTCTCGGGCAACGACGGCGGCAACCCTTACGGCGGCCTGGTCCGGGACTCCTCTGGCAACCTCTACGGCACCACCGTCTACGGCGGCTCGACAGGCTACGGAACCGTGTTCAAACTCGATACCTCGGCTGTTCTGACCACCTTGTACGCGTTCACGAACGGCGCCGACGGAGCAAACCCGAATGCGGGCGTGGTCATCGACGGCGCCGGCAACCTCTACGGCGTTGCCGAGTACGGCGGGAATACGTCGGCGACCGGCTGCCAAGGCAGTTACTTCGCCCCGCCGGGCTGCGGGACGGTCTACGAGCTAATGGCGTCTTCCAGCAACCCGCCAACATATTCCTTCAAGCTCGTCCACACGTTCACGTACAGCGACGGGGGAAACCCCTTCGCCGGATTGTTCATCGACCCGACCGGCAACCTGTACGGCACCACACTCTACGGCGGTACGCCCTCGATCGGCAACCCCTACGGAACGGTTTACAAGATCGCGGTGGAATCGCCGCGGGCGATGATCCTGGCCCTCATCGGCCAGGTCAATGCCCTGCTCCAGTCCGGCGCGCTCAATTCCGGAAGGGCTAATTCCCTGGTCACTCATCTCCAGAAAGCGCTAAGCACGCTGGGAAAGAGCAATACTACGCCCACGATCTCCCACCTCCAGGCCTTCATCAACGAGGTGCAGGGGATGGAGAACGCTGGCGCGTTGACCACCACGGATGCGCAGTCGCTCATCGACGCCGCCAACGCCGTCATCGCACTTCTCTAGCCGAACGAACATCGGTCGACTGCCGGCCGTGCTCTCACCACCCGGCGCCTGTGCCCATCACATAGGCGCCGGTCTCCAAAGACCTGGCGCCTCAGCGCCACCCTCGGCAACCCGCCCCCCAGCAACCCTCACGGAGGGGGGCGAGGTGGGAGTGACAAGCCGCTGAAACGGCTATACTTTTCGAGAAACATTTCCGCCCGTGCCTGTTCTTGACGAGGCGTACCACAATTGATACACTTACGATGAAGACGGCTCCCAAAAACGCCTGCCGGCCCGCTTTTATCGCTCCGATGCGGGGCGCGAGCCGGTGCGGGAATGGCTGAAGGGCCTTGACGCGGCGGATCGCCGGATCATCGGCGAGGAGATCAAGGACGTGGAGTTTTCCTGGCCGATTGGAATGCCGCTGGTGCGGCCGTTGGGCCGGGATATTTGGGAGGTCCGGAGCAGCTTGCCGCAGGGGCGCATCGCCCGCGTGCTGTTCTGCGTGGAAGAGGATTGCATAGTGCTGCTGCACGGTTTCATGAAGAAAACGCAGAAAACGCCGACGCAGGACATTGACCTGGCGCTCGGGCGGAAAAAAGGGGCAGGGGCATGAAGAGGAAAAACATCGGCTCGACGTTCGACAGTTGGCTGCGCGAGGAGGGCCTGTACGAGGAGGTCAGCGCAACCGCCATCAAGCGTGCTGTGGCCCGCCAGGTGGAGGCCGCCATGGAGCAAAAGGGTCTTACGAAGGCGGAAATGGCCCGGCGTATGCACACGAGCCGCGCCGCCCTTGACCGTCTTCTCGATCCCGATAACGATGCGGTGACGCTTGGCACCTTGCGGAAGGCCGCCGCGGTTGTGGGCCGGGAAATTCGGCTGGAATTGGTGTAACCCCAGGATCGGGTTACTTGCGGATTCGCATCCGGCCTTTTGTTTTCGAGTGGATTGAAGGAAGGGAATGGCGGCATGTTTTTGCGATGTTCGTCGGCGATGGCCGCGTCGCGAGGAACGAGCGGGAAGCCGCCGCGCGGGTCGCTGGGCTCAATGGGGTGGCGAGTTGTGGTGGAGGGAGTTGAGCGGGGGTTGGGTTTGGGGTTCGTAGGGAGAAAGTGTATAGGGCGTGTGCGGCGGGGGAGTGCGGATGATTCGGGCGTGGATGATGCGTGGAGTAAGCTCAGTTGAGAGTTCTAGAGGCATCTCGATGAGGGTTCACCTCGACATTGCGGAATCGCTGGCGGCGAGCTTGCGGCTTCCCGCGGCGGAGGCCGAGGCGCGCTTACGTAGGGAACTGGCTTTGGCTCTTTACGGGCAGCAGATTCTTCCGTTTGGGAAGGCGAGTGAACTGGCGGGGACGACTCGATTCGAGTTCGCCGGGCTTGTAGCGAGCCGCTCGATGCCGCGGCATTATACGGAAGAGGACTTGGCGCGCGGTCAATGATACCGCGGCGCGCGTGTTTTCAGAGGGCAGGATTCTGACGGGGCTACTGGCCGTCGGTCATGCGGAGATGCTGGCCGCTGACGCGGACTTCGCGGCCGAGGTTGACTTTCGCGCCGCTATTGCGGCGGATGTAGGCGCCGAGTCCGCGGCCGAGTTGTTCGACGTCCGGGCTCAGGAGGTCGGTGTCGGCTACGCCCCGTATATCGTATTCGCGGAGGATGGTCGGCCTCGGCGTACAGAGCTATTATCTGAAGGCGGACGGCGGGGCGAGGGGAGGTGGGGAAAGTCCAGGGGAACTCGAAGAAGGCGGCGTAGGGGTGGCCTCTGGCAAAAGCAAGGGTGGCATGGTAGGCGGAAATGGCTCGCGACGAGGGTGAGGCAGGAAATACTCTAGAGTGAATGGCCGCAGGCCCGGGTGGGCGACTATTCTGTTCTGCCGAGGCGGCGGCCGGAAAGTATCTCAGTGGGGGCAAGGTCTCGTGGGTCGTCGGGGAAGGGTCCGATGTAATCTTGGTCGACCTTTGGTTTTGGGCGCTTAGGGTACTAACCCGGCACGACCCGGTCCGGGAAGAAGACCAAGGCGACCTCCGAAAGATGGCTGAGGCGTGGTTACGCTGGGCGCGCGCGCTATGTGTGGTAGTTGGACGCATTCGGACTTTCCATTCCTCGTCAATGCGACCTGTACGAAGACGAGCGAGCGGGATACCTCATACAACTGCATCGCCTGGGCGGCTGGGAAGATTCATCGTTGGTGGTGGCCTGATCCCCCCTTGCGTGTGAGTTAATGGCCCCGTACCGTTCCGCGCTCCGAATCAGTGGACTCGTTCATCGCCGCGTATGCGACGCTCCGGTTCGCCGTCTGCGACGACGGCGCCCTTGAGGATGACGTTGAGAAAATAGCGCTGTTCGCGCGTTCTGAGGGCGGCGTGCTGAAACCTACTCATGCGGCCCGGCAACTACCTTCCGGCAAGTGGACCAGCAAGCTGGGCGCACTCGAAGGTATTAGCCACGAGCATCCCGATGACCTGCGCGGTCGTGCTTATGGAACTGTGGCTTGCTACCTAGCGCGACGGCATCCTACATCGCCCTGAGGCTGTATTGGCGGCGCAGGGTCTATTGGCCGTTGGTCATGCGGAGGCGCTGGAGTTGGCGCATTTCGTCGATGATGCGTTCGAAGATGCGGCGGACGGCGTCGTGGCCGAGGGGGCCTTGGTTGTGGGCGAGGACGTTCAAGTAGACCTGGTCTTCGCGGCGGGGTTCGTAGATGGGGAGGTCGAGGTCGCGTTTGACGCGGCCGATTTGCTCGACGATGGCGGTGCGCTCGTTGAGGATCTCGATGAGACGGGCGTCCAGGGCGTCGATGCGGCGGCGGCAATCGGCGAGCGCTTCGAGACCCTGTTGCTTCGTCATCGTTTCTTCGATGGTAAACCAGCGGCGAGAGCGCGGGCGCGGGCTTCCAATGCAGCCGCGGGATCGGCGCCGGCGGTGAGTGAGTCTTCGATGGCGCGTTCGAAGGCGCTGCCGACGACGACGGCGTCGGCGAGCGATGCGGTTTCGCGGACCTGATCGGGCGTGGAGATGCCGAAGCCGACGGCCAAGGGGAGCGAGGTGCGCTCGCGCATGGCGTGGACGAGGGGCTCGACGTTGGACGACAGCGTCCGGCGCTCACCGGTGACGCCGGCGCGGGAGACGAGATAGATGAAGCCGGAGGAGTATTGGGCGGTGAGCGAGAGGCGGCGCGGGGTGCTGGTGGGGGCGGCGAGGAAGACGGTGTCGAGGCCGTGGTTGTGCATGGCGGCGGTGTAGGGTCCGGCTTCTTCGACGCTGACATCGGTGAGCAGGCCGCCGTCGATGCCGTGGGCGGCGGCGTCGCGGGCGAGCGCATCGAGGCCGTAGCGGAGGACGGGGTTCAAGTAGGTGAACAGCAGCAGGGGGACTTCGGATTGTTCGCGGATTTTGGCGGCGATGCCGAGGACTTTGGCGACGGTGGTTCCGGCGGAGAGGGCTCGGGCGGCGCCGCGCTGGATGACGGGGCCGTCGGCGATGGGGTCGGAAAAGGGGACGCCGAGTTCGATCAAGTCGACGCCGCCGCGGACCATCGCCGCGACGAGGGAGGGCGTGAGATCGGGCGAGGGGTCTCCGGCGGTGATGTAGCCGATGAAGCCGGTGCGGCCTTCGCGCTGGAGGCGATCGAAGTAGCTAGCGATGCGTTTCGGGTTCATCGATTTCGGGGAGGCGTTCACGGTAGATGTCTGTGTCCTTGTCGCCGCGGCCGGAGAGGTTGACGACGAAGATCTGATCCTTGGCGGAGGGGGCGCGGCGCAGGGCTTCGGCGACGGCGTGGGCGGATTCGAGCGCCGGGATGATGCCTTCGGTGCGGGCGAGCGTGAGGGCGGCCTGGAGGGCTTCGTCGTCGCCGATGGGGACGTATTCGGCGCGGTGCTGGTCGTTGAGCCAGGCGTGTTCAGGGCCGACGAGGGCGTAGTCGAGGCCGGCGGAGACGGAGTGGGTGAGCAGGACCTGGCCGTCGCTGTTCTGGAGGAGATAGCTGTAAGCACCGTGGAGGACGCCGGGGGAGCCTCCGGAGAAGCGGGCGGCGTGTTCGCCTTCGGCTGGGCCGCGGCCGCCGGCTTCGACGCCGATCAATTGGACTTGTTCGTCGGCGATGAAGGGATGGAAGATGCCGATGGCGTTGGAGCCGCCGCCGACGCAGGCGAAGATGCTGCCGGGCAGACGATCTTCTTTTTCGAGGATCTGGCGGCGGGCTTCTTCGCCGATGACGCGGTGGAAGTCGCGGACCATGAGCGGGTAGGGGTGTGCGCCGAGGGCGGAGCCGAGGAGGTAGTGGGTGGTGGAGATGTTGGTGACCCAGTCGCGCATGGCTTCGCTGATGGCGTCTTTCAGCGTGCGGCTGCCGGTGGAGACGGCGACGACTTTGGCGCCGAGGAGGCGCATGCGGAAGACATTGAGGCGCTGGCGGCGCATGTCCTCTTCGCCCATGTAGACGACGCAGTCGAATCCGAAGAGGGCGCAGACGGTGGCGGTGGCGACGCCGTGCTGGCCGGCTCCGGTTTCGGCGATGATGCGGCGCTTGCCCATGCGGCGGGCCAGCAGCGCCTGGCCGAGGCAGTTATTGATTTTGTGGGCGCCGGTGTGGAGGAGGTCTTCGCGCTTGAGGTAGATGCGTGCGCCGCCCAAGGATTCGCTCAAGCGGCGGGCGTGGTAGAGGGGCGTGGGGCGGCCGGCGTAGTCGGCGAGCAGCGAGTGGAGTTCGGATTGGAAGGCGGGGTCGGTGCGGGCTTCGTTGTAGGCTTGCTCGATTTCTTCGAGCGGGGCCATGAGGACTTCGGGGACGAAGCGTCCGCCGTAGGGACCGAAGTGGCCGAGGGAGTCGGGTTGAGAGGTCAGCATGATTCAAACGCGGCGAGGGCGGCGTGGATAAATTCTTTCATTTTGCGATGGTCCTTGCGGCCGGGGTTGGATTCGATGCGGGAGCAGGCGTCGACACCCCAGGGCTGGGCTTCGCGGATGGCTTGCTGGACGTTGGCGGCGGATAGGCCGCCGGCGACGATGACGCGGTGGGCGGTGGTGCGGGCGGCGGTCCAGGGGAAGGATTGGCCGGTGCCGCCGGGGAGGGTTTCGGAGGCGGTGTCGAGGAGGAAGGCGGTGGCGCCCGGTTCGTCGGGGAAGAGGAAATCGCCCGAGACGGGGACGCGGCAGGCGCGCCAGTAGGGGATGTTGGCGGGAGCTTCGCCGCCGTGGAGTTGGGCGAGGTCGAGCCCGGCGAGGCGGCAGATTTCGGCGACGCGGGCGGGGTCTTCGTCGACGAAGACGCCGGCTTTGAGGGCGTTGGGGGCGAGAGCGGCGATTTGGGCGGCGGCGGTGGGGCTGATGCAGCGGGGGCTTTGGGGGTAGAAATTGAAGCCGAGGGCGTTGGCGCCGAATTCGAGGGCGGCGAGGGCGTCGTCGGGATTGGTGACGCCGCAGATTTTTACGATGTGGGGTGGGAGGCTGCTCATGCGAGCAGGTCCTGGAGGGCGCGGGCGGGGTCGGGGGTGCGCATGAGGCTTTCGCCGATTAAGAAGCCGCGGAAGCCCGCGTCGCGTAGACGGTCTATGTCAGCGCGGGTGTGGATGCCGCTTTCGGCGACGGCGAGGACGGAGGACGGGATGCGCGGGGCGAGGCGGAGGGAGACGTCGAGGGTGACGGAGAAGGTTCGCAAGTCGCGGTTGTTGACGCCGATGATTTCGGCGCCGGAGGCGAGGGCTTCTTCGAGTTCGGCTTCGTCGTGGACTTCGACGAGCGAGGCGATGTGGTAGCGGGCGGCGGCGGCGCGGAGGGTGCGAAGTTGATCCCGGTTGAGGAGGGCGGCGATGAGGAGGATCGAGTCGGCGGAGTGGGCGGCGGCTTCGACGATTTGGGATTCGTCGAGGGTGAAGTCCTTGCGGAGGACGGGGAGGGAGACGGCGGCGCGGGCGGCGGCGAGATCGTCGAGGCTGCCGCGGAAATATTTTTGATCGGTGAGGACGCTCAAGGCGGCGGCGCGGCCTTCGGCGTATTGTTGGGCGATGCGGGCGGGGTTGAAATTTTCGCTTAAGAGGCCTTTGCTGGGCGAGGCCTGTTTGATTTCGGCGATGACGGCGATGGGACGGGAGGAGAGAGCGGCGTGGAAGTTGCGGCGGGTGGCGATGGAGTCTTGCGCGGCGGGAAGGAGGGACTCGACGCGCGGAGAGAGGGCGGCTATTTCACGGCGTTTGTCCTCGGCGATTTGAGCGAGGATATCGGGGATCGCGCGGACCATCGGAAGGGAACTCTCATCGTAGCATGGAGGGTTTCGCGGACTGGCTTGGATGGCGGGGCGCGGGTGAGGATTGGGGGATTTGCGCGCGCCCCGCGGAGGGATTACTTCATGCCGCCGACTGCGCCGGTTGTGGCGCCTGGGGCTTTGGCGACCGCCCCGGCTGGAACGTTGTCGTCGCGGAATTGAACGCCGTCATTGTCGCCGCTAAAAAACCAGGTTTTGAGGGTGGCTACCTGGCCTGGAGCGGTGGGATAGAAGGTCCATGTGCTTTTGCGGTACGGAGTGGGACGATAGGCGGCATTGCCGAGGATGGTGGCGATGAGGTGGAAGTCACTGGCGTCGCGGATGTAGACGATGTCTCGGGCGGTTTGAGTGTAGGCGAGTTCGAAAACGTAGCGTCCGGCCGGGAGGACGGTGCCGGACACGTTCATGGGGCGGTCGATTTTTACGATGGTTTCCTTGTTTTTGTTGTCCGCCCGCAAGGGATTGGCGAGGAAGCCTTCGAGAAGGCCGAGTGAAACGACGGTGAGGACACGAATCGATTTCATAGTAATTACTCCTTGTAAATCGCGTGAACGGGTATGAGGGAGGCAGCTACCGGTCAGGTAGTTTCGGATTCGCTTTATCGATATTCCCGATCTCAGCGCGCTCACCGGTAGAGACGGCGCCCAGGGCGGTCTGGTTGCATTTTTCGAACGGTAATACCTTGTAAGTCAATGATGAGGATGGTCTTATCTGAGACGGTGAAAGAAGCGGCGGGCGAAATTACGGATAGTAATTCCAGCACGAATTGCGGGAATTGCCCGGATTTTTTGAGGTTGGTGTTGCGGGGCGCGGGTGAGAATTGGTGGATTTGCGCGCGCCCCGCGCGGAGCGATTAGTGCATGCCGCCGACCGGGCCACCGGCGGTGCTGGCGTGGTTGCCGGCGATGGCGGGGACGGCGGGCTTGAGATTGTCGAAGTGGACGCCGAGATCTTCATCGGCGAAATACCAGTTTTTCACGGTGGGGACCTGTCCGGCGGCGGTGTGATAGAAGGTCAAGTTCTTCGTGCCCTCGGGATTCGGGCGGTAGGCGCTATCGCCGACGATGGTGGCGATGAGGTGAAAGTTGTTGGCGTTGCGGATCCAGACGACGTGCATGTCGGTTGGGGAGGGGCCGAGTTCGAAGATGTAGCTGCCGGGGACCAGGATGGTGTTCTGGACCCGCACGGGGTTGTCGATTTTGACGAGGGTTTCCTTGTTGAAGCCGTCGGCTTTCAGCGGATTGGCGAAGAAGCCGGCGAGGAGGCCGATAGAAACGACGGTAAGGACACGAATCGATTTCATAGTAATTACTCCTTGTAAATCGCCTGAACGGGCGTGCCCTCACGGCGGCCGGTCAGGGCTTTTTGGGAAGCGCTCGATGCGTTGTTTCCGATCTGAAGCGCTCTCACTTGTAGAGACGGGCGGCGAGGGTGGAGGGGTTACAAGTTTGGGCCGGTAAATTTGTGTAATTCTATGATTTTGATGATCTTAGCTGGGATGCCAGGAAGGTCCGCGAGGATTCAAAAAGTGGCGCGGGGTGGCGGGCGTAGCGGCGACTTGGGCGGGGGGGCGCGGATGAGAATTCGATAGGGAATAGTGGAGAATTATTGGAGGATTCCGCGGGAAATCTCCCGGCCGGATGAAGGCTTGCGTACTCCCGGAAGCGAAGCCTCGGGAACTTCCGGATACGATGCCTCGTAAGAGAACATGCATGAAGCTGAGGTTTCGTTTCGTGAACTCGGTGGCGGTCCTTGCGCTTTTCGTCACTTGTTCTGCGTTCGCCGAGGAGGCCGCCGGAGACTGGACGGGGCCAATTGAACGGCGGTTTCCGAGTGCTGGTCCACATCGGCAAAGAGGACTCCGGCTATCTTGGTTACCTGACGAATCCGAGCGGGAACCGGACCGGCCTGGATCGCGTCGTGTGCGACGGCGCTCATCTACAGTTCCCGGCCGGCAAGCTCAACCTGAGCTATGACGCCACCTGGGATGCGCAGGAGCGTGCATGGATTGGGAATCTGACGTTTCAGCAGGTCTATCGGCTTGCTTTGAAGCGGGCGACCGCGGCGGATATGGCTCCCAAGGTTCACAGACGGCCGCGGGAAGCGGCGATCGCCGCGGGCTCCCTGCCTTATCAGCGGAGAGACGTCGTTTTCGACAATGCCGCGGCTGGCGACCGGCTCGCAGGCACGTTGACCGTTCCACGGGGCCGAGGTCCCTTCCCCACCGTTGTGCTTGTTTAGGGCAAGGGTCACAACACCCGCGATGAGGACGTCTGGGGCACAAGGTGTTCCTCGTGCTTGCGGATGCGCGGAGCCGCGGGGGCTTCGCTGTTCTTCGCTATGACAAACGTGTTCGCTAACGGCGGCGCATTGCACTGGCGCCGATCCCGATCCTCCTGCCGTCCAGCGGCTGGGCGGGAGCCGTGTATTCGAGTCCTTCGAAGACGGAGCGAACGAGATGGAACAACAGGGATTAGTGAAGGGGCGGGTTTCGGCCGGCGCGCACGAGGAATATCGCGTGCTGTTGGACGACGGAAGCGAAACCGCGGGGTACCCGGCGGGCAGTTTGCGGGCGTGCCACGAGCTGCCGGTTGTAGGCGATTGGGTGTGGGTACGCCCGGTGGGCGGCCTTTGCATCATCGGGACGGTTGAGCCAAGAAGGACGGCGTTTGTCCGGAGGGCCGCCGGGCGGGCGTATGCGCCGCAATGCGTGGCGGCCAACGTCGACGTCTGTTTCGTGGTTTGCGGGTTGGACGGGGATTTCAACCTGCGGCGCATTGAGCGGTATCTGGCGCCGGCTTGGGAAAGCGGCGCGCATCCGGTGGTGGCGCTCAACAAGGCGGATGTTTGCGCCGGCGTGGAGGCGGCCATAGATGCCGTGCGGGACGTTGCCGGGCGAGCGGACGTGCTCGCGATCAGCGCGCTGCGCTCCGTGGATCCGCCGCGGCTTTGGTTGAAGCCGGGCTTGACTGCGGCCCTGCTTGGTTCTTCCGGCGCGGGGAAGTCTACGATTGCGAATGAGCCGGCCGGATGCAGCGCCGCCACGCAGGAAGTTCGCGAGTGCGACTCGCGCGGGCGTCACACGACCACGGCGCTTATGTTGATGGCGCTGCCTGGCGGGGCGTGGCTGATCGACACGCCGGGAATGCGGGAGTTGGCCTTATTGGCCAACGACGCCTCGCTCGATGCCGCGTTCCCCGAGATCGCCGGGCTGGCCGGGCAATGCCGCTTTGCCGACTGCCGGCACGAGCAGGAGCCGGGATGTGAGGTGCGGCAGGGTTTGGAGGACGGCCGGATTACCCGCGAACGGTGGGCGAGTTACGCGAAGCTGCGGCGTGAGGCCCGTCACCACGCGCTTGAATCCGATGCGAACGCGCAGCGGGCCGAGAAGCGGTTGTGGAAAGCGATTCATAAGGCGAGCAGGCGAATGTACCGCGAACGAGATCGTTGAGTGCGGGCGGAGGGAGCGAGAAGCCGGGAGCAGGGAGCAAGAAGCGAGAAGCAGGAAGAGCGGAGCGAGAAGCGAGGGGCTTGCAGCGACGCGCCGCGTGTTGCGGACTTAACGCGCGGCGCGTGGGGTGGTGGGACGCGTGGGGGATTACTTCATGCCTCCGAGGGTGCCGGTCGAGGTAGGCGTGGGGTTCTTGGCTAGGGCGGGGAGCGGCTTATTGTGGTCGCGGAATTGGACCCCGTCGGTTTCGCCGGCGAAGTACCAGGTTTTGAGGGCGGCTTCCTCGCCGGGAACGGAGGGATATAAGACCCATCCGGGCTTGCCGTGCGGGTAGAGGCGGTAGGCGGTGTTACCGATGACGGTGGCCACGAGGTGATAGTCGCCGGCATCTCGGATGTAGACGACGTTCATGTTGGTTTGGGTCAGGGCGAGTTGGAAGTCGTATTTGCCGGGCGGAAGAACGACGTTGCCGACCTTCATGGGATTGTTGATCCTGACGAGGGTTTCCTTGTTGAGGTCGTCGGCTTTCAACGCGTTGGCGAGGAAGCCGGCGAGGAGGCCGATGGAAACGACGGTAAGGACACGAATCGATTTCATAGTAGTTACTCCTTGTAATTCGCCTGAACGGGTGTGCCCTCCTGGCGGCCGGCCGGGGCTTCCCGGGAAACGCTCGATCGACGCTTTCGATCTGGAGCGCTTACACTTGTAGAGACGACAGTCGGGGGTGGAAGGGTTACGAAGTTTCGCCGAGAACCTCCTGTAAGGCTATTATTATGATGGTCTTAGCCGCGATGCCCGGGGGAGGCGGGGATTCAGAAAGTGGAGCGGCCGCGCGGTGGATATACAGTACATCTGTACAGATAGACTGTATATCTGATATGCTCCTGTTGTGAACGCTTCCACGCCGCTACGAAATTCCGAACTTGCGGCGGGGCTGGCGAGGGAGATCGGCGTTCTCGCCGGCAGGCTCAAGCGGCGGTTGCGCGAGCACGGGGGAAAGCACGATCTGACGCCGTCGCAGGTTTCTGTGGTTCTGCGGTTGGAGAAGGATGGTCCGGCCGCGGTTTCGACACTGGCGCGAGCCGAGCTCATGCGTCCGCAATCGATGAGCGCCGTGGTTGCCGCATTGCTGGAGGCCGGGCTGGTGCGGGGCGCCCCCAATCCGGGCGACGGACGTCAGACGCTGATGTCTCTCACGCCCCGGTGCGTGAAGTGGCTCCGGGCCGGGAGGGCGGCGAAACGGGACTGGTTGACGGCGACGATCTCGCGGAAGCTTTCCGTTCGCGAGCAGGAGAAGCTTCGCACGGCGCTCAAACTTCTGGCGCGGCTGGTCGAGGAATGACCTGTTTTGCGCGTTCCAACCGAGGAAAACATCCATGAGCTGGATTGATCTTGTGTCGTATTTTTTCGGAGGGATTTTTGCGGCCAACGCGGTTCCGCATTATGCCGCCGGGGTGATGGGGCGTCCTTTTCAAAGTCCGTTTGCCAAACCGCCGGGCAAGGGGCTCTCCTCTTCGCGGGTCAACGTTCTCTGGGGCCTTTTCAACGCGGCGGTTGCGTATCTGCTGGTCTTACGCGTTGGCGCCTTCGATCCGCGGACGGCGAGCCACGTGCTTGCGTTCGGTTTGGGGGTGCTCGTCATCAGTTTGACTTCGGCGCATCACTTCGGCGAGTTCCATGGAGGCAGCAAGCCGCGCCCTTGATGAGCCCGATGCTGAGTACGTTTCGTTCGCTGAGGAGCTTTAACTTCCGCTTGTGGACGGCTGGTGCGCTGGTTTCGAATGCCGGCACGTGGATGCAGCGCGTCGCCCAGGACTGGCTGGTGCTGACGGAATTGACACATCATGACGCGTCGGCGCTGGGTATTGCGGTGGGGCTGCAGTTTGCCCCGCAACTCCTTCTGCTGCCCTGGACGGGACTGGCGGCGGACCGTCTGAATCAGCGCAAGCTGCTGATGTTCACGCAGGCAACCATGGGCGTGCTCGCGCTCGCCCTGGGAGTTCTCACGCTCGAAGGTGTTATCCGGCTCTGGCAGGTGTATCTATTCGCCTTTCTGTCCGGCTCCGCTGCCGCCCTGGACGCTCCCGTACGCCAGACGTTCGTAGCGGAGATGGTTGGGGACAGCGACCTCGCGAACGCCGTGGCGCTGAACTCCACTTCGTTCTTCGCCGCCCAGATGATCGGTCCCGCGGTGGCCGGTTTACTCATTGCGCGGGTTGGCATCGGCTGGGCGTTTGTTCTGAATGGGCTTTCGTTCGGAGCGGTGCTCGTTTCCATATCGCTTTTCCGCCTTGCGGAGCTTCGCCCGAGCGCACGGGCGGACGGCGCTGCCTCCGGGTTTCTGGAAGGGCTTCGGTATGTTTGGAGACGTCCGGACCTCCGGGCGATTCTGGCGATGCTGTTTCTGGTCGGCACATTCGGTCTGAATTTCCCCATCTTCATCGCGACCATGGCCGTGAACGTCTTTCATGCCGACGCGCGCGGCTTCGGGCTGCTCTCCTCCGTTATGGCGGTAGGCACACTGGGTGGCGCATTGTTTGCGGCCTCGCAGGACAAACCGGGGATGGGGGTTCTGACACTCGGCGCCGCGGTCTTCGGAGTGGGCTGTACGCTGGCGGCGTTTGCTCCCGGCTATTGGTCGTTCGCGGCTGCTCTCCTGGTGATCGGCGCGGCTGCGCTGCTGTTTACGAATGGGACGAACAGCATCATGCAGCTCTCGACGGAGGCGGCGATGCGGGGGCGGGTGATGGCTCTACGAGTTGGCGTCGCACTTGGGGGAGCTCCGATCGGGGCTCCGACGGTAGGCTGGGTGGCGAACCATTTCGGACCGCGAATGGCGCTTGGAATCGGCGCGGCGGCGGGCATCGCGGCTGCTCTGGTTGCCGTCTCTCTACTGAGCCGCCGCGAAGAGCTTTTGCCGGCTTAGCGAAGCGCGGCGTTGGCGCGGCGGGGGAGCAAGGAGCCAGGAGCGAAAAGCAAGGAGCCGCGAGTGGAGGGAAGAAAAGAGGCGCGCCGCGTGTTGCGAGTGGACCCTGCGGGGAGTAGGGTTGCAGCCGGAACGCGCGGCGCGTGGGGCGTAGAGGAGCAGGACAGAGCCATTACTTCATGCCGCCGACGGTTCCCGTCGAGTTCGAAGTGGGATTCTTGGCGAGGACGGCGGATGGCGTGTGGTAGTCGCGGAATTGGATACCGTCATTTTCGCCGGCGAAATACCAGGTTTTGAGCGCGGCTACCTGACCGGGCCGGGAGCGATAGAAGGTCCAGCCGGACTTGTTGTGTGGGTAGGCGCGGTAGGCGGGGCGGCCGAAGACGGTGGCGACGAGGTGATAGTCCCCGGCTTCCCGGATGCAGACGACGTTCTCGGCGGTTTGGGTCCGGACGACTTGGAAGTCGTAGCGGCCGGGCGAAAGCACGACGTTGCCGACCTGCATGGGGTGGTTGATCTTGACGATGGTTTCCTTATTGAAGTCGTCGGCTTTCAAGGGA
>JAJYCN010000359.1 GCA_021778335.1 Acidobacteriota bacterium | reverse complement strand
GAGCAAGGTCCACGCATCCTTTCCCGAATCCTGACGTAAACCCTGAGGAGAAACAACTGGCGCAGTTTGGCCTGTCGGTGCCGGTGGCGCGGTTGCGGGACCTGGTTCAAATGAAGCTGAACTCGTCCGGCGCGAAAGATGAGGCGCATTTGGAAATACTCGATACGTGCGGCTTAATTTCGCCCTTGATCGAGGTGGGCCTGCCGGAGGCTTTGCGAGAGCGTCCGGAGCAGGCACGGAAGCGATATTCCTCGAGGGAGTTTTCCGAGGGCGAGTAGTGGAGAAGCGGGCTCGGGTTCGGGAAAGACGGCACGCTAAAGTCGTTCGGGAAGGTGACTCAAAACAGCGTGGATGACGGGCGCGGAACTGCGCACGGCGGGAGGTAGAGGGGACGGCCTATGGGACCCGTGCCCGGTCGCGAATGGTTCCGTTTGTTGTGTTTCGATTTCCAGAACTGACAAATAGCCGGATTTTGTGAGATCGCCGGCGTTTTTTCTTCGGACGGTTCTTGAAGATTCCGTGCGAGGATAATACACAAAAGGCTGAGCGAGCGTTAGTTAGTCGAAAGCCGCTTGTCTCGTGCCCCTGCGAGTGCGTATGGATTTGCGCCAGACCAAGGTCGCTTCGCCTAACCGCAATCAGAGCCTGGGTGAGGCGCCAGTGCCCGCGCGTGATTCCGGCCACCTGACATTTCGCGCGTTTCCTTTGGCATGCTGCGCGCGCGTGCTTCTCGCCGCTGCAATTTCCTGGCTGCCGCCGGCCTTTCGGGCGCTTGCTCAGACGACGGCCAGGCCCCAGGCGGCGGGCGAGGTTTCGGGCGAACTGGTTGATGCGGCCAGCGGCAGGCCGATTCCGCGGGGCGAGGTTGCCATGTTGTGCGAGCAAGCGCTCGGCGACGCCAAGTGTCCCCGCCGGATGTCCATGAATACCGGCGGCGACGGGAGTTTCCAATTCGGCTCGGTGGTTCCGGGCCGGTACTTTTTGATTGGCATAGCGGCGGGGTACGTCTCAGGCACGGGCGAGGCGACTCAGGAGGTTCGGGTCGATCCAGGCTTCGCGGCGAAGCCGATCCAGATTCGCCTTGTCCCTACTGGGGAGATCTCGGGGCGCGTGATCCGGGAAGACAAGACGCCTCTGCCGGGCGTTGAGGTGGATGCGGTGAAGACCGGCAGTCTGCAGGCTGGGCGCGGGAAGCCGAGCGGCCGTTGCGTGACGGATGGCGGCGGACGATGTACGATTGCCGGCCTCGCGCCGGGCGATTACTCCGTGTTGGCGCGGTTGGCGGCACGTTCTGGGGCGCGCTGCGCGGCGCGTGCGTCTGCTCCGGGCGTGGGGGTGGCCGTGTACTATCCGGGCGTGTTGAACGCCGGGGACGCCGCGCCGGTTTCCGTTGCACCGGGACAGAAGGTGGCGGGGATTGTGGTACGGGTTGGCTCAGCGGCGGTGCATCGCGTCTCGGGGCGCGTGGAGGGCCTTGCTTCCGGGGTGGGGTCCCGCGATGTCGAGATCGACCTCAAGGCCAAATCTGGTCCAGGCCCGGAGTGGACCGTTCGGCCTGGGCAGGGCGGGGAATTCGTGTTCGCTGGTGTTCCTTCCGGGGTATACATGCTGGACCTGGTTGGTTCGGACTGGTTGGCGGCACCCGCGAGCGGAGCGCCGCGTCCGTTCGTCCGGCGACTGCTCGCCCCGCGGGAGGAGGTGGAGGTTGGGGACGAGGACGTTGCCGATGTCCGCGTCGAAGTTCGGCCTCCGGTCGTTGTTTCCGGGGCGATTGCGGTCGGGGACGGCACAAAGGCTGAGCTTCGGGGGATGCGGTTCGCGCTTCTCCCCACGCGTGAATACGCCGGACTTGGTCGGGAGTTAGCTGCGAGTGCGGGACCGGATGGGGCGTTCCGGTTCACGGGTTGTCAGCCGATGAGGTACACGCTATCCGTTTCGGCGCTGGGCGGTTTGTATGTATCGGACATCGCGCTGAACTTCCAGGACGCACGTGCCCGCGCGATCGACCTGTCGCGAGGGGGCGGCGACCTGCGTGTTGTTCTTCGTGGCGACGGAGCCGAAGTGGACGCGAGCCTTGAGTCGCCTGGCGAGGGGAGCCCGTGGCTGGTGCTGCTGCCGGACGACTTCGCCCCGGACACTTCCGTTACTCTGCCGCGTGCGGCTTTTCGGGACGGTTCATCCCGCGTGCGGGACCTGCGTCCCGGCCACTACACTGTGCTGGCGGTGCCAAGCTTCGAGCCGAGTCGCTGGAGTGAGCCGGAGTTCGTGATTAGAATGCGCGGCTTGGGAGAAGGCGTCGACTTGTCCCCGAGGGGGCGGGTTTCTGTGCAACTCAGGACGGTAACGGGCGCCGCTATTGACGCGGCTCCTCGCGGCGTCGGTGCGCGGTAGGGCTCCGAGGCGTGCGAGCGAGCAGGCGGACCGGATGGCGGGGGTGAGCGCGGCGCCCGCCGCATCCTTTGAATTGGTAGACTCCCAGGAGTTATGCCACTGACATTGGCGGCGATGGTGCTGCTGGCGGCGGCGCAGGCCGCGCCCGCGGCGGCGGCGGATACGACTGCTCTGACTCATGCCACCGTGATTGACGGGACGGGGGCGGCTCCGAGGGCGGATATGACCGTGCTGATCCGGGGCGGCTGGATCGTTGCGGTTTATCCGGAGGGGAGCCGGAAGGTTCCGGACGGGGCTCGGGTGGAGGACCTGCGGGGGAAGTGGCTGATCCCCGGGTTGATCGATGCGCATGTGCATCTGGCGGCCGAGAACGGGGACCTGGCGAAGTATAGCGGGCGATTGCGGGGGCTATTGCTTGGTGGGGTGACCGGGGTGCGCGACATGGGAGGCGACGCGCGGGTGCTCGGGTACCTGGCGGGGGAGGCGCGGCTGGATGCGCCGGGATGGCCCGACGTTTATTACAGCGCCCTGATGGCCGGTCCGACGTTTTTCTTCGAGGATGCGCGGGACAATCCGCGAGTTCCGGCCACGACGCAAGGGGTGCTGATGGGCAGCGCTCCGTGGTTGCGGGCGGTGGATGAGACCACCGACATTCGCATGGCGGTGGCGGAAGCGAAAGGCACGGGGGCGACGGGGATCAAGCTTTATGCCAACCTGCCAGCGGCGCTGGTGAGGGCCATCTCGGCGGAGGCGCACCGGCAGGGATTGCTGGTGTGGGCGCATGCGGCGGTGTTTCCGGCGAAGCCGAGCGATGCGGTGAGCGCGGGGGTGGATACGGTTTCGCACACGCCGTACCTGGCTTGGGAGGCTGCGCGGCGCATCCCTGTGGATTATCATTGGCGGACTCATGCCGACTTTGTGCATATCCGGCCGGACGATGCGAAGATCGTGGCCTTGCTCGACCAGATGAAAGAGCACGGCACGATTCTCGACGCCACGCTGCGGGTGTTACGGGAGGTGTCCAAACGTTCGCCCGGCGCGGTGGGCGAGGGCATTCTGCCTTGGAGTTACGCGGTGACGCGGGCCGCGCATGAGGCGGGCGTGCTGGTGGATGCGGGTACGGACAGCGACGGGCTGACTTCGAATAAGGATGCGGATGCGGGTCCGGCGATTGTGGAGGAGATGGCCTTGCTGGTGCAGGAGTGTGGATTCACGCCCGCGGCGGCGATACAGGCGGCGACGCAGGTGAGCGCGATGGCGGTGGGGCGGTCGGCCGATAGAGGGACCATCGCGCAGGGGATGGCGGCGGACTTAGTGGTTTTGAGCGCCGATCCCATGGTTGATATCGGGAATGTGCGCAAGGTTGTGGAAGTCGTCAAGGACGGGAAGATTTTCCGGCAGGAGGGGAAGCGGTAAGAGGTTATAAGCGAGGGTTGGTCAGTGGGGTTGGGGGGCGGGTTTGCCGACTGATTGGGGTGCGTGGTAAGAGGGAGTGGTGGATGGGCGGCTTTATCAGTTCGATTGGGACGAGGCCAAGGCGACTGCAAACGAGGCAAAGCACGGTGTTACGTTTGAATTGGCGGCCTCGGTATTCAACGATCCAAGCTTGTTGGCCGTCGCCGATGTGGCTCACAGTGAGTTCGAAGAGCGTTGGTTTTCGGTGGGCATGGCAAGGAATGGAGTGCTGCTCTCGGTTGTGTACCTATGGTGGGAGGACGATCCCGATGTGAGCAAGGTCCGTCTGATCTCCGCGCGAAAAGCAACCCATAGCGAACGAGGGTCGTACGAGGAGGGGTTATGAGTGACGTCAGGGATAACGATATGCCGGTCGAAATCGATTTCAGCAAAGGGGTTCGCGGGCTTCACCACATCCCGCCCAGTGCCAAGGTGTTGATGCCGGTGTCCATTGAGAGGCGAGTCTGGGAGTATTTTTCGGGGAAGGCGCAGGAGCGCGGCGTGGAGTTGTCCGACCTTGTGACCGAAGTACTGAAGCGCGATATCGAAATCCATGAAGCGCTGAAGTAGCGCGGGGCGCATCGGGGGTGCGTGCTACAGTCGTTCGGGAAAGGTGACTCAAAACGGCGTGCTGGATTCGAAATTTCCTTTGGCGGCGATAACGGACGAGTTTTCTCCCGAGTTGGAGGTAGCGCTCGAGGCGATGCGGGCGATCGGGATGACGGGAGCGGAGCTTCGCACGGCGGGCGGGAAAAATGTTTTGGACTGGTCCGAGGAAGAGGTGCGGCGGGCGGCGGCGGCGGTGGCGGCGCGGGGGATGAAGGTGATCTCGATCGCTTCGCCGCTGCTCAAATGCGTGCTGCCGGATGCGCCGGCAATCGATGGCCGGTTTCAGCACGATGTGTTCGCTTCCAAGCACACGTTTGAAGATCAGCCGCGGCTGACCGAGCGGGCGATCGAGGTGGCGAGACTTACGGGCGCGCCGTTGATCCGGGTGTTTTCGTATTGGCGGACGGTGGAACCGGAGCGGTGCTTCGAGCGGATTGCGGCGGCGGTGGAGGAGATGGCGGAGCGGTTCGCGCGCGAGGGGCTGATATTGGGCCTGGAGAACGAGCATGCGTGCAATGTGGGGACGGGCGCGGAGACGGCTCGGATACTGGAGCGGATAAAACAAAAGAATGTGAAAGTGGTTTGGGACCCGGCGAACGCGTATGTGGCGGGGGAGACGGCGTATCCGGACGGGTTTCGGGCGCTGCCTGCCGGGTGCGTGGGGCACGTTCATGCGAAGGATTGCCGGATGGAGGGGGAGAAGCCGGAGTGGGGTCCGCTGGGGACGCGGGTGGTGGACTGGAAGGGGCAGTTGCGGGCGCTGTGGGAGAGCGGATACCGGGGGTATTTGAGTTAGATCGG
>JAJYCN010000050.1 GCA_021778335.1 Acidobacteriota bacterium | reverse complement strand
AGCCGCCGGTAAATCACCGGAACCGGCAGTCCGACCACGTTGAAGTAACATCCTTCGATGCCTTCAATGAATCGCGACGCCAGCCCCTGGATCGCGTAGGCTCCCGCTTTGTCCCGCGGCTCGCCCGTCGCCGCATACCACGCGATCTCTGCTTCGGTCAACGCCGCAAACCGCACCACCGTCCGCGCCACGCCCGTGCTCTCCTCATCCCCGCGCCGCAAACAGAACCCCGTCAACACCTCGTGCGCCCGCCCCGAAAGCGCCCGAAGCATCCGCGCGGCGTCCACCTCGTCTTCGGGTTTCTCCAGCACCACGCCCTCCGCCACCACCACCGTGTCCGCCCCCAGCACGGTCTCACCCGCTTCCGCCCGCGCCGCCCGAGCCTTCTCCCGCGCCAGCCGCACCACGTACTCCTCCGGCGCTTCCCCCGGCCCCCGCCGCTCCTCCACCGGCGCCGGACGCACCACAAACGGAATTCCCGCCTGCGCCAGCAGATCCGCCCGCCGCGGCGATTGCGAAGCCAGTACCAACATATTGTCCGATGCTAACCCACCGGAAACTCTCCCACCGGGTGTTAAAATCGGTTGTTCAACCACCCCATGGAACGTGCGGGAAAAACTGTCGCCCGGCTGCTCACAAAACCCGGAGTCCCGGCCGAAGACATCGCCAAAGCCGCCTGGCCCGCCGCCGTCGGCCGGCGCATCGCCCAATACGCGCGCCCCGCAACGCTGGTCCGCGACAAACTCGTCGTCGAAGTCGACGACGCAATGTGGCAGCGCCAGCTATGGCAGATGCGCGGGCCCATCCTGGCCAAACTCCGCGCGCTCCTCGGAGCCGGCCTGGTGAACGACCTCGAATTCCGCATCGCCATTCCCCGCCGCCCGCCCTCGAGCGCGCCCGCTCAACATCGCCTGGAGCGCGCCCCCGGGCGCAGGAGCATTTCTTGAAGATCAGCCCCGAACAAGCCGCCATGGTCGCCGACCTGGCCAACCTCGATCTCAGCCCCGAGGAACTGCAGCGCATCACGCACGACCTCGAAGAGATCCTCACCCACATGGAAACCCTGAACCGCGCCGACACCACTGGCGTCGAGCCGATGGCCCAGGTCCTGTTCGACGCCGCCGCCTCGCCTCTGCTTCGCGCCGACGAACCCCGTCCCGGCATCGGAGTCGAAGGCGCGCTCTCGAACGCCCCGCTCTCGGGGGCCGGACATTTCAAGGTTCCCAAGGTGATCGAACGATGAGCGCCTTCCCCTCCGGCGTGGCCTCTTGGACCGCCGGGCAAATCCACGCCGGCCTCCGCGAAAAACAGATCAGCGCCGCCGAAATCGCAACCGCCGCTCTCGCCTTCGCCGAAGCCGAAAATCCGAAAACCAACGCCTATCTCGAGTTCTGCGGCGAGCGCGCCATGGCCATCGCCCGCACGGTGGATCGGCAACTCGCCGCGGGGACAGACCCCGGCCCCCTCGCCGGCATCCCCGTCGCCGTCAAAGACGTCATCATGACGCGCGGTGTCCGCTCAAGCTGCGGCTCTCGCCTTCTCGAGCGCTTCGTGCCGCCCTACGACGCCACCGCCGTCGAGCGCCTCGAACGCGCCGGAGCGCTCGTCCTCGGCAAAACCAACTGCGACGAGTTCGCCATGGGCTCCTCCAACGAAAATTCCGCCTTCGGCCCCGTGCGTAATCCCCACGACCCCGAACGCATCCCCGGCGGCTCCAGCGGCGGCTCCGCGGCCTGCGTCGCGCAAGGTACCGCCGTCGTCTCCCTCGGGTCCGACACCGGCGGCTCCATCCGCCAGCCCGCTTCCTTCTGCGGCGTCGTCGGTGTCACCCCAACCTACGGCCGCGTCTCACGCTACGGCCTCGCCGCATTTGCCAGTTCCCTCGATCACATCGGCCCCTTCGGCCGCTCCGTCCACGACGCCGCCCTCGTCCTCCAGGCCATCGCCGGCCGCGACGAGCACGACGCCACCAGTTCCGCCGCGCCCGTCCCCGACTACCTCGCCGTCCTCGGCCAGGACGTCAAAGGCAAGCGCATCGGACTGCCCAAAGAGTATTTCGAAGGCCTGCCCGCCGAAACCGGCGACCTCATCGCCCGCGGCGTCGAAACACTGAAAAAACTCGGCTGCGAGATCCGCGAAATCAGCCTCCCTAACACCGAATACGCCGTCCCCTGCTACTACATCATCGCCACCGCCGAAGCCAGCTCCAACCTCGCCCGCTACGACGGCGTCCGCTACACCATCCGCGCCCGCGACGCCAGCACTCTCGCCGCCATGTACCGCAACACCCGTGGCCAGGGCTTCGGCGACGAGTGCAAACGCCGTATCATGCTCGGCACCTACGTCCTCAGCCACGGCTACTACGACGCCTACTACGTCAAAGCCCAGCGCGTCCGCTCCCTCATCGTCCGCGACTTCGCCCAAGCCTTCGAACAGGTCGACGCCGTCGTCGCCCCGGTCAGCCCTTCGCCCGCCTTCAAGCTCGGTGAAAAAACCGGCGACCCCATGGAGATGTATCTCTCCGACATCTATACCATCACCGGCGACCTCGCCGGCGTCCCCTGCATGAGCATCCCCTGCGGCAACACCCCCGTCGGCCTCCCCGTCGGTATGCAGATCTTCACCCGTCACTTCGACGAGGCAGGCATGTTCCAACTCGCCGCCGCCTTCGAGCGCTCATCGGCCGCCGCCGCGCCGTAACGGATGAAAATTACAACCCGCCCGACGCGAATCCGCATCGCCGCTACCTACCCGGACCGAAACCGAGCCGCGACCGCAAGGGAGCGGTCCTTCCTCTCACCCTCCCCGGACTCCCACTTGCGTTCCCTCGCCCCGAGGCGACACAGTAGTTAATCAGAAGGAGATAACATGGCATTCACACTTCCCCCGCTTCCCTACGCGCATGACGCGCTCGAACCCTACATCGACAAAATGACGATGGAGATCCATCACGGCAAGCACCACGCCGCCTACGTCGCCAATCTCAACAAGGCCCTCGAACAGGCCCCGGACCTCCAATCGAAAACCGTCGAGGAACTCCTCGCCAACAACTGCGCCGTCGTCCCCGAGGCCATCCGCACCGCGGTCCGCAACAACGGCGGCGGCCACATCAATCACTCCATGTTCTGGACCATCATGAAGGCCGGCGGACCCTCCGCCCCCTCGGGCGACCTCGCCTCCGCCATCAATTCCACCTTCGGCACCTTCGACGCCTTCAAGGAAAAATTCAACGGCGCCGCCGCCACCCGCTTCGGCTCCGGCTGGGCCTGGCTCGTCTCGGCCAACGGCAAACTCGATATCTACTCCACCGCCAACCAGGACTCGCCCGTCATGGAAGGCAAGTTCCCCGTCATGGGCCTCGACGTCTGGGAGCACGCCTACTACCTCAAGTATCAGAACCGCCGGCCCGAATACATCGGCGCCTGGTGGAACGTCGTCAACTGGGAAGCTGTCGCCGCGCGCTTCCACTCCATCAAGTAGCACCGCGCAATATCCGCCCACGATGCCCGCGGTCCTGGAGCTTCGTAACGTCTCCAAACACTTCCCCGGCCACACCGCCGTGGACCAGGTTTCGTTTGAGGCGCCCAGGGGCGAACTCTTCTCGCTCCTGGGCCCCTCGGGCTGCGGCAAAACCACAACCCTCCGTCTCATCGCCGGCTTCGAATCCCCCACCACCGGCGAAATCTTCCTAAATGGCGAGCCCGTTCAAACTCTTCCTCCCTACCGCCGCAACGTCTCCACCGTCTTTCAAAACTACGCCCTCTTCCCCCACTTAACCGTCCGCGCCAACATCGAGTTCGGCCTCCGCCGCGGCAAAGTCCCGCCCGATCTCGCCGCCCGCGTCGCCCAGGTCATCGAACTCGTCCGCCTCTCCGGCAAGGAATCCCGCTACCCTCATCAAATGTCCGGCGGCGAAAAACAGCGCGCCGCCCTAGCCCGCTCGCTCGTCCTCGCCCCCGGCGTCCTGCTTCTCGACGAACCTCTCTCCGCGCTCGATCCCAACCTCCGCAAACAGGTCCGCGCCGAGTTGCAGCAGTTGCAGCGCCGCGTCGGCATCACCTTCCTCTTCGTCACGCACGATCAGGAAGAAGCTCTCTCCGTGTCGGACCGGATCGCCGTCATGAACTCCGGCCGCATCGAGCAAATCGGCTCCCCACGCGAGCTATATCTCCAGCCCCGCACCCGCTTCGTCGCCTCGTTCTTAGGCGAAGTAAATTGGATCGACGGCTTCGGCGTCCGCCCCGAATCCATCCGCGTCTCCCGCCATCGTCCCGAAGGCTCGCTCCCCACACGCGAAGCCACCATCCTCCGCGCCAACTTCCTCGGCAACCGCATTCAGCTCGAAACCCGCTCCGCATCGGGCGACCCCGTCATCGCCGAAGTCCCTCGCCTCGACGCCGCCTTCTCATCCGGCGACCCCGTTCACCTCTGGTGGCGCCCCTCCGACGAGCTCCGCTTTGCCGAGTAACTCCGACGCTTCCTCCCGCCTCCGCCGTCTCTTCCTCGCCCCCTCCTGGCTCGTCCTCGTCTCGCTCATGGTCGCCCCGCTCGCTATCGTCCTCGCCTACAGCCTGCTTACCCGCTCCCCCTACGGCAGCATCGGCAAACCCTGGTCGCTCGATAACTACTCCCGCCTCGCCGACCCTCTCTACTTGGCCATCTTCCTCCGCTCCGTCTGGATCGCCGCCGCCGCCACTTTACTCTGCCTCTTACTCGGCTTCCCCCTCGCGCTCTTCATCTCCCGCTCCGGCGAGCGCAAGAACCTCTATCTCACCCTCGTCATCCTCCCCTTCTGGACCAGCTTCCTCATCCGCACTTACTCCTGGATGTTTCTCCTCCGCGACACCGGACTTATCAACTCCATCCTCCTCCGCCTCGGACTCATCCACCAGCCCCTCCCGCTTCTCTATAACTACGGCGCCGTCCTCCTCGGCCTCGTCTACGGCTATCTCCCCTTCGCCGTCCTGCCTCTCTACGCCACCCTCGAACGCCTCGACCCCTCCCTGCTCGAAGCTTCCGCCGACTTAGGCGCCCGTCCCTGGCAAACGCTGCTCCGCGTCACGCTTCCTCTGGCCGCCCCCGGCTTCCTCGCCGCCTCTGTTCTCATCTTTATCCCCTGCCTCGGCGCCTATCTTACTCCCGACTTACTCGGCGGCGGCAAAACCGTCTTAATCGGCAACCTCATCAACAACCAGTTCACCACCGCCCGCGACTGGCCCTTCGGCTCCGCCGCCTCACTCGTGCTCATGGCCATCGTCCTCATTCTTCTTCTGCTCGGCCTCCACCGCCGCGGCGAGGCGTTGCTATGAAACGCCTGCTCGCCCTCCGCTGGCTCCCCGTCTACGCCGCCGGCGCTTTCGCCTTCCTCTATCTGCCCCTGCTCGTCCTCGCCGCCTTCAGCTTCAACAGTTCGAAATTCACCGTCTGGCAAGGCTTCTCGCTCCGCTGGTATCAAGCCGCCTTCGCCGACACCCAGTTATCCGAGGCCACCGCCAACAGCCTCATCATCGCCTTCACCGCCACCATCCTCTCCACCGCCATCGGCGCCGCCTGCGCCTACGGCCTTTGGAAACGCACCAACCGCACTCTCCTCGGCGTCGTCTACCTGACTCTCGTTACTCCCGAAATCGTCACCGGCGTCTCCCTCCTCGCCTTCTTCGAGGCCTTCTTCCGCTACCTCCACGCGCGCCTCGGCCTGCACACAGTCATCCTCGCTCACATCGCTTTTTCCGTCGCCTACGTCGTCCTCGTCGTCCTCGCCCGCCTCCGCACCCTCGACGCCCGTCTCGAAGAAGCCGCCCTCGATCTCGGCGCAACTCCCTGGCAAGCCTTCCGCGAAGTTACTCTTCCTTCCATCCTCCCCGCCGTCGTCGCCGCCGCCCTCCTCGCCTTCACCGTCTCCTTCGACGACTACGTCATCACCAGCCTCGTCGCCGGCGTCGGCAGCGAAACCCTCCCCATGGTCATCTACGCCCTCGCCCGCCGCGGCGTCAACCCCGTCCTCAACGCCCTCTCGGCCATGATCTTCCTCGGCCTCGGCGCCCTCGTCCTAATTTCCCAGGCTCTCACCCGCCGCGCGGAAACCCCCGGCGCGGACACAAAATGACACGCCGCGACCTTCTCGCCGCCTCCCTTGCCCTCACCGGTTGCGCCCGCGACCGCCGGCCTCACCTCAACGTCCTCAACTGGTCCGCCTACATCGCCCCCGATACCGTCCCCAAATTCGAAGCCGCCTTCGGCTTCCGCGTCCGCTACTCGGTCTATGAAAGCAACGAAGAAATGTTCGCCCGCGTCGCCAGCGGCAACTCTGGTTGGGACATCGTCTTCCCCAGCGCCTCGTTCATCCCCCCGATGCTCGCCGAAGACTTACTCGCCCCCCTCGACCACCGCCTGCTCCCCAACCTCGCCAACCTCGACCCCGCCTTTGAGCGCCCCGTCCACGATCCCCAACTCCATTGGTCCGTCCCCTACATGACCGGCGCCGCCGGCATCGTCTACAACCGCTCCCTCACTCCGGCCCCCACCGCCTGGGCCAATCTCTGGGACGAACCCCTCCGCGGCCGCATCACCATGCTCGACGACCCCACCGACGTCTTCGGCGCTTGCCTCAAGCGCCTCGGTAAATCCGTCAACTCCGAAGACCCCGCCGATCTCCGCGCCGCCGCCCGCCTCGCCATCGCCCAGAAACCCCTTCTCCGCGCCTACATCAACGCCGAAGTCCGCGACCAGCTCGTCAGCGGCGACGTCCTCGCCGCCCAAATGTGGGCCACCACTTCCCAGCAGGCCATCGACGAATCCGATCGCATCGCCTTCGTCTACCCGCGCGAAGGCTACCCCTTCTACCTCGACACCACCGTCATCCTCCGCGAAAGCAGCCGGGCTGAACTCGCCCACCGCTTTCTCGATTTTCTTCTCCGCCCCGATATCGCCGCCGCCAACGCCCTCGCGTCCCGCACCACCACCACCGACCTCGCCGCCCGAAAACTCCTCCCCGCCGCCTTCCGCGACAACCCCACACTCTACCCGCCTCCCGCCATCGCCGCCCTCGGCGAACTCGAAATCGCCCTCCGCCCCGAAACCCTACGCCTCCGCGACCGCCTCTGGACCGAAATCAAATCCGCCTGACCCCGCGCCGCGCCCCCCACCGGATTCCCCCCGCGCCCCTCGACCGCCCCGACATCAATCCGAGCCGCGACCGCAAAGAAGCGTCCCCTCCCCACTCGATCCACCAGACCTTCCAACCGCCCCCAAAAAAGAAATCGCGCATACCAGCAAACCCGTGAGGGGCGCGGCATGCGCGATTTGAATTCCGAAAAAAGGAAGCGAAAAGCTTACTTCTTCTCGTCCTTGGCTTTCTTCGCCTTCTTTGCCTTCTTGGCCTTCTTCTTGCCGCTGGCGGCGGGAGCATTCTGGGCGAAAACGCTGGTCGCGCCCATTACGAGCGACAGGCCGAGCATGAGGGTCATCAGCTTCTTCATTCTGGCTTTCTCCTTGGTGGTCTGTAGCCCATCGGACTACGTTCCCATCATGCCAGCCCTCCATGAAGCAACCCTTAAGAGGTTATTAAAAAGCCTTCATTCATCACGAATTCCCACACTCCCTGCCTGTCGGAGCTAAACTGAAGTTTCCAGACATGTTTCTCGCCGCGCTCCTGCTTTCCACCACCCCCTCCGCGTGGGTGCCGGCCCGCTGGACCTCCTCGGACGCCGCTTCCCTCGATCTCCTCAAGCCCACCCCCGTCAACTGCCTCCTCGTCGAACACGATAAATGGTCCAAGCCCTTCGCCGCCGCCGCCGCCAAACAAGGCGTCGCGGTTCTCGGCGTCGTTCGCCCCGGCCCCTCCGCGCTCGACCAGGCTCGAGAAGCCGTCAACCTCGGCCTCACCGGTGTCGTCCTCGAAGGCGACTTCCCCGATCGCATCCCCCACGCCCTTGCCGACTCGAAAATCACCGCCGTCGAACTCTCCCCCCGCGCCAAAATGCGGTTCGACGCCGCCGAGCCCATCGTCGGCACCGATCAAGGCATCTGGCCCGGCGTCGAGGTCCAAAAGGACGGCCAAGCCAAATCCGCCCCCAGCGGCGCACCCTGGATCGACACCAACACCGGCTTCCTCCGCTTCGTCCACGCCCTAACGCCCTCCACCATCTGGATCGCCAACCTCCCGCCGCCCAACACCGTCATCACCACCAACCGGTATCTCCAAACCATAGGCGACGCGGCCATGAGCGGCGCACGCTGGGTCGTCTCGCTCGATGACGACCTCAATAAGCGCCTCCTCGCCCGCGACCCCAAAGCCCTCGCCGCCTGGGCGCAAATCGGACAGTGCCTCCAGTTCTACGAGGACCACCCCGCCTGGCGCACCTATCAGCCCCGCAGCGACCTCGGCATCGTCGAAGGCGTCTCCAGCGGCGCGCTGCTTTCCGGCGGCATCCTCGACATGATCGCCGTCAAGCACACTCCCGTCCGCCCGCTCCCCGCCTCCACCGTCTCCCCCGGCTCAATGAAAGGCCTCACCATGGCCGCCGACGTCGACCCCGCCTCGCTCACTCCCGCTCAGCGCGCCGCGCTCGCCGCCTTCACCCGCTCCGGCGGCACGCTCCTGAACGCCCCTCCGGGCTGGAAATTCGTCCTTCCCAAGGACGGCGCCATCGTCCTCGACGCCAGCTCCCTCCAGCAGCTCGATGAAATCTGGAAAGAACTCAACTCCCTCACCGGCCGCCAGAACCTCGGCGCGCGCCTGTTCAACGTCTCGACCATGATCTCCAATCTCGTCCAGGCGCCCTCCGGCTCCCCCGTTCTGCTCCACCTGATCAACTACTCCGACTTCCCCGTCGAATCCATCACCATCCACCTGCTCGGCACATTCCACCACGCCCGCCTCCTCGCCCCCGGCCAAAAGCCCATCGAACTGCAGCCCTACGCGGTCGATGAAGGCACCGGCGTCGACATCGACAAGATGGATTCCGTCGCCGCCCTCGAACTCGAATAGCGCACAGGGCCGCGAGCGGTGTCAACCGCGCGGATCCGTTGTGCGCGATGTAAAGAAAGCTCCCGGCCGCTATCATGGGGGAGATGCCTGCCGCCGATCCCGCGCCGGACGTAATCGAACAGCAGCTCAACCTGCTCCGAAACGGTCTCCTGCGGTTGCATAAGCGCCTCCTCGATTCCGAAGCCGCCTACTACGACCACGAAGTCCGCCGCATCGAATCCCCCGGCCAACTCCTCGACCTCGCCCTCAACCACCCTTCCTTCGCCTGGCTCCGCGAACTCTCCCAACTGATCGTGCGCATCGACGAAACCATCGACGCCCGCGAACTCGTCACCACCGCCGACGCCGCCATGCTGATCCGCGCCTCCCGCGCCCTCCTCTCCCCCGCCGAATTCGGCGACGGCTTCCAGCGCTGCTACTTCGAAACCTTCCAACGCGACCCCGACGCCGTCATCGCCCACTCGGAAATGATGAAGATCCTCGCCGAAATCGCCCGCCTCGGCCCCCCGGCGGCGTGAAACGCTGACCCCGTGGAGCCGGTACCTTTCGGGCACAGAGAAGAGAGGCTGATGCGGCGGCAGAGCGGGTTCATGCCTCAGCCGCGCCCAAGAAACCTTCCCGCTCCGATCCGCTCGGCCGTGCTTGCTGCCGCCGTGCTGGTAGCACGGGCGCCGGCCTCTCCACCGGCCGCCCAGGAGCGGCCCGCCTTCCGCGTCTCGGTCAATCTAGTCCAGGTCGACGTCGTCGTCACCGACTCGAAGGGGCGCCGCGTAACCGGCCTTCGGTCCAGCGACTTCGAGGTACTTGACGACGGCAAACCGCAGAATATCCTGCGGGCCCGTTACGTCCCAGCGGCTGCGCCTCTGCCCCGCGCCAAGCCGGTCGCGCCAGGCCGCGGAGACAATTCGTCAAGGTTGACCGTCCCGCCGCAGCGCCGTCCGCTCAGCCCCGGCGACGTGCGGCGGACGATTGTTTTCCTGGTTGACGACGAGTCGCTGGCCCCCGAGATTGTGCCGCTGGTGCGGCGCGGAATCCGGACTGTTCTCGTAAACAGCCTCCAGCCGGGCGACTTGGCAGCCGTGATCCGAACCAGCGGGGGCGAAGGAGCGCTTGAGCAATTTACCGGGGACCGGCGGATCCTGCTCGCCGCAACCGCGCAGATCCGCTGGCTGCCGGGAGGCCGCGGCCTCCTGCTCTTCCAGCGCGGCAGCCTGCCCATGGACCGGCGGGATGCCCGATTTCTCGTCGTTGATTCCTATTCGAGGAGCTGGAACGCGATCCTCCGCGTGATGGCGGCCATCGAGCCCCTCCCTGGGAAGAAGGCGGTGATCCTGATTTCACAAGGCTGGCTTACCGCGGACAGAACCTGGGTGATGAGTTCGAAGTGGGATCTGCCGATCGCAACCCCGACGGGCGATCTCGTTGACCGCGCGATTCGCGCCGGAGCCACCATTTATGCGGTCGACCCCACGCCCCTCGACAGCATGAATCCCGGCGCGGATTACGACGTCACCCAGGACTATCGGAATCAGAACGGGATCAACCAGTGGATCAACCCGGAAATCGCCGCCCAGCTTCCCCAGCAGTACCAACAGCGCGGCCTTGTTGAGCTCGAAATGGTTCGCGCAGGAATGCGGGCGCTCGCGCAGGCGACCGGCGGCTTCATGATCGAAGACACCAACGATATCGCCTTTGGCCTGTCAAACGTGCTCGGAGACCTCGGGGGGTATTATGTCGTCGAGTTCAAGCCCGGCGCTCCCGAGCACTTCTTCGCCCCCGCCAAGAACGCGCCCCCGCCCTTCCATCGGCTGAGAGTCCGCGTGAAGCGCAGGCGGCTGCACGTCCGCTATGCCGACGGCTACATAGGCAGGAACGAAAAGCCACGGCCCGGCGCCGATCGCGAGTCGAACTCGCGCGGGCACTCGATTCCCCCTTCGCCGCCTCGGCGCTTCCGCTCCGCTTGACCGCCATCTTCAATGAGCGGAGCGCCGGTGCTCCAGAGATCGACCTGCTGGTGCACGTTGACACGCGCGACATCTCCTTCACCCCTGGCGTAGAAGGCCGGCGCCGCGCAGCAATCGAACTCGCCACCCGCATAACCGACGAGAAAGGCGCCCACGCAGGCGAGCCCTCCAGATCGGTACCGCTGAACTTCACAGAGACGGACTTTCAGCGTGCTTCCCAACAGGGTCTGCTCTATGAGACGTCCGTTCCCGCGCCGCACCCCGGCTACTACGAGGCGCAGGTCGCCGTCAAAGACAAGGGCAGCGGGAGGGTGGGAAGCGCGCGCGGCTGGGTCTACGTCCCGAACCTGAAATCCGGCCGGCTGGCCATGTCTGGTCTGCTTGCTTACGGCCCGTCTGACGCACCCCGCACCGAACAGGCGCCCGGCGTGGCCGCTTTTCGCGTCTTTGAACCGTCGAGCACGCTCGACTACGCCTGCCGCATTTTCAATGCGCCCCACCCTGAAGCGGGCGCGGCCCCCCTCGAAGCCCGAGCGGTTATCCTCCAAGACGGAAAAGAGATCCTCACGCTACCGCAGCCGCAATTGCAACCCGAGGCAGGCGGTAGTCCCGGAACACTCGTCACCGGCGCCGTTCCGCTGTCCTCCCTCGCGCCCGGCAGCTACATCCTCTTCGTCACTTCACAGGACCAAGCCCGTAAGCACGCAGCCGGACAGTGGACCGACTTCGACATCGCCGCACAGCCGCGTTAGACTCGGCCACCGGAGGCATCGCCGTGTTTCTGGTCGTTTCGCCCAGCCCAAAGACCGCCCCTGACTTCCGGCGTCGTTTACTGGTAATGTACGAACAGAAGCCGTCATGGCGAATGCGGAAACCAATACGATCCGGCAGGAACTCCACCTGCTTCTCGATCACATTCCCGATAAAGGAGTCCCGGCCGCGCGAGACTACCTACGGTCGCTGCTGGACCCGGTTGAACTGGCCCTGCTGCATGCGCCCGACGACGACGAGCCACTGTCTGAGCACGAGCGCGCAGCGCTCAGCGAGGCGGACCAGCGCAGAGAGCGCGGCGAGCCTGCGATCTCGCACGACGAGATTCTTCGCGAGTTCGGTTTGAACGAAACCCGCCGGTGAAAAAATTCCAGTGGGAACCGTCGGCCAGGGCCGATCTGCGTCACATCCGGCAACCCCAAGCGCTTGCGATTCTTCACGCCCTGACTCGCTTCGCCGACGGTAAGGGCGGTGACTTGAAAAAACTCACGGACGATCCACAAGGGCAATTTCGGCTGCGCGTTGGAGATTGGCGCGTGCTGTTCAGTTTCGAGGCCCCCGATACGTTGCACATTTACAGCGTGGAAAATCGCAAAGACGCCTACAGATAACACGGTCGGCCCTCGTCGTCCAAGGCCCCCGGCCCGCCCGGTCGCGACCCGCAAACGACTCTCATCCGTAATAACCGTGCCACCGCGCTTTCCCCAACGCCTCGAGATTTCCTGGGCCAATCTCCACGGGGCGTGATTGCCACGGGGCGTGATTTGCCCCGTCCCGATGAGCAGTGCTAGACTCGTGGCCATTCGAGGGTTGAAACCGGCCCCCGGGCCGTCTCGATATGTCACCCCAAATTGCCTTCCTGATCGTCGCCGCGGGGTTCGGCCTCCTGCTCGCCATGATCATCTGGAGCGGCGTGCAAACCAAGCGGCGCATCGGCAACAAGTCGCTGGAGGAGATATTCCAGGCTGCCTCCGAACTCCAGAAAAAGGCCGAAGCGGCATGGCTGCTTCCTCCGGAACTAGCCGTTCCTCCGCCCCGCACGGTCAGGAGCGCGCCGATCCTCATTCGCCTCCTGCTCGGTTCTCCTCTCTTTCTGTTTCTCGCCACCTCGGCCGCAGCCATCTACTCCTTCTGGTTCCTTCACCTCTACCAGCCGCCAGTCCATACCTGGCGGGAAATCTGCGTATTTCTCTACTACCAGTTCCTCGATTTCCTGCGCGCCCCCACCTGGCACGCGTGGATGGTTTGGCCGACCGCCCTATTTCTAGGCATCGCCTGTTTCGTTGGCCTGCCCGGACCCATCCGCCGGCGCAGAGAGAAGCGACTTCTCAAGTGGGGTCTGCCGGCGCGCGCCGTAATGATCACCTCCCAAGGATCGATCGGGCACTACCGGTATGAAAACGAGTTAGGAGACTCAATCACGAGCACGGGAAACAGCACGAGACCCTGGAAAAACCCGCTCTGCGGGACCGTCGTCTACAACCCGGAAAACCCACGGGAATTCATCCTTTATCCCGCCTACCGCTACCGTATCAAGGGACGCGATCCAAGCTAGCGGCACGCCCCCGCATCTTCCGTCATCCGTCCCCACGGAACCGGCTTGCTGGAATGCGCCCACCACGTGTAATGCTCTTGGTAGGAAGTTGTCTACTACCTCGCGCAAGTCGGGGCGAAAGATCAAAAGGAGCTTCAGTATCTCGGTGGAGTCCGACTCTTCCATCCTCAAGAGCTGTAAAGACCGCTAGTGGGTATCCCCTTGACTCAGCAGACCCCAATATGTAGATTCCAGGGGTGGAGGACTATCCCCGCACGATTCAGGAGTTCGAGAGTCGATTCTCGACGGAAGACAGCTGTCGCGCCTATCTGATGAGCCTGCGATGGCCGGAAGGGTTCCGGTGTCCGTATTGTGGGTGCGCGAAAGCGGTTGAGGCTCGTAGCACCTTGTTTCAGTGCCGCGGCTGCCGGCGTCAAACCTCGGTTACGGCGGGCACGATTTTTCAGGACACCAGGAAGCCGCTGGTGATGTGGTTTCGCGCCATGTGGTATGTGACCAGTCAGAAAAACGGCGCCAGTGCGCTGGGCCTGCAGCGGGTGCTCGGACTGGGCAGCTACGAGACTGCCTGGACCTGGTTGCACAAGCTGAGGCGAGCCATGATCAGGCCGGGGCGGGATCGACTGAGTGGTTGGATCGAGGTCGGCGAGACATTCATCGGCGGCCTGGCGGAGGGAGCCATCGGAGGTCGGCAGAAGACCAACAAGGCCCTGGTTGTCATTGCGGCTCAGGCCGATGGGCCAGGTATCGGAAGAATCAGGATGCGGGTGACCGCCGCCGCCTCCGCCGCCAGTCTTCACCCTTTCGTCATCGACTGCATTGAGCCAGGGAGCACCCTGCACACCGACGGCTGGCAGGGTTACGCCGGGCTGGAGAAGAAGGGGTTCGAGCGGCAGGTCTCGACCACGGGAGGCAGAAGGAAAGACGCTTCCAAACTCTTGCCGCGCGTTCACCGAGTAGCCGCTCTGTTGAAGCGGTGGCTGCTCGGCACCCACCAAGGCGCGGTGGCTCCGTGGCAACTGCCTTATTACCTCGACGAGTTCACGTTCCGCTTCAACCGCCGGAAATCGAAGAGCCGCGGGAAGCTGTTCTTCCGCCTCATGCAGCAGGCCGTCATCACTCCCCCGGCCACCTATGACGCAGTCAAAAAGACGGGCCCGCCACCACAAGCTGTTGGGGCCTGCTGAGTGAAGGGGATACCCACTAGACCGCAAGTCCAATTTGGAATCGGAAACCTTGGATGCGATGCTCAGGGAGTTGATGACGATCCGCCAGCGCCACGCCATCGACGCAGCGTATGCCGATTACTACGACTCTCGAAGCGAGGACGAGACCGCAGAACAGACCGCTTGGAGCCTGTTCGCTGAGTCGCAACTCGCAAAGAAGGACCGGCGGCAACGATTACGCGACAACGCCTTCCCCAGCGTTGGGAAATCTGGTGGACGAATGTCCACACGGATCCTCCGGGCAAACGCCGGAGCCCGGTCATCATCGTGTCGGCCGACGCGCGCAACCGGCATGAGCGCGCGGCCACCGTTCTGGTTGTTCCCCTCTCCACGTCTATCCACCGGCTCGGACCCGCGCACCTGCTCCTGCCTGCGGCAGAGACCGGATTGCGAATGGATTGTGCCGCGCGGGCTGACAACATCGCCGTCGTCATGCGTGGCAGTCTCCACGAACCAGAACCCGGCCAGCGCCCACTCTCGCACGCCAGAATCTGCCGCCTCGCCGCCCTCGTAAGTCTGGCCATGGGCTGCCCGGAATCCGCCGAGTCAATGTCCGCCCAATCCCGAAGGTGAACAAGCATGGCACTCGTCCGGGAGAGCCGAATCGAAGACGCGGCACGAAGAACTAGGATCCACCGACTTGCCGCATCGCTTGTGGGATTGACGGCCCTGCTTGTTGGGCAGACCGCAGAACCCGGCGCGGAGAAGTTTGGTGCATTCGCGCATCGATCCGTTGGCTATTTCAGGGAGGTCCGTTTCAGCCCCGACGGGAAATATGCCCTCGCCGTGGATAGCAGTGGCGTCACCGTGTTGAACGTCAGCCCGTTCCGCGTCCTGTACAGGATCAGAGCAAACGATCCGGGGGATGCCGGGTTTACTCCAGACGCCAGGCAATTGTACTTCTTATCGCCGATTGTCGGCCTCCGCGGCGATCGGTTCCAATCGAGTCTCCTCGGGCAAGAGGTCCGGGAACGGCGATGGGATGTTGGGCGGGGACGTCGGATAAGTTCGCGCGCCGTCCCATAGCCGGCTGTACTTCTTTCAGTATGTCGCCCGACGGTGGCACGGTCGCATGCGACGATCCAAAAGGCGGCCTGCGTGTCTTTGACATCGGGCGGGGGCAGTACGTCCTGGAACGAAAACACTTTGCATATCCCTTTGAAAGCATAATCGGTAATTCAGTGGATATCGTTGGCGATTCGAGCCTGGCGGTTCTTCAATTTTCCCCTGACGGCCGCTACCTTTTGGCCGCACCCTTCGCTGCCGACGGCCATCCGGTCGCCTGGAACCTGCGCGAGCGACGCCCCGTGAAGCTCCATGGACTGCTGCGGTCCAACAACGTTCGTACGTTCTTTACGCCGAAAAGCGTCTTAGTGCTGCGCCCGGTCTGGCGGGTGAAATCTGCGGACGCACTAGCGAAGCTCGTTTCATTCCCTGCGGGCAAGACATTGGCCGAGCGGAACATCTTGAAAGGAATGCTCAGCCGTGCAACGGATCCGAACGTAATCTTGGTCCGCCCAGTCGCAAGCTACACTGGCTCAGCACGCACTCCCGGTCCCACGGTGGCGGCCATTAACATGTCAACCGGCCTTTATATTTTCAGCCAGGATCAGGCGATCGACGTGTACGGAGAGCACTACTTGGCTGAATACCGCAGCGGCGTGCTCGGCCTGTACGTCGTCGGCAAGGGTCTCGAAGCGAAGGTATCGGTGCAGCGGAACTGACGGCTCCGGGATTCCAGGCCCTGCACTCTCTCGTTTTCCCCCCGCCCAAAATAGCCAGACAAAAGCGGCTCCAAGCCTCCTGCGAAAATCCCGGCGCGCTACCCGAAGCTATCCATGGATCGCTTGCGCATTTCGCCAGCTCCGATCTCCGCCCGCAGTTTCCGGTATACCGCCCGCTGGCGTTGACGGGCGTCGGAAGCCAGCAGCCTCTCCTCCTCATTCAGGTCAAGCAGAAACCGGTACCCTTTCACGCAGTCGGCAATGATCGTGTTGCGATCAACGACGGCTGTCCGGCGGACAAGCTGATTAAGGTCGTCCCAGTCGAAGGAACGCCCGTCCTCGAACTTCCGCAAGAGGCGCTCGGGGTCGAACGTATCGCGCGCCCGCCAGAGCTTGAGCACCACGAGTCGCCGAAGCAGCGGCTGGTCCAGCGGCCGCGTCGCGAATGTGCCCAGGTCGTAAATGTCGCGGGCCTTGTTGCGCTGGTAACAGGCACGGATCTTCTCAGCCAGAATCTCCGGCAAGGCGAGGCAGCCAAGATCGGCCGGTACAAACGGCAGGAAGCGAAAATAACTTTGCGGACACTGGGCCCTGCGTTCGGGTGCGACCGTCGGCGTTTCACGCACGCTGATCTGCAACCGTATTTCGCTGTCGCCGCTGTCGTTCCACTCGTGCACGTAGGCCGGGTTCACGCCCCAGGACAATCCGTCCAGCGTTTCATAGTAGCTGTCATCGGGAATCGCGAAGCGGACGCCGTGATAGGGCTGCTCGAAGGCCGCCATCGTCTCGAGGATCACCTCTTCATGGTCATGTTCCTTCAGTCCGGTGAAATCGAGATCGGTCGAGAACCGCGCCTGGCCGCCAAGGATCATCTTGCGCAGGCAGGTGCCACCCTTGAAAACGAAACGGTCAAGAATGCCGCGCTCCGACAAAAGCTGAAGCAGATAGGTCAGCACCACTTCCTTTTCGGCGATCATGATGTCGCGCAGGCCGGATTCCGCCGCGTAACGCTGAACGTTGGTCTGCGTCAACATCAGGCGCCACCCTTGACCTTTCGGCGCCGTCCGAGACCGGCGCTGGCCCGGAGATCCTTGCGCGAAACGTTGATGCGGATGCGCCACGTGTCGTCATCGCCCGCCGCGTCGGCAACCGCTCGGTTCGGACCAAGAACGCTCCGGCGCGCGTGGTTGATCCTCTGCAAGAGTCTTTCACGCGCCGCCGCGGGCATCTCGGCGCCCGCGTGGTCCACGAGCCAGCCGAAGCGCTGGATGAGGCCGCTCGATCCGGTCTGTTCGAGATAACCGGCCGTCTTCGGCCAATCCATGCGCCGGCACGCCATCGCCAGGATATACGCCGCCTCCCCTTCGCCGCCGCACAGGTCGGGACGGTCGATGCAGTCAATTACTGTCTTTTCTCGGTCGGACATCATAACCAGATACCCGAGCACACTGACCGGCGCAAAGCCGAAGAACTTCTTCGCGGTGGGATTGACGATGCGAACCTCAGTCTCGCCGATCTTCCGGTCGCGCAACCGATTCGGCGTCACAACCCAGATGACGTTGCGATGCTGCGTGGTCAGACCGTAGTGGGCCGCGGCCGAGCCGAAGCCGATGTAGTAAGGTTCAGTGATCCGGCTGGCGAGAGCAAATAGGTTGCTCTCGCCGATTGCCTCCGGCCCCTGCGTCGGCGGGATCAGAAGGTACTTGCCCCAACTGGCGCGTTCCAGCCACCCCTTATGCCGGAGGGCATGAATGACATGATCGGCCGCTTTTTCGGTCACGCCGAGGACAGTGATCACCTCTGCGCGGTCGATTTCCCGGCGGCCCTGTTCGGCTAGCGCCAGGACCACCCGGCTTTCTTGGGGCGACAGCGATCGGATGACAAACTCCATGGTCTTACCGTTATGTGTAACAAAACCCCGCGTGAAAGGAGGTTTTGACTCAATGATTGCAGGAAATAGCGCATTCGTCAATCCCTTCGTCATATGCGCAACCCGCATCAACCCCCAAACACGGTCCCCGTTCCTTCCTCCGAGAGTTACGATCGGCATAAATCCTGCTCTCTCAAATCCTCCCCCCGCCGACGTAATAGACTGGTGAATATGCAGCGACTCTCGCGCCGTGAGTTAATCGCCCTGCTTGCCTCCGCGCCGGTGCTTCGCGCCGCCCGCTCCACGCCCGCTTCTCCCGTCGCCATCGGCCGCTGCCCCGCCTACGGCCCCGGCGTCGAAACCGTCCTCGCCACCATGATGGACCAGCTCGGTGGGCTCTCCGGCCTCGTCGCCAACAAAACCGTCACCGTCAAACTCAACCTCACCGGCAGCCCCGGCATCCGCTTCCAGGGCAAAGCCCCCGGCCTCACCCACTACGTCCACCCCACCGTCGCCTTCGCTCTCGTTTCGCTGCTCGACCGCGCCGGCGCCCGCCGCATCCGCCTCGTCGAAAGCGGCTACGCCACCAACGCTCCCCTCGAAGAATATCTCCTCGACTCCGGCTGGAACGTCCGCGCCCTCTGCTCTCTCTCGAAGAATCTCGAATTCGAAGACACCAACTTCCTCGGCTCCGGCAAAACCTATCACCGCTTCCCCGTCCCCGGCGGCGGCGCCATCTTCCCCGCTTACGACCTCAACCACTCCTACGCCGATACCGACGTCTTCGTCTCCCTCGCCAAACTGAAGAACCACGCCACCTGCGGCGTCACCCTCTCCATCAAAAATCTGTTCGGCATCACCCCGGCCTCCATCTACGGCGACGACGCCGGCGTCGCCGAACCCAACGAAAACCCCGGCTCCGGACGTGTCCGCACCTGCCACGAAGGCAAGCGCGAACCCTCCAAAAGCGCGCCGCGGGAGCTCAACCCCGCCTCCAGCCGCGACCCCGGCCACCGCATGCCCCGCATCGTCAGCGACCTCGCCGCCGCCCGCCCCGTCCACCTCGCCATCATCGACGGCGTCGAAACGCTCGCCGGCGGCGAAGGCCCCTGGATCCAAGGTGTCCGCGCCGTCAAGCCCGGCCTCCTCATCGCCGGCAGAAACTCCGTCAACACCGACACCATCGCCACCGCCGCCATGGGCTACGCCCCCCGCGCCACTCGCGGCGCAAAGCCATTCCTGAACTGCGACAACACCCTGCTGTTGGCCGAGGGACTCGGAATCGGCTCGGCCAGCCTCCGCGACATCGAAGTCCGCGGACTCGCCCTGCACGACGCCTTGTACTCGTTCGGCTGAGCGCCGGACCATGCCTACCGACGGAATACTCCCGACCGAAGTCCCGTGGGTGGGGTTCCCTCACCTCAACGTCACTGCTGTCATCGACATAATCTGCGTCGCCTTCCTCATCTATCAACTTCTCTCCATCATCCGCGGCCGCCGCGCCGCCCACGTCCTCACCGGCTTCGCCGTCATCGGCATCGTCTACGGCATCGCCGTCTACGCCCGGCTCGAACTCCTCCGCACCCTGCTCGCCACCGCCGCACCCTACACCGCGTTCGCCCTAATTGTCGTCTTCCAGTCCGAAATCCGCCGCATGCTCCTCCGCCTCGGCCGCGGCCGCGTCTCCCCGCTCCGCGAACTCGAACGCCGCGAAACCGCCGATGAAATCCTCCTCGCCCTCGCTCAGCTTACCCAGCAGAAAACCGGCGCCCTCATCGTCATCGAGCAACACATCGGCCTCCGCACCTTCATCGAAAGCGGCGTCTCGATCGACGCCAATCTCTCCCGCGACCTTCTCTGCAACATCTTCCACCCCGGCGCCGCCCTCCACGACGGCGCCGTCATCCTCCAGGGCGGCCGCATCGCCGCCGCCGCCTGCTTCCTCCCCCTCAACACCAACCCCGCCCTCGCCCGCGAACTCGGCACCCGCCACCGCGCCGCCATCGGCGTCACCGAGGAATCCGACGCCATAGCCATCGTCGCCAGCGAAGAAACCGGCCGCATCTCCGTCGCCCGCGCGGGCGAAATCGAACTCGGCGTCGCGCTCGAACGCGTCGAACAATACCTCACCAACCGCGTCCCCGCCACCGGCCCCACCCCGGCCCCGCAGCCCGAACCCATCCGCCAGCAAGGCCCGAGGTCCGCCGCCTGAGCCCATGCTCTCCTTCTTCACACGCGACGTCAAAACCAAACTCCTCGCCCTCGCCGTCGCCTTCGCCCTCTGGATCGTCGTCAACCGCGAAGCCGAAATCACCACCACCGTCCGCGTCCCCATCGAGTACCGCAACCTCCCCGATGGCTTCGAAATCGTCTCTGAAGCTCCGCAAAACGTCCAGATCCAGGTCCGCGGCCCCTCCGCCCGCCTCACCCCCGACGAGCTTGCCCAACTCGCAGTCGTACTCGATTGCTCCACCGTCCACCGCTCCGGTTCCCGCACCTTCAACATCGGCCGCCGCGAAATCCGCCGCCCCTTCGGCATCGCCTTCGATTCCGCCGTCCCCTCCCAGGTCGTCCTCGACTTCGAACGCTCCATCACTCGCGAAGTCCCCATCGAACCCGAATACGCCGCCCCGCCGCCCCCCGGCTACGTCATCGCCGCTTACACCATCAACCCGCCCCGCGTCCGCATCGAGGGCCCGGAAAGCCACGTCCGCTCCGTCACCTCCGCGCAAACCGACCCCATCGACCTCAGCAACATCTACGGGCGCACCGTGATCCGCCTCCCCGTCCACTTATCCGACCCGCGCGTCCGCATCGACTCCAGCACCCCACTGCTCACCTACCAGGTCGAACTCCGCAAAGCTTCCGCATCAAAGGAACCCTAACCCCAGAATGTCTCGTCAACTCTTCGGCACCGATGGCATCCGCGGCGTCGCGGGCAACTACCCGCTCGACGAACCCACCGTCCACTCCACCGGCGCCGCCATCGGACAATGGGTCGTCGCCTCAGGCCGCGAACCCGCCGTCGTCATCGGCATGGATACCCGCGAATCCGGACACTGGATCGCCGCCACCCTCGCCCAGGGCCTCGCCGCGCACGGCATCTCGGTCCGCTTCGCCGGCGTCACCACCACCCCCGGCGTCGCCTACCTCGCCAAAACCGGCCCCTTCGCCGCCGGCGTCATGATCTCCGCCTCGCACAATCCCTACCAGGACAACGGCATCAAAGTCATCGGCCACTCCGGCTACAAACTCCCCGACGACGTCGAAGCCTCCATCGAGCGCTCCATCCTCTCCCACACCGCCAACCCCTCGCCCGCCGCCCCGCTCGTCCCCGACCCCGAGCTCGACCACCAGTACGCCGCCCACCTCGCCTCCCTCCTCGGCAACGACTCTCCCCTCCAAGGCCTCGACCTCGTCATGGACTGCGCCAACGGCGGCGCCTCCTCGCTCGCCCCCGCCCTCTTCGCCCAACTCGGCGCCCGCGTCCACTCCACCCACGCCTCGCCCAACGGCCGCAACATCAACCTCAACTGCGGCTCGCTCCATCTCGATTCTCTCCGCGACATCGTCCTCGCCCGCCGCGCCGCCCTCGGAGTCGCCTTCGACGGCGATGCCGACCGCGCTCTCTTCGTCGGCCCCACCGGACGCATCATCGACGGCGACGCCGTCCTCCTCGTCATGGCCCGCGCTTTACTCGCCCAGGGCCGCCTCGCCGGCCCCAACAGCCAGCCCACCGTCGTCGCCACCGTGATGTCCAACCTCGGCCTCGAACGCGCCCTCGCTGCCTCCGGCATCCAAATGAGCCGCACCCCCGTCGGCGACCGCTACGTCCTCGAAGAAATGCTCCGCTCCGGCTCGAACCTCGGCGGCGAACAGTCCGGCCACGTCATCTTTCTCGACCACGCCACCACCGGAGACGGCATGCTCACCGCCCTCCTGCTTTCCTCGACCGTCCTCCACTCCGGCAAATCCATCGAAGACCTCACCGAAGGCCTCGAAATCTTCCCCCAGCTTCTGGTCAACGTCCGCGTCCGCCACAAGCGCCCACTCGAAGAACTCCCTGAGGTCCGCGAGGAAATCGGCGCCGCCGAATCCGACTTCGCCGGCTCGGGCCGCGTCCTCGTCCGCTTCTCCGGCACCGAACCGCTCGCCCGCGTCATGGTCGAAGGCCCCGACCACGCCCGCGTCTCCCTCTACGCCGAACGCATCGCCGGCGCCATCCGCCGCTCCCTCGGCGCAGACTGACCACCCCCAAACCCGTCACAATAATCCAATGCGAACTCTTCGCTTCCTTCTTGCTTTCCCCCTCCTCGCCGCCGCCCAGGCCCCCGCGCCCGTCATCGTCAACGGCTCGGATTGGACCGCCCTGTTCAACGGCCGCGACCTCTCCGGCTGGGTCAACGTCGGCCAGGAAAAATGGGTGGTCGAGGACGGCGCCATTCACGGCTCCGCCGTCAGCCACGAATACGGCTACCTGCGCACCGAAAAAGATTACTCGGATTTCGACCTCGCCCTCCGCTTCCAGTGCGTCACCCTCGGCAACTCCGGCCTCTTCTTCCGCGCCCGCTTCAAACCCGGCGCCACCGAAATCATCCAGGGCCCCCAGTTTGAAATCGACTGCACCATCGGCCGCCACACCGCCGGCATCTACGACGTCGGCCGCGAATGGCTCGTCTGGCCCTCCTCGGAAAAAGAAACCGTCGTCCGCCAGCACGACTGGAACGAATACATCCTCACCGTCCACGGCAACCACTACACCGCCCGCCTCAACGGCGTCGCCATGGTCGACTACACCGACCCCAAGCAAAAAGGAACCACCGGCAGCATCGCCCTCCAACTCCACGCCGGCGGCGGCGCCGACATGCGCTTCAAGGACATCCTCATCCGCGACCTCACGCGCCGCTGACCCCGTGCGCCGCGTCTACTACTGCCATCACCACGGCATGGGCCTTCCGCCGGGCCACAAGTTCCCGGCGGAAAAATACTCGCTCGTCCGCGCCTGCCTCGAACGCGATCGCCCTCGCCCACGACCCCGCCTACGTCCACAACTTCATCTCCGGAACCCTCCCCGCCCAAGCCATCCGCCGAATCGGCTTCCCCTGGACCGAAGGCCTCCTCCGCCGGTGGCGCCCACCACGCCTTCTACTCGGAAGGCGCCGGCTTCTGCGTCTTCAACGACCTCGCCATCTTGATCCACTTCCTCCGCCGCGCCGCCGCCCTGATCGCCTCCGACCCCAACGTCTTCACCCTCTCCCTCCACGGCCGCAACAACTTCCCCTTCAGCAAACAGCAAAGCTCCCTCGACATCGCCTTCCCCGGCCAAACCACAGACGACGAATACCTCGAAGCCCTCTCTTCCGCTCTCCCCCACGTCTTCGACTTCAACCCCGGCGTCATCCTCTACCAGTCCGGCGTCGACGCTCTCGCGACCGGCCGCCTCGCCTTAATCCCCCGCAAAAAATCCACCCCAACCCCGCCGCCCGAATCTAGAAAACTATCGTGACCGCCCCGCAACTCGATCTCGACGGCCTCGCCCTCGACCGCCGCCTCGTCGACACCCACCTCGCCGCGCTCCTTCCGCCCCTGCCACGCTCCCCCGCGCCCCAGGTCCGCGAAGCCATGCGCTACGCCGTCTTCGGCCCCGGCCGCCGCATCCGTCCCATCCTCGCCCTCCGCGTCGCCCGAATGCTCGACGCACCCACGGCCCCGACCCTCCGCGCCGCCGCCGCCGTCGAGCTCCTCCACTGCGCCTCCCTCATCGTCGACGACCTTCCCTGCATGGATGACGACCCCCTCCGCCGCAACCGCCCCTCCGTCCACATCGCCTTCGGCGAAGCCAACGCCATCCTCGCAGCCTTCGGCCTCGTCTCCCTCGCCGCCCGCTCCGCCATCGACCGCAACGCCCGCCCCAGCGATTGCGCCCGCCTCCTCGATTTCCATTCCACCTCCTCTCCACCCTCGACTGCGCCAGCCTCATCGGCGGACAGTCCCTCGACCTCGCTCTCTCCCGCGAAGCCCGCAACTCGCACCGCGCCCGCCTCGCCGCGCTCAAAACCGTCCCCCTCTTCGAACTCTCCGTCCGCGCCGGCGCCGCCTTCGCCGATCTCTCCCCCGCCGAACAAACCTCCCTCCTCGATTTCGGCGCCGGGTTGGGCATCGCCTACCAGATGCGCGACGTCCACTTGGACGGCGAAGTCCCCACCTCGCTCACCGCCGCCAACCGCTTCGCCCGCGCCTGCGCCTCCCTCGCTCCCTTCGGACCCCGCGCCCAACCCCTCCGCGATCTGGTCGAATATCTAGTGCTTAATTGCAGTAGTGCATTTATGTATTATAATGTTTGTGAGATGCCCAAACATGCTGCCCCTATGGACTGCTCGGCTGAAG
>JAJYCN010000358.1 GCA_021778335.1 Acidobacteriota bacterium | reverse complement strand
CTTCACGTTGTCCAGGTACACCGCCGTCGTCGAGCTGCCCTTGATCCCCATCTTCTTTTCCTCGGCGCCGGGACTCACGCCGGGAAACGCCCGCTCCACCAGAAACGCCGTGAACTTCTCCCCGCCCACCTTCGCGAACACCGTGTACAGGTCGGCCGCGCCGCCGTTGGTGATCCACATCTTCTGCCCGTTCAGCACATAGTGCGTGCCGTCTTCGCTCAAATCGGCGCGCGTCCGCGCCGCCAGCGCATCCGAACCAGCCTGCGGTTCGCTCAGACAATACGCCGCCACCATCTCCGCCGTGGCCAGCTTCGGCAGATACTTTTCCTTCTGCGCCTCGGTGCCGAACAGCAGCAGCGGCAGCGTCCCGATCCCCGTGTGCGCGCCGTGCCAGCCTGAATACGACCCATCCCGCGCCACCACCTCGGCCACCACCATCGCCGACGCCAGGTCCATCTCCATCCCGCCGAACTTCTCCGGCAGCAGCACCGCCGTCAACCCAAGCTCGGCCGACTTCCGCAGCACCGACACCGCCACCCCGGGCTCATGATGCTGAATCGCCTCGATGTTCGGCGCCACTTCCTTCGCCCAGAACTCCTCCGTCGTCCGCGCAATCGCGCGATGCTCGTCGGTGAAATCCTCGGGCGTGAAAATCTGCTCGGGTAGCGACTCTTCAATCAAGAACGCCCCGCCTCGAACGCGGGATCCTGCGGCAGTCGTGGCCATCGGTGTCGCCTTTCTTATTTACGATTTCAGTTACAGCTCTCGAAAATGCCCGCCGCGCCCTGCCCGCCGCCGATGCACATCGTCACCATGCCATAGCGTGCCTCGCGCCGCTTCATCTCGCGCAAAATCGTCGCCGTCAGCTTCGCGCCCGTGCAGCCCAGCGGATGGCCCAGCGCAATCGCTCCGCCATTCACGTTCACGCGCTCCAGGTCCAGCCCCGCCTGGCGGATCACCGCCAGCGCCTGCACCGCGAACGCCTCGTTCAGCTCGATCACGCCGATGTCGTCCAGCTTGAGCCCCGCCAGCGCCAGCGCCTTCGGAATCGCCACCACCGGCCCGATGCCCATGATCTCCGGCGGCACGCCCGCCACCGCGAAGCTCACGAACCGCGCCATCGGCTTCAGTCCCAACTCACGCGCCCGCTCCTCGCTCATCACCACCGCCATCGCCGCGCCATCGCTCGTCTGCGACGCGTTGCCCGCCGTCACCGTCCCATCGGCCTGAAACACCGGCTTCAGCTTCGCCAGCGCCGCAATCGACGTGTCCGCCCGAGGCCCTTCATCGCGCGTGAACTTCGTCTTCGAGGTCAGCGCCCGCCCGTCTTTGAGCGTGGTTGTCTCCACCTCCACCGGAACCAGTTCGTCGTCGAACCGCCCCGCCGACTGCGCGTCGAGCGCCCGCATATGGCTGCGATACGCGAACTCGTCCTGTTCCTCGCGGCGGATGCCGTACTTCGCCGTCAACTGCTCCGCCGTCAGCCCCATGCCCATGTAGATCTGCGGCATGTGGTCCACCAGCCACGGGTTCGGCGCCAGCCTCCCGCCCGTCATCGGAATCATGCTCATCGATTCCGCCCCCCCGGCCAGCACAATCTGCGCGCCGCCGGCGCGAATCCTCTCCGCCGCCATCGCGATCGCCTGCAACCCCGACGAGCAAAACCGGTTGACCGTCACCGCCGGAACCATGTCCGGCAGCCCGGCCCGCAGCGCCGCAATCCGCGCCACGTTCATCCCCTGCTCGCCCTCCGGCATCGCGCAGCCCAGAATCACGTCGTCGATTTCGTCAACCGGGACCTCCGGATACTTCGCCCGCAGCGCGCGGATCACCGTCGCCGCCAGATCGTCCGGCCGCGCATTCCGCAGCGCCCCGCGCCCGCTCTTGCCCACCGGCGTGCGCAGGCAATCCACTATGACAGCTTCCGTCACTCGGCAAACCCTCCCATCGCTCGCACACTAGTTCCGCAGCGCTTTGCCCGTCTTCAGCATATGCGCCATCCGCTCCTGCGTCTTCGCGTTCCCGCACAGGCTTAGAAACGCCTCGCGCTCCAGATCGAGCAGATACTGCTCGCTCACCGTCTGCTGCCCGGTCAACCTTCCCCCGGCCAGCACATGCGCCAGCTTCTCGCCGACCACCGTATCGTAATCCGATATGAAATGCCCCTGCCGCGCGCTCCACACGCCCAGCTTCAGCAGCGCGTACACGCCCTCCCCGCCCGCCGGAATATCCGTCCGCGGCGTCCCCGCCGCATACCCGGAAACCAGCGACAGCGCCAGCCTCTTGGCATCTTCCACCAGCCGGTCCCGGTTCATCGACACCCGGTCCGCGCGGTGGAGCAGCCCCAACTGCCGCGCATCCTCCGCGCTCGACGACACCTTCGCGTATCCCGCCAGCTCAAACACCTTGCGCGGATCCTTCAACCGCAGCAGCAGCTCCTTGCACCCGCCGCCGCCCGGAATCAATCCCACGCCCACTTCCACCAGCCCCATGTACAACTCCGCCGCCGCCTGGCATCGCGTGGCGTGCAGCGCCACTTCGCACCCTCCGCCCAGTGTCTGGCCGAACGGAGCCGCCACCACCGGCCGCGCCGCGTACTTCATCGCCATGTTCACCTGCTGGAACCGGTGCACTATCTCGCCCAACTCGTCCCACTCGCCTTCCTGCGCCGCCAGCAGCACCATCATCAAGTTCGCGCCCACCGAGAAGTTGTCCCCCTGGTTGGCCACCACCATCGCCTGGAAATTCCGCTCCGTCTCGTCGATGCCCGCATACAGCATCGCGATGTTGTCGGCGCCCAGCGAGTTCATCTTGCTATGAAACTCCACGCACAGCACGCCGTCGCCCAAGTCCACCAGCGACGCCCCGGGGTTCTTGCGAATCAGCCCGCCGGAACGCTTGCGGTCCGCCAGCACCGTCACGCCCGGCCGCGGCTCCAGCGCCTTGTACTGCGCCGAATTCAGATCGAAGTACTCCGTGCGCGCCGCTTCCCCTTGTCCCGCAAACGCATAGAACGAACTCGCGCCCAGCCGCAGCATCTCCTCCACGCCGCGCGGCAGCGCCCGCCTGTCGCTCTCGATCCGCCGCGCCGTCTCCACAAACCCCAGCGCGTCCCACAACTCGAACGGTCCCACCTTATGCGCGTAGCCCCACCGCATCGCGCGGTCGATTTCGACAATCCGGTCCGAAATCTCCGGCACGCGCTCGGCCGAGTACAAACACACGTCGCTGAACAACTGCCACAGAAACCGCCCGGTCTTATCGTCCGTGCTCACCAGCGTCCGCAGCCGCAGGCTTAGGTCTTCAATCTGCCGTGCCGTCTCGACCGCCGGAAACGTCACCTTCGCCGCCGGATGATACTCGAGCGTCTTCCAGTCGATCGCGTGAATCTCCCGCTTCTCGCCCGCGCCCACCCGTTTGTAATAACCCTGTCCGGTCTTCTCGCCCATCCACTTCCGCTCGAGCATCGCCTCCTGATACGGCGCCGGCAGGAAGCGCTGCCGCCACGGATCCTCCGGCGCGGCGTCGTACAGATTTTTCCCCACGAACGCCCACACGTCGATGCCCACGAGGTCGAGCAGCCGGAAACTGGCGCTGTTGGGCAGCCCGATCAGCGGACCGGTCAGCGCGTCCACTTCCTCGATCGTGTAATCGCCCTCCATCATCGTCTTCTGCACCGTGCCGCCATAAAAGCTCCCGATGCGGTTGGCGATGAAATTCGGCGTGTCCTTGCACCCAACCACGCCTTTCCCTAACCGGCTGTCGGCGAACTCGCGCACGAACGACAGAACCTCCGGATCGGTGTCCCGCCCCGGAATCAGCTCCATCAGGTACAGGTACCGCGGAGGATTGAAGAAATGCGTGCCCAGGAAATGCCGCCGGAACTCCGGCGAAAACCCGTCCGAGATCTTCTCGAGCGGAAGGCCGCTCGTGTTCGTCGAGAGAATCGCGTCCGGCTTGCGCAGCAGTTCCACCTTGCGCCACAGCGCGCGCTTGAGATCGAGCCTTTCCACCACCGCCTCGATCACCCAGTCGCAGCGCGCAATGCCCGCCAGGTCGTCTTCGAAATTCCCCGGCTCGATCAGCGCCATCGCCGCCGGCGTGAAGAACCCGCCCGGCTTCTGCTTGGCGGCGTTCTCAATTCCCCGCCGCGCGGCGAGGTTCCGGTCAGCTTGATCCGGCGTCACCACATCGAGCAGTAGCGACGGGATTCCGGCGTTGGCAAAATGCGCGGCGATGCGCGACCCCATGGTGCCGGCTCCGAGCACGGCGACGCGGCGAATGGTTTTCATGTTGGATTTTCGCCCGGCCCAACCTGCGCCGGGGACCATCCGAGAGTCTAACGAATGGGCCCGCGCTTCCTCAAGCCTGCCGCCCGAGCATCTCACCAATCGCCTCCGCCACCGTCACGCTGCCGCGCACGAATGTCGCGCCCGCCCCCTCGTAATCCACGTGTCCACTGTTGATCCCGCCAAGCATCTCCGCATACAGCCGCGCCGTGCCTTCCTGGAAGCCCATCGCAGTCAGAGTAGGACCCGCTGCTTCCACCGGATGCGTCTCCAGCTTCACCGGCTTCCCCAGCGCTGCCACCAGCACTTTAGCGATATCCCGCGGGCTGTAATCTTCCGGCCCGGCCAGTTCCACCACCCGCCGGCCGTTCGCCGGTTCAAGCAGATAACGCGCCGCGGTCCTTCCGATGTCCACCACCGAAACCATCGGGATCTTCCGGTCCGCCGTCAAGAAATTGTGCAGCACACCATCCGCGCGCGCCCCCGCAAGATTCGGCGCCCAGTTCTGAAGAAAGTACGCCGCGCGAACAAATGTCACATTCCTCGCAGCCGCCGAAATCACCTTCTCCGCATGGTGCAGGCCGCGGATCGGACCCGTGCCTCCCTCATGCTGCGCCCCGATCGACGAAAGGAACACCACGTTGCCCACTGCGCTCGCCTTCACCGCCTCCGCAAGCCTGTCCGCCACACCGAAGTTCGTCTCGAGCAGATCCGGAGTCGCGTAGTTCGGCGGCACAATCAGATATGCGCCCTCGGCCCCGGCCAGAACCGCTCCAAGCGCCTTCGCGTCCTCCAGCGAGGCCGCGGCAACCTGCGCGCCCTTCTTCCGCCACACCGCCGCTTTCCCCGCGTCGCGAACCAGAACGGTCACGGATTTCCCCTGTTCGAGCAGCGTCGACGCCACAACATGGCCGGTATTTCCGGTCGCCCCAGCGATCACATACATGAGTAATCTCCTTCGCGTTACAGATC
>JAJYCN010000357.1 GCA_021778335.1 Acidobacteriota bacterium | reverse complement strand
GGGGGGGAAGGTGGCGCGGGCGGTGATGTGGTCGGGGTTTCAGGAGTGGGAAGCGGCGGAGGTGGGGTTCGAGGGGGAGTTGCGGCGGGGGGCGGAGGGGTGGTGCGCGGTGGTGGGGAGGGGGTGAGGGGGGGCAGACGGCGCGCCGGGTTGAGTCACGGGCTATCACGGCGGGCTCGATCAGGAGGCGCTTGGGCCGCGGTGGGTGCTTTGCGCCGATGATGGCGAGGAGGAGTTTGCCGGCGCGCTCCCCGGTGGTGGCGCTTTGCTGGTCGACGCTGGATAGGGGCACGCGGAGGGACTTGTCAAAGTGTAAGTTCCCGCAGCCGATGACGGCGATGTCCCGCGGGACGCGGAGACCCGCGGCAAGGATGGCATCGATGGCTCCGATGGCGATGGGATCGTTATAACAAAACACGCCATCGGGGATGGGATCCAGGCGGAGTAATTGATTCATGGCCTGGAAGCCGCTGCTCCAAGTGTCGCTATCGGCGGAGCGCCCGGTGACGATGTAGCCATGCAGAGCGGGCAGGCGATGCCGTACCAGGGCCTGGTTGTAACCCTTGAGACGGCCGATGGCTGTGCTGGTTGTGGCGCCGCGGACGTGGGCAATGCGGCGGCAGCCGACGGAAATGAGGTGGGCGGTGGCGATGCGTCCGACTTTGACGTCGTCGACGCCGACGAAGTTGGCGGGGAGGCCGGGGAAACTGCGATCGAGGAGGATGTAGGGAACGTTCTGGTCGACGATCTGGCTGAAGCCGCTGGCGGCGCATTGGGTCGATGCGATGACAAGCGCGTCGAGGCGGCGGCTGAGGAGCCGCGCGATCTCCTGGCGTTCGAGTTCGGGATCCTCTTGGGAGGAGGAGATCAGGAGGCTGTAGTTCTTTTTCCGGAGGACTCGGGAGATGCCCGTGGCTACCTCTGCAAAGAAGGGATGGACCAAGTCCGGGACGATGAGGCCGGCGGTGTAGCTCTTGCCGGTCACGAGCGCACGGGCGGCCGGGTTCGGATGATAGTTTAGTTCCTTGACGCGCTTGAGGACGCGCTTGCGGGTTTCTTCGCCGATATCTTCGTGATTGCGGAGTACTTTCGACACGGTGACCACGGACACGCCGAGTTCCCGCGCGATATCTTTCATTGTTACAGGCATCTAATTACTAGTATTACGCACATATAGGCGATCTCCGGCAAGGTTTCTACGTCCGCGTGGGGCAGAGCACACAATGCGACTATACGAGCGGAGGCGGGTCTTGGCAAGTCCTTCGATCGGGATCATGCCCGGAAACGAGTGAAGGGTCTCAGGGAAGAAGTTTTCTCTTGACAGGGGGGCGTGGCGCTAGTAGAATCGCGCTATAGTTAACGCTTAAGTAACCGTACTCTGCGCGGCACGAATGGCGCGAGCCGAGCTGCTGGGGGGAGGGGTGTTTGTCTCGCGCTGCTTCCCGGCTCCGGGCCGGCATGAGAAGAGGTAAGCCAAAGGAGAGTTTATGGCACCCTCGGGCGAACCAGGCTTTTTCGGGATGCGCCGTTTTGTAACAGTTGCGGTTCTGATGGGAATACTGGTTCTGATGCGGACCACGGGCTTTGCGCAGGAGGCGGCGGCCAGCGTGAACGGGGTTGCATCGGACCCGACCGGCGCCGCGATTCCCGGGGCGACGATTGAACTTAGAAACGTCAACACGGGAGTGGTAAGAACGACGACGACGAACACGGATGGGAACTACCTGTTTCTGAACGTGACGCCCGGGGCGTACACGATGAGGGCGTCGGCTCACGGGTTTTCGCCGGTGACGCAATCCCAGGTGACTTTGCAGGTGAACCAGACGGCGACATTCGATTTCCACATGAAGGTGGGGCAGGAGCAGCAAAGCGTAACCGTATCGGCGACGGCGGCGGGGGTGGAGGCATCGACCTCGGAACTGGGCGTGGTTGTGGCGACGCAGGAGGTCAACAACCTTCCCTTGAACGGACGGAACTTCACGGAATTGCTGACGATTACGCCTGGTGTGACGAACATCAACCGGGATCAGAGCGGGACGGGGGCGGGCTCGGGTGGAGGCGGATTCGCCGGGTCGGCGATTGGAGTTGCGTCGTTTCCTTCGATTGACGGCGCCCGGGTACGTAGCAACACATTCCTCCTGGACGGCGTGAACGACCTGAATACGTTCTTGACGACGTACAACTTTGCGCCGATCGTGGACGACATTCAGGAGTTCAAAGCCCAGAATCATAGCGACCAGGCGGAATACGGCGGGGTGATGGGCGGGATCATCACGGTGGCGAGCAAATCGGGAACGAACGACTACCATGGGACGCTGTGGGAGTTTCTGCGCAATTCGTCGATGGATGCGCGCGGGTTTTTCAATGCGGCGCTGCCGCCGCTGCGGCAGAACCAGTTTGGGGCGGCGATCGGCGGCCCTCTGTCGATTCCGAAAGTCTACAATGGCAAGAATCGCACGTTCTTTTACGGTGCTTACGAAGGTTTCCGCGAGAATGTCTCGACCGAAGGCGGGACGCTGGGTCCGACGGCGGCGATGCGGGCGGGCGACTTCAGCGGCGTTGGAGCGACGATTTACAACCCGTACAGCACGAGCTACGATGCGGCCACGAATACTTACTCGCGGGCTCCCTTCCCGGGGAACGTCATTCCTGGCAGCCTGATAAGCCCCGTCTCGTCGCTGTATCAAGGTCTGGTTCCGCAGGCGGGGACGCTGTTGAATGGGAACAACATTTATCTTCCGGAGCGGAGCGTTACGACGAACGACACGGGGCAGATCCGGGCGGACCAGTATTTCGGGAACTCGGACGAGGTGATGTTCCGGTACAGCCAATATGAGGAGTCGCTGCTTGTCCCCAACGGTGTGATTGGGGCCAACAACGACGACATTTATGGGCATAATTTCACGATTCACGAGACGCACACGTTTGGGCCGACCTCGGTGCTGGAGGTGTATTTCGGGCGCAACTATGGGTTTGATAACGAAGTCGCGTCGGTGCCGGGCATGAACGCTTCGTTCCTGGGCCAGTTGAACGGCCTCGGCATGAACTCCACCTTTGAGACTCTGAACGGGAAGGAATATGCGCCGATGATCAATTCGATCAGCGGTTATCTGTCCTGGCCCAACTCGGCGCTGCAGGGGACGACTCTGGCCGATGTATGGCAGTACGGGGGGAACTACACGAAGATCATTGGCAAGCACACGCTGAAGGTGGGCGGCGACGTGGAGACCAACAATTTCCATTCGCCGATCGGTTATGACACCATTTCCTTCGCTACGGCGCAAACGGCGGGCTTGGGCGCGCTGCAGGGCGTTGGAGGCAACTCGTGGGCTTCTTTCCTGCTCGGGGTTCCGAATGGGGCGTCGCTGCGCAACGTCAACGAAGTGGCGAACGGCGGATGGATGGATGGCGCGTATATTCAGGACCAGTGGAAGGTGACCAACCGGCTGACCGTGAACATGGGACTACGGTACGACCTGCGGCTATGGCCGATTTACGGGGCGGGGAAGGACCTGTACACCGGCGATGCGAATGCAGTGACCGGCACTTATTATCTGACGGCCATGCCGCCGAATTGTTCAGCGTCGGTTGGAGCGCCTTGCATGCCGAATGGCATCTATGCCGGAAAGCCCGCGGCGGGAGACACGGTATCGCAGTATCCGGACCCGTATAGCGGCCTTCCGCCGCATGTGCAGGTGGCTGGATCCAACCACGCGATTCTGAACAACGATTTCGGCGACTGGTCCGGACGGCTCGGCTTGGCGTACCGGGTCACCGACAAGATGGTTGCGCGAGCGGGCTACGGCCGTTTCTACGATATGTGGGGCGGCACGGTACAACTGGCGCAGAATTTCGGCGGAAACTGGCCGGCGGTGGCAACGATCAACAATCCGAGCCTGAACCAGAACACGGTCACGGCGCCGATGACGAATCCCTTGAGCCTGGGTGGCGGCGGCGGGCTGGTGTATCCCGTTTCCACGTTCTCCGAGGTGAGCCAGTGGATGGTGGACCCGAACTTCAAGACGCCGTATATGGACCAGTGGAACTTTGGCGTGCAGGACGAAGTGGCGAACAACACAGTATTGGACGTGAACTATGTGGGTTCGGTGGGCCGGCACCTGGACTGGGGCCCGGTGCAGAATGTCGCGATGCCGGGACCGGGGCCGGTGGCGGCGCGGCAGCCGTTCCCGTACATGCTGCCGCAGTGGTTCGACCAGAGCGTGGGCAACAGCCGGTATAACGCGCTGCAGATTTCGCTGAATAAGCAGGCGAGTTCCGATCTTTCGTTCCAGGTTTCCTACACGCTTTCGCGGTCGATCGACGATGGCTGCGGGATTGGGGCACTTTGCAACATCGAGAACGTGTATAACCGCACCGCGGACGTTCAGCTATCGGATACGAACCAAATGAGCAATTTCGAGGCTGCGTTCACGGCGAACTCGCCGTTTGGGACGCACATTGGCAGCGGCAACCGGTATGTCAGAATGTTCGCCGGCGGTTGGGCGCTGAACGGGATTATCAGCCTGCACTCGGGGTTGCCGTACACGGTGTATTCGAGCACGGCGATCCTGAATAACGGGGGATACAACAACGAGTGGGCGAATCAGGTGGGCAACGCGGGGGCTGGAGCGGGCACGGTGCAGCAGTGGTACAACGTTTCCGCGTTTGCCAATCCGTCTCCGTACACGTATGGGAAGCAGGTGCCCAATTCTCTCACTTCGCAGTTTGGAGAAGACGTAGATCTTTCCCTGTTCCGCCAGTTCCCGATCACGGAGAAGAAGTACTTCGAGTTCCGGATCGAGGCCTATAACGTGTTCAACAACGTTGTCTTTGGCATTCCGAATCAAAATATCGATAATCCAAATCCGGGCGTCATTACCGGAGCGGCTCCGGCTACGCTGCCGCGGCAGTTGCAACTGGGTCTGAAGTTCTATTTCTGATCGCAGAACGCGCGGGGCAGAAGTAGGATGTGATGGGCCGGCGGGGAATCCGGCCCCGCGCGGGGCTATGCTGAAAGACGGCGTATGAAGCGCCGGCGACACAGGCTTGCAGCGGCGCGATGGGTAGTTCCATTGCTTGGTTCACCGGTGCTGCTGGCACTCTACGGTGCGAGCGGGGGTCCGGGAACCTCTCTTCCGATGTTTGAGGATGTGACGGCGAAATCGGGCGTGGCCTTTCGTCTTCTCTCTTCGCGGACGCCGGAAAAATACCTGATCGAAACGATGCCTGGCGGCGTGGCGATGCTGGACTATGACAAGGACGGGCG
>JAJYCN010000356.1:2877-5274 GCA_021778335.1 Acidobacteriota bacterium | reverse complement strand
AGTTCAACATCGACGGAATTAAGATCGCCGGACCCGCGCCCCGCCCGCTGCCCTGGCTGAGGGTATGGATCAGCGATGATGGCGACCTCATGGTCGACCATTCCGTCACCGTCGCCGAACAGCAGTACCTCCGGGTCTGACACATGGCCTCATCCACACAGAACGCCCTCAACCGCCTGCTCGAATCCCGCGTCTGGCAGTCCGTCTTCCGCGGTGGCCGCGGCATGAGCAATCTGCATCGCGCCCTCGCCGTCCAGCAGAACCTCTTCCTCCACCTGTTCTCGGTCAAGATGCGGCGCCGCTCGCTCGAGTTCGGCATCACCTGGTATCTCGGCACCCTCACCTTCGTCACCTTCCTCATCCTCGTGGCCACCGGCATCCCGCTGATGCTCTACTACCATCCGTCCGTGCCGCAGGCCTACGCCGACATGAAGGACCTCCAGTTCGTCGTCTCCGCCGGCGTCTTCCTCCGCAACCTGCACCGCTGGGCCGCCCACACCATGGTCTTCCTGGTCTTCGCCCACATGGCCCGCGTGTTCTACCGCGGCGCTTACCGCCCGCCCCGCGAATTCAACTGGGTCGTCGGCGTCGTGCTCTTAATCGTTACCCTCTTCCTGAGTTACACCGGCTACCTGCTCCCGTGGGATCAGTTAGCCTTCTGGGCCATCACCGTCGGCAGTAACATCCTTTCGGCCGTGCCGTGGATGGGCGCCAAGATCCGTTTCCTCATGCTCGGAGGCACCACCGTCAACGCCAACGCGCTGCTTCGCTTCTACGTCCTCCACTGCGTCGTCCTGCCTCTTGTCGCCGTCTCCTTCATCGGCGTACACTTCTGGCGCATCCGGAAGGATGGCGGCTTGTACCGCGAGCCGCGCCAGACGCATTACCCGGCCCAGCCTCAGCCCATATCCATCCCTTCTTCCGAAACCGAATCCGAGGTCACCAGCCCCCATGCCTGAGTCCCCGAACTACACCACGGTTCTCGATTCCGACAGCCGGCGCGCGCCGGTCCGCGTCGCCTTCGTCACGCGCCGCACCTCGCCCCACGTCAAGGCCACCGACGACCCGTTCGTGATGACCCACCCGGAAACTCTGCTCCGGGTCGCCATCGCCACCGAAGTACTCATGATCCTTCTGTCGGTCGTCTCGCTGGTCTTCAACGCGCCGCTCGAAGGCATGGCCGATCCGATCCAAACTCCCAACCCGGCCAAGGCGCCCTGGTATTTCCTCGGCCTTCAGGAGTTGCTCCACTACTTCCCGCCCATCGTCGGCGGCGTTCTCATCCCGACCCTCGTTGTGATCGCCCTCATCGTCATACCGTACTTCAACATCAACATCGAGGCGGGCGGGCTCTGGACCAAAAACCGCGCGCGCCGGCTGCGCGTGTTGACCATCTCAGTCATCGTTCTGACGATCGGACTCTCGATTCTCGAAGTCTGGGCCATCCTCGCTCCCACGCTTTTCGTCGCCGCGCTTATGTACTGGACCGCCGGAACGCCGCCCGATTCCGGCGGCCGGCTCCGCCGATGGCTTACGTCAAAACCGCTCCCGTTCTGGATCATGACTTGGTTTCTCATTGAGGCTATCGTGCTCACGGCGATCGGCACCTTGTTCCGCGGTCCGGGCTGGTCTCTGGTGTGGCCCTGGGGAGGATCGCTATGAGCTCGAAACTCACTTCCGCCTGGCGCGCGCTGTTCGGCGACAGCGCCCGCGCTTTCGGCTCGTTGAGCGTGATCCTGCTGCTCTGCCTCGCCGTCGTTCCCGCCAAGGATCACTTCCGCGAATGGACCGGCTACCAGGCCGGCTACCTACGTTACATCGCCAACCGCGGCGACGCCGCCACTCTCAAGCGCCGCTTTGAGGGAGGCATCCAGCAAACCTGGCTGCCCGCCATCGACGTCGTCGACCGTTGCACCACCTGCCACGTCGCGCTGACGGCCACCTCCCTCGACCGCAACGGGCCGCAACCCTACCGGCCCCACCCGGTGATCCCGCACAAACTCGACCAGTTTGGCTGCGTCCTCTGCCACCGCGGCCAGGGCGTCGCCACCTCGGTAAAAGAGGCCCACAACAGTACGCTGGCCTGGGAGCAGCCCATTCTTCCCGCTCAATACATCGAGTCCGGCTGCGGCCAGTGCCATCAGAACAAACTCACCGGTACGCCGCAACTCAACCAGGGCCGCCAACTCCTTGGAGAGTACGGCTGCGTGCACTGTCACACGCTCAACCTCGCCGACGGCAACAAGATCGCTCCGGCAGACCATCCGCCCCTCCTGACCCACATCGCCGAAAGCCACATCAATGCCGAAGCGAATGCGGTATAACTGAACTGCGAACCTGGGGTGTGCGCTTCCTGCATTTCACTCATCATTCGAGGGTCGGTCAAAAGGGTGATCG
>JAJYCN010000356.1:0-2867 GCA_021778335.1 Acidobacteriota bacterium | reverse complement strand
CAGACCATCCGCCTCTCCTGACCCACATCGCCGACAAGACCACCCGCGAGTGGATCTACGCCTGGCTCAAGAACCCACAAGCCTACGCGGTTTCGGCCACCATGCCGAACTTCGGCTTCAGCGATGACGAGGCCCGCGACATCTCCGCGTTCCTCATCGCCCAGAGCACCAAGCTCAATGTGCCGCCGCCCGCCGTCACCCAACCCGCCGCCGACTCGAGCGGCGAAGGCTCCAGCCTCTATGGCGAATCGTTCTGCGCCTCCTGCCACGCCATGCAGAACGCGGCCGGCATGCTGGTCGGCGGAAACGTCGGACCCGAGTTGACCCGCGTCGGCTCCAAGGTCAAGCCCGAGTGGCTCGTCTCCTGGCTCTCCAACCCAGGCAACTGGAGCCCGAACACGGTCATGCCGCATTACCGCTTCGACGCGAAGCAACTCGGCCTGCTCGCCCGCTACCTCGGCTCGCAAACCGACAGCGGCTTCCTCGCCCACGTCTCGCTCTCCCCTGCCACCCAGGAGCAGATCGACCACGGCAGGAGACTCGTCAATGAGCGCGGCTGCGCCTCCTGCCATGTCATTAACGGCATCAAGAAGCCGGACAACTTCGCGCCGGACCTGACCGATGTGGGCAGCCGCTCGCTCGCCAAAATCGTCTTCGTCCCCGGCGTCGAACACGACCTGCCGTCGTACCTGGCGGCCAAAATCCGCATCCCGCATCAGTTCGGCTCGGCCATGAAGATGCCCCAGTTCACGCTCACCACCACGCAGATCGACGCGCTGGTGAACGCTCTCCTCGCCCAGACCGAGCGCGCCGAAGGCCTGCCCGCCAACCTCCGTGTCCCAGGCACGGCGCCGTCGGACTATGAGCCTGCCGGGCCCGCCGGCCAGCTTATCGCCGACCTCCGCTGCTTCTCCTGCCACTCGATCAACGGCCGCGGCGGCGACATGGCCCCCGACTTGAGCATCGAAGGCAGCGCCGTCCAGCGACCCTGGCTCGTCAGCTTTCTCAAAGCGCCTAACACTCTGCGGCCCGCTCTCATCCGCCGCATGCCGCGCTTCAACTTGTCCGACAAGGATGCGCAGACTCTGGCCGATTACATCCTCACGGTCTACCAGACGCCCGCCTTCGACGCCGCCTCGCTACCGGCCTCCAGCTTCACACAGGCCCAGCGCGACCACGGCAAGCAACTGTTCTACTCCAAGTACGCCTGCCAATCCTGTCACATCGTCGATCCCAACACCGACAAAGGCTACATCGGACCAACGCTCACCAAGGCCGGCCTCCGGTTAAACGCCGCCTGGATCGTCAACTACCTCAAGGACCCGGAAAAGCTGCGGCCGGGAACCATCGAGCCGAACCAGCACATCCCGGATGAGGACGCCCGCGATCTCGCGGCGTTCCTCATGGCCCAAACCAAAACGCCGAAGGAGAACGGCAAATGAAACGCGCTGTCGAAATCGGACTTCCGGTGCTCGGAATGCTGCTGGGCCTCGCGGGCTGCCAGAAAGGGCCGGTGGCGCCGGTCCTCCACCCGAAAGCCAACGGCGCCGCCCTCGTCGAGTCGAGCGGCGGCAGACAAGCCGGTTTTGTCGGTTCGCCGCTGGACCAGCCGGTTGTCGTGCAGGTCAATGACGCGCAAGGAAACGGCGTAGCCGGCGCACTCGTTTCCTTGACCGCCGCCGGCGACGCCACCGTAACACCCGCCACCGGGCTGACCGCCGACGACGGCACGTTCACGGTAAACTGCCAGCTCGGCGGGGTCTCCGGCCGCTATCGTATCGTCGCCACTACCTGGGACAAACAAGGTAAAGCGATCACGCTCAACCTCGATGAAATCGCCCTCGGCTATCAACAGAACCTCGGCCGGCAGTTGAACGAGAAGTACTGCTCCCGCTGCCACAACCAGGAATCGACCGTCGAGCGCGTATCGAACTACGACAACCTCGCCACGAAGCCGCACTCGTTCAACGACGGCAACTTCTATAACACCGTGAACGACGCCGACATCGCCGCCATCATTACTTACGGCGGCGCGGCCCGTCACCAATCCGCCGAAATGCCATCCTACGGCGGGACGTTGAGTAAATCCGATGTCGACGCGCTCGTCTCTTATGTCCGTGCCGTTTCCGATCCCCCTTATCACGAGAAAGGTATGACCTATGCCCGCCAATAAGTTACTGTCCGTGATTGTGTCGGCAGCCGGGCTTGTCGCGATTGGCCGGGCGCAGGTGCTCGCGCCTGCTGAAATCCGCGACCCCGAGCTGAAGGTCCTCCAACAGAAGGACTTCGCGTCGCTAAAAAAAATCGGCGTCGCCGTTACCTCGCATCGGTTCCCCTATCCGTTCTATCTGAGCCGTGTGCTCGATATCACGGAGAAACAGGAACAGGAAGTCGATCACCGCTCCATCCACTTCGACACTTACAACCACCAGACCGTGGTTGAAGTAACCGGCAATTATTTCGCGTCTTATGCCGATACGCTGAACACACCCCAGCGCGCACAGCGCACCCTCGATACTGTCATCGAGCCGATCCTCGAAGCCGCTGTCCCCGCGATGGCCGATGAGCCTAAGTTCCAGGCCTTCGCCTTCGAAATCGGGGAGCACGTCCGCCGCCAGATGCTCGGCGTCACCGTGGAGGTCGCCGAAAACGTCGAGTACTTCTTCCCGCGCTCCGCCGTAGCCGCGTTTCTGGAAGCCAAGACCCCGGCCGCGAGAGAGGCCGTCCTCCTCCGGGGCGCCTTGTTTGTCAATTCCGTTCCTGCCGGAGGTTGGGAGCGGCAATGCGAAGCATGGCTCCCAGCGCCCAAACCCAAGAAAGAGCCCAAACAAGTCACCCTCGAGGCCGCCAACGTAAACGCCGCCCCC
>JAJYCN010000049.1 GCA_021778335.1 Acidobacteriota bacterium | reverse complement strand
TACCTCCGGGAGGTCAACGAGACCCCCGTCGTCTACCGCTGGAAGTACACGCTGGAGACATTGTCGGTCGTCTAGTATTGATATATTATTTTGGAATCACCATACTAGGCTCCATTGCCGAGCAACTCGTTGTAAACGTCCCACGTTTTTCGCACCGCCTCCTTCCACGGAAACTGCTGGGCCCTCCTCAGGCCACGCTCAACGAGATCGGCGCGTAGCGCTTCGTCCGCGGTGAGTGCGAGGAGAGCCTGCGTGATCGACTCAGTATTCAGTGGGTCGGCGAGCAGTGCCGCGTCGCCGGCCACTTCAGGTAGCGCGGAGCGGTTCGAGGTTAACACGGGAACGCCGGATGCCATAGCCTCCAGCACCGGAATGCCAAACCCCTCATCGAGCGAAGGAAAGGCAAATATCGAAGCGCGCGAAAGCAGATCGTGCAGACCGGCATCCGAAACGTAGCCTGGCGTCTCTATATCGGAACGCCTCGGGCTGCGCGCGATCCGTTCGAGCACCGACGCCGCACCGTAGCCTTGAGAACCGGCAAGCAAGAGGCGCCAGCCCGGCTCACATTGTTCGAAGGCGTCGATGAGCCGCGCGAGATTCTTGCGATTCTGGATTGCGCCGGCGAACAGGATCAACCGCTCACGCCTTTCGGCTGGCGGTGTCTGAGTGGGGAGGTGAACGCCGTGCGGGATGACACGGATGCGTTCTCGCTCCACCCCCAGCAGCTCTTCCACTTGCCGTGCGGTGAAAGCGGAAACGGCGATGATGCGGTGGCTGCGCGCGGCGGCCTGTCGAGCCTGCTGAGCAAACCGCGCCCGGAACTCCGGGCTGGAATACTCGGCAGTAAGCACGAACAGATCGTGGAACGTGGAAACGATACGGCCGGGGATGGAGGAATCCGCACGCTGGTTAAGAGCATGGAACAGGTCAACTCCGTGAGCTAAAGGAGCGCGCCACAACAGGCGGCGGCCCACATTTGCGGGAAGCCCTTCGGAGGCCGACTCACGCCAGCGGTGTGCGCGGTAGCACCACAGCCAGCGTACCTCCGGATGAGCGGCGGCAAGCCCGCGTAGGATCTCGCGGGAGTACACGCCCACTCCGGTGAGGTGCGTGCCGAGGCTGTAGCTGGCGTCGAGGGCGATGCGCACGCTCTTCAAGCTAGCAACAAATGTGCGGCGGAAGCGGGCGGCGGCTCAGGCGTTCGCGTTCCCGACAGCGTAGCCTTTCAGTTTCCGGTACAGCGTCGTGCGCCCGATGCCGAGCATGTGTGCGGCGGTGGCGCGGTCGCCTTTGGTGGTACGGAGTGCGTGTAGGATCGCCCGGCGTTCAACCTCGGCGAGCGGAACGATTTCATCCGGTTCGCCTCGCGCCCCGGACGCGCCTCCCGATCGCTCGAATGCAGCCTGCCGGGCGTGATTCTGCAGCGCCGAGGGCAGATCCTGTTTCTGCAGGAGCGGGCCAGGGCCGGAGGCGAGCAGGCGATGAATGCAGTTCTCGAGCTCCCGCACATTACCCGGCCACGAATAGGACACCATCATCTCGACCGTCTCCGCCGTAAGCTGATGCGCGCCGCCGTAACGCGCCAGGAAGTGTTCGATGAGGAGCGGGATGTCCTCTCGGCGGTCCCGAAGCGCGGGAAGCCGCAGAGTGACCACGTTGAGCCGATAGTAAAGATCCCGCCGGAAGCGGCCCTGTTCGGCCTCGACAGCAAGGTTGCGATTTGTGGCGGCGATCACCCGGAAGTCGCTTTGACGCGACTGCGTGGAGCCGACCGGCCGGAACTCCTTCTCCTGAAGCACACGCAGCAGCTTCACTTGCATGTCGAGCGGCAGCTCGCCGATCTCGTCGAGAAATGCGGTGCCGCCATGAGCGGCTTCGATCAGGCCGATCTTCTGGGCAATGGCGCCGGTGAACGATCCCTTGACGTGCCCGAAGAGTTCGCTTTCCATCAGCGGACCGACGATCGCTGAACAGTCGATGGGCACGAAGGGACCGCGCGGATTCAACTGGTGAATGGCGCGGGCGGCTACCTCCTTGCCGGTACCGGTTTCGCCGAGAATCAGTACCGGCCAACGAGATTGGCTGTACTGCTGAATCTGCCGGTTGACATGTCGCGCCTGCGGCGACTTGCCGACGAAAACTTGAACGCACTCGGGTGCGTATGCCGCCACAACAAAGTTCTCCCTCGTAGGCCCGTGTGAGAAAGCAGGATACCGATGCTGAATAGCCTAGATCAGGTAGTGGTCTGAGGTAGCAGAAAATCTACCGGGAATTTCCCGCCGCGATCCCAGCCACTCCTTCAAGGCTGACGACGAAGGACGCCCCCGTTTCGCCGCGTAGACGCGCGGCGAGTTGCTGCGCTGACGCTGTGGTTTCCGTTTCTCCAACCAGAACGCGCCAGAGCGGCGGATCGCCGGAGCGGAGAACAAGCCGAACCGGGCCGTAGCGCGAACCGAGCCGCCCCTCGATCGCTTCGGCGTTCCGCTTGTCAGCGAAAGCCCCGATCTGCACGGCGAATAGCGAAGGACCCGGGTTCGTGGGGGCACTGATCAGATTCAGCCGGACACGCGCCGTTCCAGGACCGATCATCGCGATCTGCCGTGCGGCGCCTTTCGACAGGTCGATGACGCGACCGTCCACGAACGGTCCGCGGTCGATGATGCGGACATCCACCGACACGTTGTTCGACAGGTTCGTCACGCGGAGCATCGTGCCGAACGGCAGCGTCCGGTGCGCGGCGACAAGATCTTCCATGTGGTAGATCTCGCCGTCGGCGGCGGGTCGTCCGTCATAGGGAACGCCGTACCAACTTGCGACGCCGGTAGTGCCGTCGATGGCTTTGATTTCAGCGGGTGTCATCTGCGGAGGGGCAGGGAGGGGACGCGGCAAGGTAGCGACGTGCGCGTGGCGACGCGCACAACCGCTTTCAAGCACCCCGAGAGCGAAGATGACGACCGCGAGCCCGCGCGTCCGCATCACTTTGTATCGTAGCGCAGCGCTAATCCGCGGGTGGCTGCTGTCTGAAACATGAAGGCATAAGAATGTCGGCGCCGGAGCCAAAACATTTCTTGTGAGAAGTGTTTTTTGGTTTCGAATCCTCCCACGATCCCGTCCGCGGGACGGCACCGTGCATTTTTTTCTTGACTTTCATCTCAAACAACCTTATATATGAATCACACTGCGATCTTTCTGGATCGCAAATTTGATGTTAGGGAGAATCACTCGATGAAGAACGCGACAAAGAAAGCCGCCAAGAAGCCCGCGAAGAAGGCTGCTCCGAAGAAGAAAAAGTAGCAAGCCGCCCCGATAGGGGCTAGCGGTTTCCAGGGTTCATGCAAGCCCCGGCGAAAGCCGGGGCTTTTTTCTTGCTCGCGGGGCTACTTCAGCTCCACACTGCGCTGCGCGCTCGGCACCCCGCGCAGTTGGGCATCCTCCAGCCGCCGCGCTTCCTGGTAGGTGAACGCCATCCGGTGCGCCACCGTAATGTTGGAAAGCACCGCGATCACCCACAGCACCGGCGCCATCCGGTCGAACAGCGCGCCGATGATCAGCAGCACCACTCGTTCCGGCCGTTCCATGAACCCGACCTTGCAGCTCGGAATCGTGTTCTCGCTGCGGGCGCGCGCGTAGCTGACCATCACCGAGCCGGTCATCACGATCGCGGTCAGCACCACATAGAACGGACGGTTGATGGTGCCGTAGTAAACCAGCAGGCCCATGAGGAGCGCGAGATCGGAGTAGCGATCGAGAACCGAGTCGAAAAAGCCGCCAAAACGCGTCACTTGGTTCGTCGCCCGGGCAACACGGCCATCGACCATGTCGAACAGGCCCGCTCCGATGATGATCGCCCCGGCTGCGCGAAACCGCCCCGCGGCGAGCGTCACCGCGGCGACGATGTTGATGACCAGACCGAGAAACGTCAGGACGTTCGGATGGATCTTCGACAGCGCAAGCCCGTGGACGATCATCCGGATGATTTTGCTTGCCCCGATTCCGATCGCCCGTGTGTACGTCATTGTCCTTCCTCTCCCCGCGCGGCCCGCGCCGCCTGTTTCAGTTGCGTGCGGATCGAGTCATGCCCGGCGGCGCCTCAGCCATGAATCGTCGTAAGCTGCAGGATCTCCAACTCCCGGAACCCTCCCGGAATCTGGATTCGCACGGCATCGCCTACTTTCTTCCCCAACAGGCCGCGGCCAATCGGCGAACTCGTCGAGATGAGGCCCTTTTGCACGTCGGCCTCCTCGCTCGTCACGAGACGGTAGGTGATCTCCTCATCCTTTTTCAAATCGAGCACGACTACGCTCGAACCCAGACCAACCCGATCGCGTGGAATCTTCGACATGTCCACCATCGACAGTTCGCGTAGCCGCGCGTGAAGCTGCCCCAGGCGCGCGTTCACCAACCCCTGGCGCTCCTTGGCCGCATGGTATTCGGCGTTCTCGCTGAGATCCCCGTGGGCGCGAGCCTTCAAGATCTCTTTGGGCAACTCGTTGCGCAACTCGTATTCCAGAGCTGCGATCTCGGTTTCGAGCTTCTTCTTGAGATCTTCCATTCGCTACTGCGGTCCTCAGGCCATTATGGCAGATGTAGCCCCGTTTCAGGTCGCTTACTGAACGACGATAGTCGACGTCTGGGACTGGTAGCCGTTGATCGACAACACCACCGGCTGCGGTCCCGGGGCCACGTTCGTAGGCACTACAACGTTCACCTGATACAGCCCGATGCTCTCAGGTGACAGCCCGCTGAAAACCACTTGTGCCTGTTGCCCACCGATGGTCACCGAAGCAACGGACGTCGTGTTCGGCGCCTGCGACGGCGTCGGTTCGCCGCTCGGCACGGGCGTGTCCACTGGGCCAAGGCCGTTGCAGTACAGCAGAATTATCGCCCCTTTGTGGGCCGGGTTCGCCGAGCCAAGAAGGTGATAGCTTGCGTCCTGCGCCGCCAGCATCTTCGCCCCGCTCGAGTCCGTGTATTCGAAAAAGCCCGGCGAATACGGAGTGATCGGTACCGTGTACACATTACTTGAGTCATAGTCGATGCTCACCTTCATCGCCGCCGAAGTTTGTCCGGCCAGCTCCCAGGGCACCTGGACGTCAAGCTGGCCGGGACTGACGAAGACGAGCCGACCGGGCAAGCTCAATCCGGCCGACGGTACGTCGAAGCTCACGCTCACGCGGCCGAGAGAAAGAGGGAGGTAAGGAGTAAGGAACAGTTGCGTTGTTTCGCTCAATCCGGAACCGAACAGCGAGATGTAGGATCCCGGCGCTTGACCCTGCCCCTGGAGAAAGCTCGCCCCGTTCACGACGCCACCGGATGAGATCGTCGGTAGGGCGAAGGCGCGGCCCTCGAAGTAGATCGTAAACAGCGCCGGATTGCCGATGTCGGCGGCAAACTCCTGCGCTCCAAGCTGTGTACCGATCTGCGCAGTGGCATACGCGATGCCGTAGTTGTCCGTACCGGTTGTGCCGGTGCCCTGTGTGATAGTGCCTCCGCCCGCGGTGGAGTAGAAAGCGACCGGCACCCCACTCTGCGGGAACCCAAGATCGTCAACGACCTCGAGCTGCAGCGAGCCGTTCACCGCATCTCCGGGTGCGCCGGTGAAGTTGATACCCGTGAGCTGAAATGCGTTGGCGAGAGTCTGGTCGCTGACGCCGTACAAATACGGAATGACTAACGGCTGTGAGGCGCCGCTGACGGTGATGTCGCCTTCATAAACGCCGGGTGCGGGCGGGCCGCCGCCCTGCAGCGAAGCGGTAATCGTCGTGTGCGCACCGGGGGCCAACGTGAAACTGGTCTGGCTTAACGTCAGGGTGTCGGTATTGTCGGGGTAGAAAGCGTTGATGCTGAGGCTGAGATTTGCCGGCGAAGCGCCGATATTGGTGAAGGTCAACTGCTGGTTCGGTGGAAGGTTGTTGAAGATCTCACCGAGAGAGAGTGTGGCCGGCTCGATCGTCACGTTGGTCTGCACGGCCGCTTGCGCATTGAGCAGCCCGGCGCCGGTCGTCTCGACGCCCGCATTCACCGGGTTTCCGTAGGAGTTGTAGTCGCCTACGGCGCTCGCGTTGGCGGTGTTCACCACCGCTGACTTCAGTTGCCCGGGCGTGAGATTCGGGTGCAACTGCTCCACCATCGCCGCCACGCCCGCCACCATCGGTGCTGCGAAGCTGGTGCCGTTGACGACGGTGAAGCCGCTTGGATCGTACATGTCCCCGTTCGGGTCGTAGCTCTGGCCGGCCGTGTACAAGTCGGTTCCCACGGCGGTTACCTCCGGCTTGATCGCTTCGGTTTCGAGCGCGGGCCCCCTCGAGGAGAAGTATGCGATGAAATCCTCGCTGGAACTCGCATCGGTTTCGACACGCGTAGGATCGAGTGTGACCTCGTGCTTTGGATTCGAGCTCAAGTAGCTCTCCAGGTTCACCGCGTCCGAGTTGCCGATCAGTGTGACCGGAATGCCCACACCCGGAACGGTCGACAGCGTATAGATAGAGTCGTTGCCGCTGGGAAGGTAGAATACCACCGCCACGGCGCCGGCGTTCTGGGCGTTGATGGCCTGCGTCTGGTGGTTGCAATTGGCATCCGTTCCGATCAGGCCGATCGCGCCGCTCAGAGAATTAGATGGGAGCGGAGCACATGCGTCAGGATTGTTCGTGCCACCGATCGTGAGGACATCGAGCATCGGGGCTGTGAACGGGCCGCCGGGAATCGGCACGCCCTCGGCGAAGAACGTTGCAATCCCTTGCAGATTCGAGGGGCCGCTCGGCACGCTGATGCTCTGGTAGAAAATGTGCGCGTTGTAAACGGCTCCCACAGTAATCGCCCCTTCCGCGGTCCCCGGGGACTCGATCGTGCCGTAGGAGGGCGGCGCGTAGCCGTTGAAACCCGAATTTCCGGCAGCGCATACGACGGTCATGCCGCTGGCGACCGCGTTGTTCACCGCCTGCGCGCGTGGGTCGCATGCGACGCCACTGTTGGCGCCGCAGGTCGAACCGGTGTCGTCGGGGCCCCACAGCGCGGGAGAACTCACCGAAAGGCTCACGACGTCCATGCCGTCGTTGAAGGCGTCTTCAAGCGCCATGAGCACGACATCGTCGAACGTGGTGTCGTTGACGCCGGGCGAGCCGAAAATCTTGTAATTGCCCAAAAACGCCTTCGGTGCGACGCCGGTGATCTGCGCCAGCGGCGCGTTGACGGTTTCTCCCGCCGCGATCATGGCGGCCGCGGTGCCGTGCCCGACAAGATCGCGAGGCGAAAGATCGTCCGGCCGCGACAGGTCCTGCGTGGCCCCGGTTTGGAAGGGAAGCACCAGTTGATCCACATAGCTGCGGGCAACGATGATCTTGTTGTTCACGAAGTTCTGCCAATTCGTCCCCGCTCCCATCGGATAGCCACTCGGGGGCGTAAGCGACGGGTCGTGAAAAGCGGGATTGGTGTTATCGATGCCCGTGTCGACGATGCCAATCTTCATTCCGATTCCCGCATTGCCCTGGCCACCGAGCACGTTCCAGGCGCCCGGGACCCCAACCAGACCCAGCGCGAGATTCAGATTCCGATGCACAGGCTGCATGCGCACCACCCGCGTCACTCCCGGAAACTGGAGCAACTGTTCCACGGTTTTTCCCGGAGCCGACACGTACACCGCGTTGAGCAGTTCCTTGGTCGACCCCAGCACACGGATACCCGCGTCGGTTGAAAGCGCCGATTCTAGCGTTGCCTGCGCGGCCGCTATGTTGCGGCCGGCCTGCATCGCGGGCACGCTGCGCATGCGGCGGCGCGAAGGAAATTGTGCAGCCACTGGCTTATCGCTCAGAATCAGCGCGAACCGGTCGAGACGTGCCGACTTGATTCCTGCGGCAGCACGCCCGGCCGTCGAAGCCGCATTCTGCATCGAAGCTGGCGGCTTCGGGTGCCGCATTGGAGTGAACTTACGGGGATTGGACGGAACAGTGATGTTTTGTGCCGTGACAAGCAGGGTAATTCCGAGCGCGGTTCCTACGATTCTAAGGGCTGCTGCGTGCTCATTCACGCAATTCTGGACGCTTCGCATAGACATAATGTTTCAAAACCACTCCACCACACCAAGTTGCGTTTTGCCAACCAGCACCAGGATGGCTACATACGTGCTATGATGAAGGAAAATCAGGAGATTTCCTCCCCTTATGGCATCGAAACCCGCATTCGCCACGGGCGCTCAAGTCGAGCACTCCAAGTTCGGCCTCGGCTCGGTTGTATCCTGCACCGACGAATATATCGTCATCAAGTTCGACGAGCACGGCGAGAAGAAGTTCGTTTTGTCGATCGTGCTGCCTGCGTTGAAGAAGAGCGACCGCCAACCACCGGCCGAGAAGCGTCGCGCGAGCAAGAAAAAAGCGGCTCCTGCTGCCACCGCCGCCGAATAGTCAGCGCTCCAGGCTGCTCTGGACCTGGGCGCGGCTTGCTGGTGCAATGTCCGCAGTTGCGGGATACGCACCCCGGCTCGAGAGCAGAAGCAGAAGGACCGCGAGCACTACAGTTGGAATTGCGTCAATCAGTCGTTGTTTCATTCGGCTCCTAGACACCTCCTAGCCATGTAACGCGCAAACTGATTCGCAAGTGTCACTTCGCCTCGTAAAGAAAGGTCAGGCACACGCGGCGTACGAGCTATCTACAAAACTTTACGAAGAGAATGCGCATCGGGGTGTTTCCTGTTGCCCTCCGGATACGCCTATTTGTGTTGCCGGACTAAAAAGGGGACCGGCAGAATGCTCACGATTCCCGCGACCCCCTGACGCGAGAATCGTGTTCCGGGCGCCGGGTTCATCCCCTGGCCGGCGCCCGGCTCTCCTCGTTCCTTTCACTCGACTTGGTTCCATGTGTCGTCCGGATCGTATAACTTGACCGGCGCAACCGTTCCGCCCGACGTGGAGCCAAGATCCTTCTCGTAGATCGTGCCGTCTTCGTTTACGACGAAGGTATCGATACCGGTAACACCGTAAACGGCGGGCCACGCGACAAGACCAATCCCACCGATAAGCGTGCCCTTCACTTCATATGACATCGCTCCCCCGCGTGCGTGCGCTCCCTGCGCGGTTAGTACGCGGAAGTAGTACCCATGGTACGGCCTTAGTTTTGCGCCGGAGGGGCGCGGTTCATCCACGACGGCTTCGGCGAAACGTTTTGGCACCAACGGGTCCGGACCATCCCAATACAGCCCATCATGCTTTCCGGCCGCGCTTAGGATGCGCTTGGTGTACTTGGGCAGTGGATCGGAGTCACGCCGCTCGGAAGCGTACTGCTTCTCGGCCTCCACAAAGCCAGCGCACACTTCCGCGACGTCGAGTTCGTCGGCGCCCACCCGTCGCGCGCGCATTTCCCAACGGCCTTCGTTGGTGGCGAAGATCCACCTGCCGTTCTGCTCGACGATAGGAACAGGAAACGGCCAGTCCTCATCGCCGATAGTAAGGATCATCCGCTTCTTATTCATCGGATCCGGTTCCAGGTCGTGTTTGTCGGTCGCCAGACGGCTGAACTCGGCGCGCTCCTCCTCATCCTGTTTCGGATCCCCGGAAGTCAGAATGGCATGCCCTTGCGGGCCGAAGATTCGCCCCAGCTCCGCCGTATCGTTACGCGCGACTGCGTCGAGGAGCGCCGTTGCGGCGGCCTGAGCTGTGTCATAACTCTTCTGTGCCGGCTGCGCTTTCGCCGCGACGGGATGAGTCTGGGAAAAGCAATAGCTGGCGGCTCCCAGCAAGAGAGCCGCGGGGGTGAGAATTGCGATTTTCATAAACTACCTCCTGGGACCAGCCATCCTGGGCATCGCCATCCGGCCTCCGCCAAAACCACCACGGAAACCGCCGCCGCCGAAGCCCCCGAAACCACCGCGATTCATCGCCGCAAAGCCATGATCGCTCTGAACCCGCGCGAAGCCACCCTCGCGCACTCCACCGAATGCACTGTGCGGCATGGAGAAGTCCCGCTGCGGAACCTGTCGTCCGCCAAACCGGTCGACGCCTCCCTGCGGCATGCGCCCCCGTCCGAAGAAGCCGCCGCGGCTCTGCATCAGCGGATCGGGACGCCCGAAGTTGGGACGCTCAAAGTTCGGGCTGGCAATCTGGCCTGGACCGCGGACCACTGGGCCGACCGGGCCGCGACCGCCGAGGTTGCCCGCCATCCGGCCCCCGGGACCAACAAATCCCCCGCGGCGTCCAAATCCGCCTGGAACCGGGCCGCCATACCGCTCGGCAAGCGCGCGATTCGGATACGGCACACCCCAGCGATGCATCGGATCATGCTGCCACATGCTGGTGCCCCACATGGGTCCACCGTGATAGTCATTAAATCCGTACCGGTGGAAGAAGTAGTTATTCACAATTACGCCGCCGCCCCCGTACCACTGCGGCGACCATCCCCAGCCACCCCAACCGCAGCACGAGCCGAAGTAGAGGCCCAGATTGCAACCCAGCCCCCAGCTAATCCCAACATCGGCGCCAGGGTATTCGAGCGGCGGATAGGCGATCGGCGGAGGTCCCCAAACCCAGTAAGGGTTGTAATCGGGGACGTAGATCACCTGCGGATCCGTCGGTTCGATTTGAATCACTGTGCGTCCGTCCTGCGTCTGGGTTTGCACATCTTCCTGCGAATTGGAATCGAGTCGGCCCCTCTGCTTGGCTTCGTATCGCATCTGTTGCACAGCGTTCATCACGTCGCCTTGCTGGGCGAGGAAGGCGTCGCCAAGCTGAGTCATCCAGTTAACGTCGTTGCTTAGCGACTTTAATACATCGGGAAATGCGGCAAGCGCCTGAATACTGGGATCCCAGTTCTGCTTCTTTGCCTCCTTCATGAGCTTCTTGCCCTTCCAGTTCGGGTGTTGCTCGACCCACTGGTTTGCCTCGACGACCTCGAGCGGATAAGTACAAGCTACAAGGACCTGGCTAAGTAGAGGGTCCGGATACAGGGCGATCGGCGAGACAAGACTGTTCAACTGATCGGGCGTAAGTTTCTCTGATTGATCCGCGGGCGGCGGACTTTGATTTTGAGCGGCTGCAAAAGCGACGGCGAGCGCCGCCGCAAGCCAACGTCTTGGTGGCATAAACCTCCTGCTGGGAAACATAGCGCAACTCCCGCCGGAGAGGAAAGTAATTGGTGCAAATCATCCCGCAGGATAAGACTATCCGGAAAGTAGGGATTGCTTACTCCAGCCCATTCCCCAGCCGAAGCAACTTATGGTGTACGATGCCCCCACTTACACGGGTGAGTCCCCGCACGGCGATGAGTTGCGTCTATCTAAGAGACGCACGACGGCCCCACACGTTTCCGGATCCAACTAGGCGGAGCCATTTGCCGCCCAGCCTATGGATCCTCCCGCGCGCCCTGCTTGCAGTTCCGGCTTACTTCACCGCAGCGAACTGTTCCAGCGCTTGGCCGGTCTGCTGTTCAATGCGGGCGTGTAAACTGTTGCCGTGCGCATCCATCGTCACGATTGCAGCGAAATCCCGAACTCGAATGTGCCACATGGCCTCGGGAATACCGAACTCCATCCAGTGCACGCCGAGAACTTCCTCCACGGTACGGGCGTAGAACTGTGCGGCGCCGCCAATGCCGTTCAGATACACCGCCCCGCATTCTTTCAGCGCAGCAAGCGTCTTCGCAGCCATGCCGCCTTTTCCAATCACCGCGCGAACGCCGTAACGCCGCAGCACCTCCGCTTGGTACGGCTCCTCGCGGATGCTCGTTGTCGGCCCGGCGGCTTTCACCATCCAGCGGTCGCCTTCCTTCAGCATCACCGGTCCGCAATGGTAAAGCACCGCCCCGTGCAAATCCGCGGGAGGCGGGTTCTTCATCAGATGCGCATGAACGGCGTCGCGTCCCGTAAACATGTCCCCGCGAATTAACACCACGTCGCCGATCTTCAATCGGCGCACGGTGGCCTCATCGAGCGGCGGCGTCAACACGATCTCCCGGCCGGTGAGCGGGAAACCGGAATCGCGCGCCATGCGAATCAGCGGCTCGGCTGGATCCCGGTAGAGCCAGCCCACGATCGAGCCGTCACCCGCGTTCAGACGCACCCCAAGACGCCGGAATGCCCAACACTCATACGCGACGGAAACGAAGAAACTGGCGGGCAGGCGGTTGGCGGCGGTGATCTTGCAGCCGATCAATGACGTGTTGCCGCCAAAACCCATCGCGCCAATGCCAAGCTGATTTGCGTCGTGCATGATCCGCTCTTCCAGTTGGGCGAGTTCTGGATTCGGATTCACGTCGTCAATCGGCCGGAATAGCTGCTGTTTGGCTAGGTCGTAGCCACGCGCGCGGTCGCTTCCAATGCAGACACCGAGGGCTCCTGGGGCGCAACCCTGTCCCTGCGCCTGCCACACGGCGTGCATCAGGCACTTCCGCACGCCTTCCAGGTTGCGTCCGGCAGCGCCGAGATGATCAAGCGTCGCCGGCAAGGAATATTGGATGTTCTTGTTCTCGCAGCCGCCACCCTTCAGGATCAACTTCACTTCGATCTCATCCTCTTCCCACTGTTCGAAGTGAATCACCGGCGTTTCGGCGCCAAGATTATTCCCGCTATTCTTCCCGCTGAGAGAATCCACGGAATTAGGCCTCAGCTTGCCCAAGCGTGTCGCCTCGGCGACAGCCTCGTTCACGGCGCGCGCGATCGTGATCTGGTTGACGCCTATCGGGGTATGAATGTAAAACGTAGGCATGCCGGTGTCCTGGCAGATTGGACCGCCGTCATCGGCCGCCATGTCGATATTCGAGGCGATGATCGCCAGTGCCTGCGCTGCCTGCGTGGAAGGCGTCTCGGCGGCCATTGCAAGACCCATTGCCCGGCGAACATCGGGCGGCAGGTTTGTCGAGGTCTGGGAAATGAGTTCAACAAGGCTTTCTTTGAGATGATTCATGGGATTTTCTCCGGCATGCGCCTCAGGGCGCCGAAGGCCGCGTCACAATCAAGCGAACGCGCGTGCCGGGCGCCATTTGGGAATTTTGGGATTGGAAGGCGACGATAATGCGCCCACCGGTGCCGACCTCCCGAATCAGACCGCGCAGCGGAACTGCCGCAGGCCCGGGAATCTCAACCTCGGCCACAAGACCGGGCCGTAGCCAGCTCATCGCCGCAGGCGGCGCCGCCGCCATCGCGTCCAGACGATGAAGATCGGTCGCGATGCGGAACACCGGTCCCGTTTGCAGATCCACGGCGTCACCTGCCCGGGCGACAGCCGCCATCACGATTCCTCCGATAGGGGCACGGATATCCAGTTCGGCGGGCGGGAGCGCGTTCCCGGACTTTTCCATATCCTCGGCCTCACGGCGGGCATCGGCCGCCCCGCGCGACAACGCCTCCACGCGGTCATGTGCCTGTCTCGCCAGTGCGGACAAGCTCTCGCTGTCGGCAAGCGCCATGCGGAAGGTGCGCTCCGCACTCTCAAACGCGAGCCGCGGAGCCACACCGTTTTGATAGAGCATCTTCTGCTTCTGATACGCGCTACTGGCCGCCGCGACAGCGGATTGGGCGCGCGCGGCCTCTTCATCCGCACGGGCGGCGCCGATGCGCGCAGCACTCAGATCGCTCTCAACTTCCCGGGATCGCTCGCTCGCCGAGCGCGCCTGCCGCTGCAGATCAACATCCTTGCCGGAAAGCGGGAGACTCTCCAGCCTCGCCAGCACCTGGCCAGCCTCCACACGCTGGCCCTCGGCAACGAAGCACTCCTCGAGAGTCCCTTCGAGGGGCGCCATCACGTTCACGACCTCTTGTGGCTGAACAACCGCCGGCAACACGAGCGCAGGGGGCTGCCCGATCGAAAAGCTGCTCGCCCCGAAATCGGCGCGGCGCAGCACCACCACGGCTGCCGACGCCGCCGCGGCGGCTAGAACCGCAAACAACACGAGCCGCCTTGCCGGCATACTCCGAGTGTAACGCGCCCCCTCCGGCAACGCAGCGGGCCGTCTGCTTCACGAATTCCGCTAACTTGCGTCCTCCCGTCGCGCCTTCCGGATCGCATCGAGCAGTTCTTCCGGCTTTGACGATCCGATCACAACCACACTGCCGCTGGAAAGTTCCAAACGGACGCCCCGGTTGCCGCGTGCGATCATTGCCATTCCCCGGCGCGTCTTTCGAATACCATAGCCGCGGAAGTCGCGGATCGGATCGTACGTGACGACCTTCATGGATTTGATATCAGCCGGGGCCACGCGCCGCTCGCGCCAGAAACCACGCATGCACACCCGGATGCGCTCCGCAGTGACATCGGTGGAGAGCCGCACGGTCACCAGCCGCAAGTAAACAATCACGAGGAAGACCGTCAGCGTGACTAGCGAAGCGTTCGACGGAGGCTGTTTGCCAATCGGATGTCCCAGCACAGCCTGCCAGAACGTAAACCCGGCCATAATAAGCGGCGGGATCGCCAGGGTGACGCGAAGCCGGAGCTGGGGAAAGCTCTGTTCTTCGCGGAATAAGGCCGACGCACCGCTCGCCAAGATAGGTCCGGACCGGCTCCCAGTCTAGCGCAGCAGGCCCTGAGTGTACTGGAGCACCGCGAACTGGCTGTGGTAGTCGTACTTCGCGTTGAGGTTTTCGATCTCGGCCTGCGTCAGGTTCAGTTGCGCCTGCGTCAGTTCGACGATCGTGCCCAGCCCGAGGTTGTACCGCCCCTGCGCCAGTTCGAGCGACAGCGACGCCTCGGCGACGAGATGCGTTGTCACGTCAATTCGCTGGAACGAAGTGACGGAGCCGCTCCAGGCCACGCGCACATCGCGCGTTATGCGCTCCATTTCGTTGCGAAGCTTCTGGTCCGCCACGATCGTCTGATAGCGCGCCGCCTCGCGCCGCGCCGTGAACAGATGGCCGTTAAAAATCGGGATGTCAACGTTGACAGCGGCGCCTTCGTAATAGTCCGATGGCGTGCGGATCGGGCCGTCGTGGCCAAACAGGGGAAGGAAGCCCGCCGCGCCGATCAGGCTTACCGTTGGGTAAGACAGGTCGCGCTCGGCGCGCTCAAATTTCCGGGCCGCGTCGCCCGACAGCCGAAGGCTGGCCAACTCCGGCCGGTTTTTGACGGCGGTATCGATCAACGAATCGACCGTGTTAGGCGGCGTCGGCGGCATCGGCTCATCTACCAGCGCAAATACGGTGTTCTTGTCGATACCTAGAGAGCGGTCCAACTCGGCCCTCTGGCTGTCGAGCTGATTCTGGGCGCGGATGAGGAGTAGTTTCGCCTCGGAAACGTCCACATCGGCGAAGCTGACATCTACCTCTGAGCGGAGCTTGTTATTGGCGAGGGCGGTGATCTGGTCCAGCAGAAGCTGGCGGGCGGCCACGGTTTCCTCCGCCACCTTCACCAGCGCCTGCGCCCGGAGAACCTCGAAGTACGCCCGGTCCACCGCAAGAAGGACGTCGTACTTGTTTGTCAGTACGTCCTGCTGCGTCGCTTGCTCCATGAGCTTCGAATTGGCGACCAAGTTCGGAGTGCGGCCGGAGTCCGTGATAAGTTGCGAAAACGTGACGCCCGCTCCGAAGTGATTGAACAAATAGGGCATCGCAAACGACCCCGCGCCGATACGGGCATTCTGGCTCGCCTGTGAACCCGTCAGGTCTCCGTCAAGAACGGGATAGTAGGCGGCCTTGTTCTCGATGATGTGCTCGTCGGCGGTCAGAACCTCATTCTGTGCGGCCGCGATGAGCGGGTGATTCTTGAGCGCAATCTCTTCCGCCTGCTTCAGTGTCAATGGCTGAGGCCCGCCGACCGCTCCAGGTTGTGGCGCCGTCTGGGGCATGGCCTGCGGGACAGTCCCAGACTGGCCGTAGCAGGCCACGGCCAGCAGTGCGGTAGCGAAACAGAGGACGACTCGCTTCGTTAAGAGCATGGCTTGTTTCTCCAGACTCGAATTAGTTAGTTAGTGCCCGGCCGGTTCCGGAAGCGTCGGTGGCACGGAAACCGCGGTGCCCGGCCGATTCTTTTTCCCGTAAACCAGCAAGTAAGCCGCCGGCACGATGAACACCGTGAAGGCGACGGACGAGGACAGACCGCCGATGATCGCTCGCGCCATCGGCGCATACTGCTCGGCGCCCTCGCCCATCTTCAACGCCATCGGTATCATACCGATGATCGTCGCGAGCGAGGTCATCAGAATCGGCCGCAGGCGCACGCGGCAGGCTGTGATCACAGCATCCATCGGAGACAGACCCTGATCTTCCAGACGGTGCGCAAAGTCGACGATCAGAATGCTATTGGAGTCCGCGATGCCGATAAGCATCAAAACGCCCATCAGCGACATCACGTTCAAAGTTGTTCCTGTTAGAGGCAGGATGACCAGCACGCCGATGAACCCCATCGGAATCGCAAGCATGATGAGGAACGGATCGACGAAAGATCGGAACTGCGCGATCAAAATCAGCAACAGCAGGATGAACGAGATCGAAAACCCGAAGCCAAAACTCACGAATGAGGCGTTCATCGACTGGACCATGCCGTGCAAACTGATACGTACCTGGTCGGGGAATTCCGACTTCGACGCCGCAAGCATGTTCAGAATCTCGGTCCGGACCCTGCCCAGATCTTCGCCCTTTGGGGTAACGAATACATCGACCACGCGCTGAATCTGATAGTGGTCAACCTCCGTCGGTGTCTGGATCTCACGAATCTTCACCACCGAATCGAGTGTGGTGGGTTGTGTCAGGTTCGGCGCCCGGAGCGGGATATTCTTGAGGTCGGCTATTGTATGAATGGCTGGCCGGCCGTGCTCGAAGTACTGCACCGTCAGGTAGTAGTCGTTGCCGTTCGAGCGGTCAACCCAGTAATTCGGCGCAATCTGGTAATTCGAGTTCAACGCCGTGATTACGTTGTCGACCACATCCTCCTGCGAAAGACCAAGTTCGCCGGCATGAACGCGATCGATATCGAGATTCACCGCCGGATAGTTCATATCCTGGGGAATGTAGACCTCGCCGACGCCGCGCATCCGCCGGATCCGTGTCGCTAGCGTCTGCGCAATGTCGTAGATCTGGTGCAGCCTTGGGCTGACCACCTGGACATCGATCGGAGCCAGCGCGCCGCTGTTCAAAATCGCGTCCACCATCGAACCGCTGCTGAAGAACGTCCGAAGCTCGGGATACTCCCGCCCCATCGCTTCTCTGACTCGATCCATGTACTCGAAGCTTCCGATACGATGTTCGTCTTGCAACTGAACTTGCACGGTCGCCGTGTACGGACCGGCGTTCGTCGTGTAAAGCGACGAGAAGTCGGGAACCACGCCGATGTTGGAGACGACCATTTTGAAATCGTCCGGTTTTACAACGCGGCGGATCAGATCCTCCACCCTTGCAACGTACTGCTCCGTGTTCTCGATCCGGCTTCCCGTCGGCGCCTTCAAATTGATGGTGAACTGGCCCGCGTCAGTCTGAGGGAAGAAGGCCAGGCCAAGGAAAGGATAGATAAGAAGGCTTGCGAAAAAGAGACCCGTGAGCAACGCCACCGTGAGGCCCGGCGCCTTGCACGCGCGCCGTACCCAAAGTTCGTAGAAGTTCAGGAATTTTTCGAATACCCGATTAAACCATGCATTGAAGCGGCCGCCCCAGGTGAGATCTTCCTCGGGCCCGACTTCACCCTCATCCGCGCCGTCTTCGGCGTGTTCTCCATGCGCGCTCGCGCCGTGGTGGACCGTTAAGAACTTCGAGCAGAATAGCGGGATGACGGTCATTGCGACCACGAACGAAGCCAGAAGGGATAAGCAAAACGCCAGCGCCAGAGCGGAGAACAGAAACTTACTCACGCCAAACAGGAACGTGACGGGAAAGAAGTCCACCACGTCCACCAGCGTCGCGGCAAGCACGGCCAGATTGACCTCCGCGCCGCCTTCTTCGGCCGCCACCTTTGGCGAAGCGCCCATCTCCAGGTGCCGGTAAATGTTTTCGAGCGAGATGACCGAGTTGTCGATGACGCGGGACAGCGCCAGCGCCAGGCCGCCCAGAATCATCGTGTTGATCGTGGCGCCGAGCAGTGACAGCACCACGAACATCGCGAGCGCCGAAATCGGAATCGAAAGCAAAACCGCAACCGTCGCGCGCAGACTCCCCAGGAAGATCAGAATCATGATGCTCGTCAGGACCAGCCCCATCAAGCCTTCGTGGGCGACGGTCTTCAGCGCGTTCTTCACATACACCGATTGGTCGAATACAAGCACCGCCTTCATCTGCGACGGAATGTCGTAGAGGTGGTCGGTCAGTTTGCGGACGCCGTTCACCACGGCGATGGTGTTCGTATCGCCGCCCTGCTTCATGATGGGGATGTAGCAGGAGCGCTGGCTGTCGACGCGCACCAGATTGTATTGGATCTGCGAGGCGTCTTCCGCCTTGCCGATATCCTTGACCGACACCCAACTCGTGCCCACCGTCTTTACGGGCGCGTCGTCCAACTGCTTCATGTTGTCGACGAGGCTGTTGGAATACACGTAGTAGTCGTACGGCCCCATCTTCACGTCGCCCGCCGGAAGAATCAGGTTGCTGCTGTTGACCGCCTTGACGACGTCCATCGGGCTGAGCTGGCGCGAATATAGCTTGTAGGGGTCGACATACACCATGATCTGCCGGTACTTTCCGCCGAACGGAGGCGGTATCTCGGCGCCCTTGACCACCGCGATCTGATTTCGGATGGCAAACTCCGCATAGTCGTGTAACTGCGTCTGTGTAAGTCCCGCGCCTTTGACCGTGACCAGGCAGACCGGAAGGCTCGACGCGTCGAATTTCAGCACTACCGGCGGCAGAGTTCCGGGCGGAAGCCGCTTCAAGTCGGCCAGCGCCAGGTTCGATATGCTCGTGACGTCTGAGTCCGCGTTTGTGCCGGGTTGGAAGTATACCTTAATGATGCTTACTCCCAACATCGAGCGGGATTCCATGTGATCGATTCCGCTGCCCAGCGTGAAGAACCGCTCCAGTGGATCTGTGATGTCGGTCTCGATGTCCTGCGGCGGCATGCCGGAGTAGAATGTCGCCGCCACCACCTCGGGAAGGTTGATGGGTGGAAAAAGGTCCACCGGCATATTGGTGATACTCACGCCGCCGATGACGACAAGCGCCAGACAGCAAACAATGATGAAGTACGGATTGCGAATCGAAAAACGCGGCATGGACTACTATTCTCCCGACGCCTTCTGGCCCTGATATTCAACGAGTTGGACCATGTGGACGGTTACTGCTTCGCCCGGGCGCAGACCGGCCCGGTCGCTCACTACCAGTTCATCGCCTTCGGAGACTCCATCGAGTGCCTCGGCGTCAGTGTCGGTTTGAACTCCAAGGCTAACTTTGCGTTGCACAATCTTGCCCGCGGGACTGACAATCATCACCACCGCTCCGTCGTCGGATTTGTCTATGGCCTGCAGCGGCACCGCGAGCGCGTCGTCCTTGCGGTCCAGCGTAAGAGTCGCTTCCGCATAGAGTCCGGGCATTAAGGTGGAGTCCGGATTCGGGACGTCCACTTCCGTGTGCATCGTCCGCGTGTCTTCCTTGACATCCACCGAAAAACGGGTCACCCTGCCGGGGAAGTCCCGGCTGAGCGCCGGAACGCGAACGCTGACTTGATCGCCGATATGAATAAACCGGACATAGGACTCAGGCACCGGAATGACGAGCCGGAAAAGGTTCTCCTGCGAGAGGCGCACCAGGGGCAAAACTTGCGTGCTCGAACCCGTACCGGCCTGCATCAACGTGCCGTAGTTGGCGTAGCGCTGTGTCACGACGCCGTCAAAAGGAGCGGTGATTTTCGAGTAGTCAAACAGGGCCTGGTCATGTTCGCGTTTGGACTGCGCCGCGGCAAGTTGGCTCTCAGACGCTTCAAGCGTGGCCTTGGCGGCCTCCACCTGTGCTTCCGACCCAAGAGCCTTGCCCTCGGCATCGTCCACTTCCTGTTGCGCCACCAGCCCCGGCTTGGTCTTAGCCACACCGTCCAACCGGTCGAATTCCAATTGATCTACCTTGTGCTGGGCTTCGCTCCGCGCCAACTCGTGCTCAGAGTGCGTAACCATATCCCGCGCGTTCTTAATCGCTGCATCATCCTGCCTCAGTTGTGCCTCGAGCTCGGGTATCTCGAGTACCGCCATGAGTTGGCCCGTCTTCACTCGGCTCCCGTAATCGACGTACAGCTTCTGGACATATCCGGCTTCTTTCGCGAATACGTCGATTTCCTGAAAAGGAACCAACTCGGAGGAAACCGTGAGCGTCCGGCCCAGGTCCCTTTTCCCGATCTTGACTACGCCTACCGTGACGGCGGCCGGTTCCGCGCCGGCGGCCTTCGCCGCCTCTGTGCCTGAGCAACCGGACAGCAACGTTGTGGCCACCGCGGCCAAGCCGAAACTGCCGGACAAAAGCGTCTTCCTAACCATATCAATCCCTCGCATGAAACTCGTCTAACTGGTCTTCTAACTCAGTTCCTGGAAGCGGGCCGCAAGCTGATCGAAACTGAACTCGGCTGAACGGCAAAACGCGAATAACTCCTGCTCCCTCCGCCGGATCTCTTCGGCTACCCGCGGAACCTCGGAAGCAATGGTAAGGGGAACAGTCTGTACACCGTGCCTGTCCCCATGGATTAAGTCTCCCGATCGGATCTTCAACCCTCCGATCTCGACCGGCTCCCCAAACTCCACAATGTGGGCATAGGCGTGAGACACGCTCACGCTTCCTGCGAAGAGTTGAAATCCCGTCGCTTCTACCGCTTCAAGATCGCGGACGGCGCCATTCGTCACACAACCGGCGCACTGCAGGGCTCGTCCAACAGTGGCATGAACCTCACCGACGAACGCCCCGATCCCTGGCACGCGATCCACATCCTGAATCACCAGAACTCTCGGCCCTGGAACTGTAAGCAGGTACTTCCACCAATCCATTCGGTTGAAATAGCACCGGCCGGTCATAGGTGGAGACGAGGCGCGGATACGGCACGTCGCCGCGTAGCCGACCGTGGAAGGTAGTTCCGGAAACATACAGCGAACTCCGCCCGTTATGAATCCTTCGTTGCGGAGCCGAACATTGAACGTCTCGATCGCATTCGACACGCTGCAGGAGTCAAGGGCGGCAAGTTTATCTAATACATCAGGAGAGAGATGGAGTGTTGGGTTCATCGGGCACGCACAGGGTGAAGACTGTACAACAGCTTATCGCGAAGCAGCCTCCCTACGGTGGTTCTCTGGCCGGCCCGCCCAACTCCCGGCGAAGGTGATGGCCCGTTTCAGCTCGTCATAGCGATAGGGCTTGGTCACGACATCGTAACCACGGTGCTGGATGACTTCATTCCAGAGATACTCATCGGCGACGGGCGAAGCCAACAGAATACATCTTCGCTGCGAGAGACTTGTCAGACGCGAGAGCACTTCGCGCCAATCCTCGCCGGGCAGATCGCGATCACAGATAACGAGAGCATACTCCTGACTCTCCAGCGCCGCCACGGCCTCCTCCGAGGACCGGGCCGAGACGATCCGCCAGCCGTTGTCACCGGCCATTCTCCGGAGCTCGATCTCGTTTTCGATGTCGGCCGTGATAGCAAGCAGGCGGATTTCCTTTTGCGGCTCCTCTTGTACTTCTCCCGAGTCGCTCCTGCCCGCTCTCCAACCTAGAAATAGACGTCTCAGGTCAAACAAGGGGAAATGCTCCGTCGCAACAATTACCGATCACCGGCCGGGGGGAAGCACTCTCGCTCATCCAGAGGCATGGCGTGCGGATGAAGCGAGGTCAAGGGATCCGCCGGACTTTGAGGGAAGTGGCAGGGTGGAAAGGGGGCCTGTCACCTAACGAATCCCTTGCCCTCACAACTCGATACTACCGGCTTCCTCGGTCTCGGAACATACCCTGTGACCATGATTTTCGTCCCCGGATGGCCGTATGGCGGAAGTCGCCTCGTCGAGCGGCTTCCTGTCACGCTTTCCCCCTCCTCCGTTTCCCTTTCGTTGAAATTCGGTACGATCGAATGGAGGGGGCGGACGAAGTGGAGAAAATAAGGATCTTGCTGGCCGACGACCACACGATCCTGCGCGCCGGCATGCGGTTGCTTCTTGAGGGGCAGCCGGATTTCGAAGTCGTGGCCGAGGCATCCGACGGGCGCCAGGCCGTGGAAATGGCCGAACAGCAGCGCCCGGACATCGCCGTGCTCGACATTGCCATGCCGATGCTCAACGGAATGGAAGCGGCGCGGCAGATTGCAGCGAAACTCACGAATACGAAGGTGATCATCCTAAGCATGCACTCCGACGAGGGTTACGTGCTGCGGTCCCTGCAGAGCGGTATCCGGGGCTACCTGCTCAAGGATTCCACCGATGCGGACGTGATCGGCGCCATTCGGGCGGTCAATGACGGGAAAGCGTTCTTGAGCCCCGAAGTCAGCCGGATGCTGGTGGAGAACTACGCCACGCATCTGCAGAGCCGCGGCGCCGAAGACAGTTATGAAACTTTGACTACGCGCGAACGAGAGGTACTGCAGCTTCTGGCGGAGGGGCGTTCCAACAAGGAGGCCTCTGGAATCCTGAACGTGAGCCTCGCGACGCTGGAAACCCACCGGAATAAGATTTTCCAGAAGTTGAGCCTCCACAGCATGCCGGAACTGATCCTCTACGCGGTCCGCCGCGGCTTGGTTTCGTGAATAGCGTCTGGTGAACGGCGGCAGGCAGGCGGTGCGACGCTACAATAGCGGTCAGCAGCGTGCCGGAACGGGCCCTTAGCTCAGCGGTTAGAGCAGTGGACTCATAATCCATTGGTCGTAGGTTCAAATCCTACAGGGCCCACCAGTCTCAAGTCTCAGACGCGCAGCTCGTAACCGTGGCCCCTCATCCCTTCGATCAGCCGGTCGCGGATCGCCGCCACTTCGCTTGAGGAAAGCGTATGGTCAAGTGCACCTACAGTCAGCCGGTAGGAGAAGCTCACCTGCTCACCGGGTAGAGCGAACTGGCGCAAGTACTCGATCCGCACGAGGTCTTCCCGGCCCAGCACCTTCAACTCGTCGAGGAGTGAACCCGCCAGCGTCCTTGCGTGCGCGACCACGGAAAGGTCAAATGCGCTGGTCGGGTACTTCGACTGCGGATGCACCTTCACCACCGCGCCGAACCTCCGTTCGAGCCCTGCGATATCCAAATCCAGCACCGCGGCGCGGCCATCGAGACCCAGCGACGGGTGCAGTTCAAACAACCGTCCCAGCGTCCCATCCGGTAGTAGGATTTCCGCCGCCCGTCGTGGGTGTTCGAATGGCCGTGCAGCCACTGGCTCAACCCGGCAGCCTGGAGCCAGACATTCAGCGAGACGCTTCAATTCGAACAACGCTGCCGCGCCTTCGTCGCGCGAGAAAATCGCGGCCGCAAAGCGCGGCGTTTCAGTCGGAAGTTCCTCCCCGGCGCATGGGTGGATCTCACGCCCGATTTCGAAGAACCGGAAGGCGCTGTAGTGCCGACCGTTGTCCTCGACAACGCGGAAGATGCCGGGTAGCAGGCTGTTGCGCAGCAATGTCTGACCTGCCGCGATCGGGTTCAGCACCCGCACGTGCGAGGAAGGCTCAGAACCAAACCGTTCGGCCATCTCCTCGCTGACAAAGGAATAGCTGTAAACCTCGGTAAACCCTTGTGCCGCGGCCATATCCCGGATATGCCTGACCAGCGCAAGCCGCGGGTCAGCCTCCGGGGCATCGCAGGGGACCATCGGCGCGCGCGGCTCGATCGAATCATACCCGAGAATACGGCCGATCTCCTCCACCAGATCGTCCTTGATCGAAATGTCCTTCGTAGCCCGCCAGGACGGCACCGAAACTGACAGCGATTCCTCCCCTCCCTCGCTCACGCCGAAACCGAGTGCCTGCAGGATGCCGCGAGCTTGCACCGGCTCCACATGGCGCCCGAGCTTGCGGTCGAGCCATGCAAGCGGCAACTCGATAGGCTCCGGCGGCGCCGGCGCGCCGCCCGCATCCGCAAGGCCGCCCACCAGCCGGATACCCGGGCAGACCTCCTCCAGCAGCACAATCGCTCGCGCCAGAGCGCGCGTCGTGTTCACCGCATCTTGCGATTTCTCGAACCGCATCGAAGCATCCGTGCGCAGCTTCAACTGAACGCTGGTCTTGCGGACGGTCGAATCGAGGAAACATGCGCTTTCGAGCACAATTCGCGTCGTGCCTTCGTGGATCGCGCTGCCCTGCCCGCCAATCACACCGGCGATCGCAACCGGCCCGGCCGCGTCCGCAATCACCAGGTTCGCCGGTTCGAGCGCGTAGGTCTCGCCGTTCAAGGCCACAATCGACTCGCCCGCTCGGGCCGTCCGCACATAGATCGTCTCGCCGTGCAGCAGGTCGGCGTCAAAGGCGTGCATCGGCTGGCTCAGCTCGGCCATGATCCAGTTCGTCGCGTCGACGACGTTGTTGATCGAATTCAGCCCGATAGCCGCCAGCCGCCACCGTAGCCAGGCCGGAGACGGACCTACCCTCACGTTGTCAAACACCAGGGCGCTGTAACGGGGGCAAAGGGCCGGGTTGGCAATCTCCACGTGCAAGTCGCCGCCTGCCGCAGGCAGTGGAAGCCCCTGTGCCGGATCGGTCAGCTTCTTGCCCAAAATCGCCGTAATCTCCCGGGCCATCCCGAGATGCCCCCACAGATCCGGCCGGTGCGTCAGCGA
>JAJYCN010000048.1 GCA_021778335.1 Acidobacteriota bacterium | reverse complement strand
TTTCCATCGCTCGCCCCTTGTCCAGGAGGTCTCCGGCCTGATGGCGCTCACCCCGCGCGCCGCGGTCGAGATGTTCATGGTGTGGCAATTGGCCACATACATGTTTCTTCATGGCGGCTTCAGCCACATCATCTGGAACATGCTCGCCCTGTGGATGTTCGGCGCGGACCTCGAACGGAGCTGGGGCGCCGCGAGGTTTCTGCGCTATTACATGATCTGCGGCATCGGCGCCGGCATCTGCGTCGTCGTCGCCAACTATGCCGCCGGCACTCCGGATGTCGCCACCATCGGCTCCTCGGGCGCCATCTTCGGCATTCTGCTCGCCTATGCTCTCCTGTTCCCGACGCGCACCATCCTCTGGGGCTTCCTGATTCCAATTCAGGCGAAGTACTTCGTCATGATCGTCGGCGCCGTTGCGTTCCTCATGTCGATGAGCGGCGGCAACACCGGCATCAGCGAGTTCGCCCACCTCGGAGGGCTGCTGGTCGGCTATCTGTACCTCAAGATGCCGCGCGTGCGTCTAAATCCCCGAAGCCGACTGCAATCGGTCTACGCCGAGTGGAAGCGGCAGAGGATGCGCCGGAAGTTTCAGGTGTACCTGAAAAAGCACGGTTCCGACCGCGACCCTTGGGTCCAGTAAACGCAAGTACACTGGAATAGCGTACGGTACGGGAGGTTAGAGCCATGCGATTTCTGATCGCTTTTTTCCTTACACTCAGCATGACGTTGTTCGCGCAGGAAGAGCCTGCGCAGGAGGGGCCGGGCTCCCAATCCACCGAATCCGTCGCCAAGCCCAAGAAGACGGACACCAACGCTCCGGCGGATTCGACCAAGGCGCCCATCCCGTCCCAATACAAGAAGGAAAACCAGCAGACCCCCGAGGCCACCTTCAAGGCCGAAGCCATTACGGTCACCGTGGACGTCTCCGTCCTCGACAACAAAGGCCACTTCATCCCGCGCATTCCGCCGGGGAACTTCCGCGTGCTCGAGGACGGCGTGCCGCAGCAGGTCGCGGGCGTCAACATGGGCGAGGCGCCGATGACTGTTTGCCTCCTCATCGAATTCAGCAACCTGTTCCAGCAATACTGGTCGGACGGCTGGTATCAGACCCTCACCGCCGCTTACGGCTTTGTGCAGACGCTGAAGCCAGAAGACTACGTCGCGGTGATCGCTTATGACCTCAAGCCCGAGATCCTGTCCGACTTCAGCACGAACCGCCAGAAGACCTACGACGCCCTCCAGCGCTTGCGCATCGCCGGCTTCTCGGAGTCGAATCTGTACGACGCGCTCGTCGACGCCGAGACGCGGATGGAGAACGTCGAAGGCCGCAAGGCGATCGTGCTGATTTCTTCGGGCGTGGACACCTTCAGCAAGCTGACGTTCGACAAGGCCCGGAAATCGATACAGTCTTCCGCCGTGCCGATCTACGCGGTCGGCATGCTTCAGGCGCTGCGCGAATACATGGACGCCGCGGGCATGCTCGGCAACATCGCTCAGCTCGACTTCCTTCAGGCCGACAATCAAATGAACGTATTCGCGCGCGAGACCGGCGGGCAGGCGTTTTTCCCGCGCTTCTACGGCGAATTTCCTTCGATCTTCAACGCTATTTCGGCCGCGCTCCGCAATCAGTACACGATCACCTATCACCCCAGCAACCAGGCGCGCGACGGCTCGTTCCGCAGAATCCGGGTGCAGCTAGTGAATCCCGCTACGGGCGAACCGCTTCGCGTCGTCGATGGCAAGGGTCACTCCATCAAGTACCAGATCATCGCCAAGGCGGGCTACAAGGCGCCGAAGGAAGTCGAGTAGGACGCGCGTTCACAATTCGCGTCTCTGAGTCAAGCACTCGATCTCGCGAGTTCCCAGAAGCATAGCGTTCGATTGACAGCGGAATCGCCGTTGCGGTACCGTCGCCCTTGGCTAGAACATGAGAGATTCATCCGCTGCACAGACAGCCCGAATCTTGATGGTGGACGACAACGGATTGGGACTGGTGGCCCGCAAGAGCGTACTGGAAGAGCTTGGGCACCGGATCACCATCGCATCCACGGCGGAGGATGCACTCGAGCTTTTCACCAACCAACGATTCGAATTGCTAATCACAGACTTCAAGCTGCCGAAGATGAATGGCGTCGAGCTGACGGCGCAGATTCGCAAAGTGCGGGCCGATATCCCCGTGATATTGATTTCCGGCTTCACCGACTCGATGGGTTTGAACGAAGCCACAACCGGCGCCGACCTCGTGATCCAGAAAAGCTCGCGGGAGGTGGCGCAGTTGATTCGAGGCGTGAATCGATTGCTTGGGCGCGCGCCGCGTAAGCCCGCCTCCTCGGCAGGCCGCGCGCGGCGGCAAAACAACGGCGCGGCGAGACGTGCCGGCCCCGTTTGACCGTGCTTTCCCGGGCGGATTTCCGGCCCCGTCGTCCGGCTCCCGTCGACAAAAATTTCCCTTGCCGCCTCCTATCGGGTAGAATGTTGGGTTTGACCCACGTGTAAGGCGCCGCTCCTTGAAACGCGTATGAAAGTCCGCGCGTCTCGTCCCGGTAGCACTTTGACTTGGATGTACTGAGCGTTAGTGAAATTTGCGCACACCGTGGAATTTGCGCACAGCTCAACTGGGGCGCCACTCGAAGAGGAATTCGCGCAGGGTGGAAAGGAACGATTCTTGACGATGTATCCCAGGCCTGGCCGCCTGATGACGCTGTTGCTGTGCGCGCTCCCGCTAGCGCTTGCCCAGCAGCCGTCTTCACAGCAAAAGCCAACCACCCCGCCGCCCGCTAACCAGCCGGCGCCGCAGGCGCAGCCTCCCAAACAGGCCCAACCCGCGCCACCGGCAAATCCATTTGAAACCGTGCCGCAGGCGCAGGAGCCCGGCAAACAGCAGCAACAGCCGTTCGAGGCGCCGCCTACCGCGAAGGCCCCTACGCCAACCATAAGTCCGGCCGACACCATTGAGGCGATCGAGTTCCGTGGCGCCCGCCGCGTGCCGCAGGACACCCTGCGCGCGCTCATTTTCTCCCGCGTGGGAGACAAGCTCGACGACGACGTCATTCACCGCGACTTCTCCGCGCTTTGGAACAGCGGCCGTTTCGACGACCTCTCGGTGGAGAAAATCCGCGGCAAGACCGGATGGATCATCCGCTGGCTCGTCACCGAGCGCCCGATGATTCGGTCGATCACCTACGAAGGCAATAAGTCGATCAGCGTATCGGACATTCTGGACCGCTACAAGGAACGCCACGTCAGCCTCGTCGTCGAGTCGCAGTACGACCCGAACAAAGTGCAGCGCGCCAAGAACGTGCTCGTGGAACTCCTCGCCGAGCGTGGCCACCAGTACGCCACCGTGACGCCGGTGCTGCACCAGGTGCCGCCGGCCTCTCTCAGCCTCGTCTTCAAGATCGACGAAGGCCCGAAGGTGAAGGTCGGCAACATCGAGATCAAGAACAACAAGGTTTTCTCGCGCAAGGACATCATCAATGCGATGAAGAACCTCCGTCCCCTCGGCATCCCCCACTCGATCCTGTTCGAAAATCTCTTCGCCAAAACCTACGACTCGTCCAAGTTCGAAGAGGACCAGGAGCGCGTGCGCGACTTCTACCAGCAGAACGGCTACTTCACGGCGCGCGTGGAAGACCACAGCGTGACGATTCACGACGTCGGCGGCACGGGGCGGAACATCCCGCTCGTCCACTCGAACAAGATCGGCAAACGAGCCGACTTGAGCATCACGATGGATGAGGGCATTAAGTACAAGATCGGCAAGATCAATTTCACCGGCGTGAAGCTGTTCAAGACGCCGAACGCCCTGATGCGGCCTCTGTTCGGCATGACCGAAGGCGACACCTTCTCCACCGAAAAGCTCCGCAAGGGCGTGAAGAACATGCAGAAGCTCTACGGCGAGTTCGGCTACATTGATGCCGTCGTCGAGCCCGACTTCGACCCGCACCCCGAGAACGGCACCATCGATCTGACCCTCGCCGTCGACGAAGGCAAACAGTTCTTCGTCCGCCGCATCGATTTCACCGGCAACACAACCACGCGCGACAAGGTCATCCGCCGCGAACTGCTCATCGACGAAGGCGACCTCTTCAACACCCGCTTGTGGGATGTCAGCATCCTCCGCCTGAACCAGCTCGGCTACTTCGAGCCGCTGAAGGAAGAGGACGCCGCCACCGTCACCCGCGACACCAAGACCAACACCGTCGACCTCAACTTGAAGGTCAAGGAAAAAGGCAAGAACTCGATCCAGCTCAACGGCGGCGTCAGCGAAATCGCCGGCAGCTTCATCGGCTTCTCGTACTCAACCAACAACTTCCTCGGGCTGGGCGAAACGCTGAGCCTGAGTTCCCAGCTCGGCACGATGCTCCGCAGCGTGCAGTTCGGCTTCACCGAGCCGTATCTGTTCGACCGGCCGATCCAGACCGGCTTCACCATCTACATGCAGCGCTACAACTTCAATCAGGCGCAGCAGGCGTCGATCTTCGCCGGCTACAACCTCGCTCCGCTCTATAGCGGCATCGGCCAGCAGAACCTGCTGAACTATGTGTCGAACGGCTACGGCGCAACCGTGTTCGCCTCCTACCAGTTGCACCGGAGCTTCGCCCGCATCGGCCTCACCTACGGCTACGACATCTCCAACATCCGCACCTTGACCACCGCCGCCTCGGATTACTTCAACTACCTGGACTTCCAGGCCGGTGTCGGCGGCCCGAACTCTTTGAGCGGCATCCGCACCAGCAAGTTCACTCCGTCCTACACCTACAACACGGTCAACAATCCGATGACGCCCACGGCCGGCAAGTCCATCTATGCCTCGGTCGGCGTGGCCGGTCTCGGCGGCAACGTCGACACGATCGAGCCAAACATCGATTTGAAATACTTCCATCGCGGCTTCGGCAAGAACCACACCGTCGCGATGCACTTCTTCGGCCGCACCCTCACCGGCTACAACGGCCGCGTCGCCCCGCCGTTCGACCGTTACTACGCCGGCGGCGAGCAGGACCTCCGCGGCTTCGACTTCTTTAGCGTCAGCCCGGTCGCCTTCATCCCGACCTCGACGCCCATCAACATCCTCAACGACAACGGATCGGCCCGCACCCAGAAGTTCGTCGGCTCGGATGGAACGGTCACCTTCAGCCCGATGACGATGAACATCCCCACCTACCAGTTCATCTTCCCCGGCGGCGACACCAACGTCTACGCCAACTTCGAGTACCGCATCCCGATCCTCGGGCCGGTCACGGCGGCGCCGTTCCTCGATATCGGCATCAACAAACTGGCCTACACGAATCAGCTTGCTCTCGACCCCTCGCGCGTCCAGCAGCTCAATGCCGAGTTCCCCCAGGCTAACTTCAGCGGCAGGGCTTACATCGCGCCGGGCACGCAGGCCATGCGCGCCTCCACCGGCCTGGAATTCCAGGTGGTGCTCCCGGTAGTCAATGCGCCGTTCCGCGTGTATTTCGCCTGGAACCCGCTGCGCGTCATGCAGAACATCGCGCCTCCGTTGCCGCTGGACCGCTCGCTGTTCCCGAACCAGACCACCTACAATTCCGCGGTGCAGCAGTACGGATCGGCCTTCCCCTACGACGAGCGCTCGACCACGCTGCGGTTCACCGTCGGAAGGACATTCTAACCCCCTGCGCGTCAGGACTGAAACATCCGTTACAATTGAGGAAACCCCAACCAGTGCATATCCAAGGAGTCAGCCGTGAGAAGTAAATTCACCGTGCTGCCGATACTGGCAGCGGCCCTGTGCCCGTTCGCCGTCGCGCAGAACAAGATCGCCGTAATCAACATTCAGGGCGCCATCGTCAGTACCCAGGACGGTAAGCGCGCCGCCACGGACCTGGAAGCGAGGTTCGCTCCCAAGCGGAAGGAAGTAGACGCCCGCCAGGCCGAAATCAACGGACTGAAAGCCGAACTGCAGAAGGGCGAGAACACCATGAGCGACCAGAGCAAGCAGGAGCTCATGCGAAAGATCGACGGCGAGAGCAAGAGCCTGCAACGCGACATGGAAGACGACCAGGGCGACCTCCAGCAGGCCCAGCAGGAAGCCGTCCAGAAGATCGCTCAGAAGATGACCGTGGTCATCAACGAGTACGCCAAGGCGAACGGCTTCGTCCTGGTGCTTGACGACAGCTCGCCGCAGACCCCCATTCTGTTCGCTTCCAATACGATCGACATCACCAAGGACATCATCGACCTCTACGACAAGAACAGCGGCCCGGCCTCGGCCCCGGCTCAGCTACCGGCGCCGAAGAAACCGGGCGCCGCTTCTCCCATCAAGCACTAGCGCACAGGGCCGCGAGTGACGCTTGCGTCACGCGGCTCCGTCGTGCGCGATTAAAGAAAGGTCCACAGGGCCGCGAGTGACGCTTGCGTCACGCGGCTCCGTCGTGCGCGATTAAGACGAGCCCCGTGCGGCAGACAAACGGCGGCGAACCTCCTTGGGGTGCGCCGCCGTTTTCGTCTGAGGTTTATTTCCCGGTCGAGGATCGCCCGGGCTAAAAGCGATACTCGGTGGTCCACTCCGGACCGTCCATGTCCTGCACCACCAGTTTCAAGGCCTTCGCCTTATCGAGCGCCGAAGCCGGTTGCTGAAACTGGATCGCCACCATGCGGTCCACCGTCGTGTGCGGCGCAATCTGGTCGCGAATCGCGAGTCCGCCGTTGTACTCCTTGCCAAGGAATTTGTTGTAAGCAAGCAGTTGCGCGAAATCGGATTTGGAAATCATCATGCCGTCTTCCGATGCGCCGTTGGCTTCCATCAGCGTGGCAGTAACTTCCCGCACCACGAACGGAATGTCGCTCGGATTTGCGACGCGGAAGTCCACCACCGCGGCCGAGCTGTTCTCGTCCAGCACGCCCGTGCGGACTTTCAAGATCTTGCCCCGCAGCTCGAGGTGGTTGTTTTTGGTGGTTGCGTAGCTGAAGTAAAGCAGCGCCGCAATCACCACGATTCCTATCCCAAAAAAGATCAAAAACTGCTTGTTCACGGCGAGGCTTCCTTCTTCTCGCAGCCTAGCACACTCGTTTCAGACGGCCTTTTCAGGGCGCGACGAAGCGCGGCCGCGCACCAGCACGCCAGGGATCGTATTCGAGCGAGAAACGCAGCCGGTCCGCGATCGGCGGATGACTGTAGAGCCAGAACACCTCGAACGGAGATGGGCTGGGGTCGGCAAACGCGCTCTCGCCTTCGATTTGAAACGCCTGCGCGGCGGCGCCCCCGGGGTCCGGCACAACGCCGTGGGTCACTTCAATCGAATAAACGTCGGCTTCGTGCTCCTGTCTGCGGCTGTAAGCGTTCATCGCCGGGGTGAGCAGAAACAGAATCACCGACAGGGTGAGCAGCATCTCCGGCAGCGTGCCCCAGTCTCCCGCCGCCTCGCCGCCGCCCGCCAGGCGCAGCGCCACCGCCGCCGCCCAAAACGCGAACAGCGTCAGCCCAAAGCCCGCCAGCAGGCCGTTGCGGATGTGGTGCAGCGCGTAATGCCCCAGCTCGTGGCCCACCGTCGTTAGCAGCGGCGGGCCCTTCTCTTTGGCGATGATCGTGTCGTACAGCACCACCCGCTTGCTCGGCCCGAAGCCGGAAACATACGCGTTCAGCGAGTTGGTCTTCTCGCTCGCCTTCATCTCGTACAGCCGGTCCGGCGGAATCGCGATGCCGGCGCGTTGCAGAATGCGCTCGATGTCCCCCACCAGTTCCGGATGCTCGGCCCCGAGCGGCTGATAGTCGTAAAACATCGGCTCGATGATCACCGGTTCCACCACCGTTGCGGCCACCTCGAGCGGGATCGCGATCAGCCACGCCCAGATCCACCACCGCTTCGGACTCGCCCGCAGAAGAGCGTAAAGCCCCCATGCCGCCAGCGTCCCGATCGCAAGAAACAGTCCCTCGGCCTTCGCCCAATCTCCGGCCCATTGCCCCCACGTCTCGATCGACTGGCCGTACCGCCGCGAAACAATTTCCGCGTAAATGTCGAACGGAATCTCAACCGCGGCCACCGCCAGCAGCACCGGCGGAACGGCGATCCAGGCCTGCAGCCACCGGCGATGCGTGGCCCGTTCGGCGGCGTGGCGTAAGCGCGGGCCGGTCCGCAGCTTGATCATCCCGACAAGCGCCGCCAGGGAAACCGCCTCGCCGCCCCAGTAAACCGTGTTGCGGGCGCGGGCGAACGCCTTCGCCTTCACCGTCTCCTCCGGCGTCAGATGGTAGCCACGCGGGCGCCCGGGTCCGGCCCACGCCCAGCCGCACATCGCCACCCACAGCGCCACGGCCAATCGAATTCTTCGCCACACGGGAAGATTGTAAGCACTCCGCCGGTTAGAATGGAAGTGCCTCACCCCAAATGGAAACCCGCCGCATGTGCCCGAATTGCCGGGCATTCATCACCACCTCGGACCGCACTTGTCCTTATTGCCAGGCGCCCGTCGGACCCCGCGCCGTCGACCGCCGCGCTCCGGACGTAATCCTCGGCGGCCTGATTCCCCAGGCGCATTTCACCACCATTCTCATCCTGCTCATCAATTTCGCGCTCTTCGCCGCCACCACGCTCTACTCGATGCGCACCAACACCCCGGACAACGCCACGCTGATGCTGTTCGGGGCGAAGCTGCCTTACGCCTACCTGGCCGGCAACGGCGAATGGTGGCGCCTGGTGACGGCCGGGTTCCTCCACGGCGGCGTCCTCCACATTTTGATGAACTCGTGGGTCCTGTTCGATCTCGGCGCCGAGGTCGAGCTCATCTACGGCACCCGCCGGTTCATCGTTTTCTACTTCGTATCCACCGTCTGCGGCTTTCTCGCCAGTTCGGTGTTCTACGCCGGCATCTCCATCGGTTCCTCGGCCGGCATCTTCGGCTTGATCGGCGCAATGATCGCCTTCGGAGTTACCGACAAGTCCTCCTTCGGAGCGGCCGCCAAGTCGCTCTACATGCGCTGGGCGGTCTATGGCCTCCTGTTGGGCCTGCTGCCCTTTTTCCCCACCGATAACGCCGCCCACGTCGGCGGACTCGTCTCCGGGTTCATCGCCGGCTGGATTATCCGTACGCCCAATGTCCGCGGCGCCTGGAAGGAGCCGTTCCTCGGCGGCCTGGCCGGAGTCTGCATCGCGCTCACCCTGCTTTCCTTCGTCCGCATGTACCTCTCCGTAACCGCGCGCTAAGCGCGGCTCCAACCGTTACAATAGGAATCTCCCCCAATTCCGGGAACCAACTTCTTATGAGCAAACGCATCGGGATTCTTACCGGAGGCGGCGATGTGCCCGGCCTCAACTCCGTCATCAAAGAAGTCACCTACCGCGCCACCGAACACGACCACGAAGTCGTGGGCATCCGCCGCGGCTGGGAAGGCCTCACGCACGTCAACCTCGACGAGCCGGAAAGCAAAGTGCGCTACATCCACCCGCTCAACCGCGACAACACCCGAACCATCGACCGCACCGGCGGCACCTTCCTCCACAGCAGCCGCACCAATCCTTCGAAGATGAAGGCCGTGCCCGCCTTCCTCCAGGGCAATGAGTTCCCCAAGACCGAATCGGTGAAGAACGGCGTCCCCGTCACCACCTACGACATCAGCAAGCAGGTTCTGCAGAATATCGAGCGGCTCGGCGTTAGCTACCTCATCGCCATCGGCGGCGACGACACACTGAGCTATGCGGCCAGGCTCGACAAACTCGGCGTGCCCGTGGTCGCCGTGCCGAAGACCATGGACAACGACGTCCGCAACACCGAGTATTGCATCGGCTTCTCCACCGCCATCACCCGCGCCACCGACGCCATCACACGCCAGCGCACCACGGTCGGCTCCCACGAGCGCATCGGCCTGTTCCGCGTCTTCGGCCGCGACGCCGGCTTCACCGCGCTCTACACCGCCTACGTCACCAATATCCGTTGCTGCATCCCCGAGTACAAGGTCGACCTCGACAAACTGATCGGCATCCTGGTCACCGACAAGCGCAAGAACCCCAGCAACTACTCGCTGCTCGTGCTCAGCGAAGGCGCGCAGTGGGAAGGCTACACGCCGCGCGAGTACGGCGAGCCCGACGCCTACGGCCACCGCAAGAAGTTCAATATCGCCGAGGCTCTGAGCGAAGAGATTCAGGCGCGGGCCAAGGAAGAGACCGTCGTCAGCGACCTCACCTACGACCTCCGCAGCGGTGCGCCGGACTTCGTCGACAAACTCGTCGCCTCCACCTTCGGCACCATGGCGCTCGACTGCGTGCTCGAAGGTAAGAGCGGTCTCATGGCGGCCATCGTCAGCGGCAGGTACGAAATGGTGCCGATCCCCGACCCGGGGCTCGGGCCGCGCAAGGTAGACGTCGCGACGATGTACAACACCGTCCGCTACCGCCCGAATTACGCCAACAAAACCGGCCTCCCGATCTTTCTCACCCAGGCCTGATTTCCTTCCGCGCCCGCTCGCCTCCGGCCCCGTCGGCCAGGCAGGCGGGCGCTATCCTGAAAAGACAACACGCATGAGTACCCAGGAAGTCGTCGAGGCGCAAGGTCACCTCGTCGATTCGCATATTCTCGAGCAGATCTTCGACACCGTCGTCGAGTTCCAAGGCCGTTTCGAGGTCGAGCAGTTCCGCATCGGCCGTACGAACAGCGAGCCGTCATACCTGCGTCTGAAGGTGGAAACGCCCGGACACGAACTGATGAGCCAGCTTCTGGCCCAGTTGCTCGGCCTGGGCTGCTCTCGCGCCGAAGGCGGCGACGCCACGCTCGAAACCGTCGGCCGCGACCGCTGCGCGCCGGAGGATTTCTACTCCACCACCAACCACCGCACGCTCGTCCGGCTCGGCGGCGAGTGGATCGAGGTTCGCAACCAGCGCATGGACGCGCTCATCGTCGTCGAAGACGGCGCGGCGTATTGCCGCCGCCTGCGCGACGTGCGCGCCGGAGACCGCGTCGTCACGGGCATGCGCGGCATCCGCGTCGTCCCCGAATCGAAGGAGCGCGACCGCCTCGCCTTCGCCTTCATGAGCAACGGCATCTCGAGCGAACGCCAGGTGGAAACCGCCGTCCGCCAGACCGCCGCGCTCATCACCCAAACCCGCGCCGAAGGCAAGCGCATCGTCGTCGTCGCCGGACCCGTCGTCGTGCACACCGGCGGCGCCTCCGCTCTCGCTTCGCTCATCCGCGCGGGCCTCGTCGACGCATTGCTGGCTGGCAACGCGCTTGGCGTCCATGACGTCGAAGCTGCGCTGCTAGGCACCTCGCTCGGCGTCCGCCAGAACGACGGCCGCCAGGAAGAGCACGGCCATCGCAACCACATGCGCGCCATCAACGCCATCTATCACGCCGGCGGCGTGAAGGCCGCCGTCGAAAGCGGACGGCTGAAATCCGGCGTTCTCTATGAATGTGTCCGCGCCGGCATCCCCTTCGTCCTCGCCGGAAGCCTCCGCGACGACGGTCCGCTCCCGGACACCCTCACCGACATGAACCAGGCGCAGGACGCCTACGCCGGGCAACTGCGCGGCGCCGGCCTCGTTCTCTGCCTCGGCTCCATGCTCCACTCCATCGCCACCGGCAACATGCTCCCAAGCTGGGTCAAAATCGTCTGCGTCGATATCAATCCGGCCGTCGCCACCAAGGTCAGCGACCGCGGCACGGGACAGGCCGTCGGCGTCGTCACCGACGTCGGCCTCTTCCTCGATCTGCTTGCCCGCGCCCTCACAACCGCCGCCCCATGAAACGCCAATACACCGACGAACACGCCGAAAGCGGCGTGAAGGCGCCGCTGCCCGATATCGAAACCTGGCCGAACCAGTATCGCGAGCGCTATCAGATCGAGATCGTGATGCCCGAGTTCACCAGCGTCTGCCCGAAGACCGGCCTCCCCGATCACGGCACTCTCGTCCTCCGCTACACCCCCGACAAGTCCTGCCTCGAGCTGAAGTCGCTGAAGATGTACACGCTCGCCTACCGCAACCTAGGCATCTTTCAGGAAAACATCGTCAACCGCATGCTGCGCGACATCGTGCGGGCCTGCCGTCCCTGGTCCGCCACGCTCGAGGGCGAGTTCACGCCCCGCGGCGGCATTCACACCAAGATCACCGCGAGTTGGGACCGTAAGCGTGGATACCAGGACTGAAGAACTGGCGCGTCTCGTCGAAGAAATTCGCGAGCGCGTGAAGGCGCGCCACTCCGGCGCCGGTCCCGCCGGCGCGGCCCCCGCGGATCTGATGCCGTTGCTCGAAGCGCGCGATGCCGCCGAAGGCAAGGTCGCCGCCATCGGCGCCGTCAATCCGCGCCCGCCCGGCCTCGTCAACTCCATCGTCCAGCGCGTGAAGCGTCTCGCCGCCCGCGCGCTCGATTGGCACGTCCGCGAGCAGATCGAGTTCAACAGCGCCACGCTCGCCTGCGTCCAGGCCTCCCTCGATGCGCTCGGCGAAGTGAACCGCGCCATTTCCGCGCTCGGCGCCGCTGTCGATCCCGCGTCGGAAACCTGGAAATCCTGGTTCCGCGCCGCGGAAGAAAAAATCACCGCCCAGGAGATTCAATACCTCCGGAATCTGGCCGGCCTCCAGCGAGGCTTCGAACACCGCACCGCGCAGCTTGCCGCCAACCTCGACGCCCGCGCCGCCCAGCTTGAGTCCGCCTTCCGCGATCTCCTCAAAGCCCAGCACGGCGACTTCACCGGCCAACTCGACCGCGCCGCCCTCGCATTTCGCAAAGAGCACGACGAAGCCCTCCGCCGCCTGCGCGAGCAGACCGAGGCGCTCATCCATTCCGAATTGCGCGTCCTTCGCCAACGGGCGCTCGCTTCGCCGGCCGCAATCGCTCCCACCGCGCCCGCCGCCGCGCCTTCTTGGGAAGGCGTCGACTGGCTCCGTTTCTCCGAACGGTTCCGCGGCTCGGAAGACGACATCCGCCACCGCATGGCCCGCTACGGAGAAACCTTCGCCGGCTGCGCCCCCGTCCTCGACTTAGGCTGCGGACGCGGCGAACTCCTCGAAGCACTGCGCGGCTCCGGCATTGCGGCCCGCGGCGTGGAACTGAGCCCGGAACTCGCCGCCATCTGCCGCGCCAAATCGCTCGACGCAACCCAGGCCGATCTGTTCGAGCATCTTGCCGCGCTCGACGACAACTCGCTCGGCGGCATCGCCTGCATCCAAGTGGTCGAGCACATCAAGCGCCCGCTCCTGCCAGAACTCGCGGCTCTGGCCTTCCGCAAACTCCGCCGCGGCGGCGTCCTCGCCATCGAGACGCCCAACCCCGAGTGCCTCGCCATCTTCGCCACGCACTTCTATCTCGACCCCACCCACCGCCATCCGCTCCCCGCCGCGCTGCTTGCCTTCTTCCTCGCCGAAGCCGGGTTCACGCGCATCGAGGTGGACTATCTCGCATCGGCCGTCGAAGCGTTTCCCGAGTTGGCCGGGTTGCCCGAACCCGTCCAGCGCCGCTTCTTTGGCGGCCTCGATTACGCCATCGCCGCCCGCAAGCCGGAAATAATCTAGCGCACAGGGCCGCGAGGCTCCGTTGTGCGCGATGTGAAGAGAGCGCACAGGGCCGCAAGCGGCGCAAGCCCCGCGGCTCCGTAGCCGCGCCACCCGAAACCGAGACCGCAAGGGAGCGGTCACCCCGCGGCTCCGTTTTGCGCGATGGAAAGAAAGGCCGCCCTTCAGATCAGATCGTGGGGGTCGAGCGCCGCGGCGCTGGTGCTCCGTCGCTCCCAAAGCTCGAGTGCCTGCGCGCAGAACGCCGTCGACACCGGATTCACGTACGGCATGAGTCCGCTCTTTTCCCGGGCGAACGCGAACCCTCCGTTCAGCGCCGCGTCGTTGCCGCCGAGTTGGAACGAAGCCGCCGACACCGCCTCCCGCGCCGCTTGCGGTTCGGCCAGGCCGATTAACCCGAAGTACGCCGCATAGATTCGTAGCCGCAGAAGCTGCGCGTACACGTCGGAGCGGACAAACACATCCTCGATTTGCCGCAGATAATGCCCCACGCGGTCAATGCCTTCGACAATCGCCCGCGCGCACGGCTCGCGCTCCGCCGCCTGGAGCAGGCCCTCCAGAAAATAGCAGTACGCGTGCAGCCGGTCCATGATCTTCCGCGGATCCGAGTCCCCGGGAAGAAACCGGTCCCGAGCCCGCAGACAAAGATCCAGCGACTCCTCCCACGCATCCAGGAACGCCATGTCCGCGGTCTCTTCGTAAAGCCACCGCCACGCCGACGCCGCTTTCAGTTGATAGCACCCGGGGCGCGCCGCCCACCGCTCCTCATCGGGCAGAGGACCGAGGTCCGCCAGCCGTACTATCGGGTGCGGCATGCCGCCGCCCATAAAAGCACGGATCATCGTGTGGCCCGCTTCGGAGGCGGCATCGAGCCACGAGCGGTCGCCCGTCTCCCGCCACACCCGCAGCAACCCGCGGACGACGATACCCGTGTCGAAAAAATAGGCGTGCTGGCAAGGCTCTTCGCCTGGCCGCGCCAGTTCAAACGGATAGAGCGGGCCGGCCTTCCGCAGCAGCCTCCCCGCCGCAAGCGCGCCTTCGAGATATTCGCCCCGCCGCGTCAAGCGGTGAAAATACAGCAGCGTACTCACCGCATAGCCCGTAATTTCCAGCGAAATGCGCGCATTTCGCCGAAGATCCGAGCGGTAATAACGGGCTACGCCCCCGTTCCCTTCCTGGATGCCTGAACGGAGCAACCAGAGACCCGCTTGCCGGAATGACCTGAGCTTGGCGATCTGGGCCGTTTCCGTCAAAACGCCTCATTGTAACATCGCCGAAGGCGGCCGCCATCAAGCTCCGGCGCCGTGTCCCGGACGCCCGTCCCCTCCGCCACACTGTGGATTCCATTTCACACACCCAAGTCCGGGTAAATCCTTTCCTGCCTACATGAAACCGCACTTCCGCGCGCCTCGTTCGGCGTGCATACGCTATACTAGAAAATTCGTCTGATCTGCTTACCATGAAGTGTCTCGCCGCTCTTTTTCTACTGCCTCTCAGTGTGGCTGCTCAGAACCGGTTCGTCACCGGCATGGCCGCTCGCGCGGTCATCGGCCAACAGACTTTTACGGCCCAAAACTCGGCTGGAAACCCGCCCACGGTGAACCCCTCGGCAAGCCTCCTCGGCGCCGTCAGCGGACTCGCCTGGGCGAACAACATGTTGTTCGTGGTCGACTCCAACCGCATGCAGGCCGAGCCGACGCAGAACCGCGTGCTCCTGTTCCCGCAGTCGAGCCTCCCGGTGCCGTCTCCCGACGCTGAACTCACCTATCAGTACGCCCGTTGCCAGGTCTGCGGCGGCACGGCCAGCGTTGTCATCGGCCAGACCGATTTCGTAGGCGTCAACCCAAACCGCACCCAGAACGGCCTGCAGAACCCCGCCGCCGTCGCAAGCGACGGCAACATCGTCGTCATCGCCGACACCGATAACAACCGCGTCCTCGTCTACAACTCCATCCCCACCACCAACGGCGCCAACGCCAGCGTCGTCCTCGGCCAGAAGGATTTCACCTCGCTCGCTACTTTCGCCCAGTCGGCCAAGTCACTGCTCGGCCCGCAGGGCGTCTGGATTCAGGGCAACCATCTCTTCGTCGCCGACACGGTCGCCAACCGTGTCCTCATCTGGAACTCGATCCCGACCTCCAATGATCAACCCGCCGACGTCGTCCTCGGCGAATCCAGCTTCACCACGTACGACACCAACCCGCCCACCGACGCATCCCACATGCTCAATCCCGTATCGGTCACCTCCGACGGAACGCACGTCTATGTAACCGACCTCGGCAATAACCGCGTCCTCATCTGGAACGAAATCCCCACGCAGAACGGCCAGCCCGCCGACGTCGTCCTCGGCCAGCCGGATTTCAAGAGCAACGCAAGCAACAACACCAACAACAGCGACTGCCCCAGCACCGGTTCCGGATCGAGCATTACGTATCCGGCCCTCTGCGCCGCCACGCTCAGCTTCCCCCGCTATGCGCTCGCCGGCGGCGGACGGCTCTTCGTCGCCGACGGCGGCAACGATCGCGTGCTCGTCTACGAATCCATCCCCGCCCAGAACGGCGCCGCCGCCGACGAGGTCCTCGGCCAGTACGACCAGTTCTCCAACATCAACGGCATCGAGTACGACCCTTCGCAAGGCAGCCAGTCCGACGCCAACCAGATCACCGCGCCGCAGTCCCTCGCCTGGGACGGGACCAACCTCTACGTCAGCGATCCCTTTGACCGCCGCGTCCTCGTATTCACGCCCGGGCAGAACCTCATCTCGCGCACCGGCATCACCAACGCCGCCAGCCGCGAAGTCTTCGCCCTCGGCACCGTCACCTTCGGCGGCACCATCAACGCGAAAGACACCGTCACCATCACGGTCAACAGCGCCAACTATACTTACACCGTCCAGAAGAACGACACGTTGACCAGCGTCATCAACAACATGGTGCAGCAGATCAACACGTCCAATAGCGGCGCGGGCGATCCGAACGTCTATGCGATCGCCGAAACGGCGATTACCGAGATCGTGCTCGTGTCGAAAATTCCCGGTGTGGACGGAAACAACATCGCTTACTCGGCCACGGCTTCCTCGACGGCGCAGATTACCGCCACCGCGGGCGGCGCGAATCTCGCCGGCGGCCAGGACGCCACCGACATCGCCCCCAGCACCCTGATCACGGTCTTCGGCTACGGCAGCCTCACCGACCAGGCCCCCGCCGCGGCCGACGTCACCAAGCCCCTTCCCCTGCAGCTTGCTGGCGTGGAACTCTACATCGACGGAACACGCGCGCCGCTCGAATACGTCTCGCCAACGCAGATCAACGCGCAGATGCTGTCCAGGATCGTCGATGCAACCAGCGTCACAACCTGGGTCCGCTCCGTGCGCCAGGACGGCTCGGTGATATGGACCGCCGCCGTAGGCGTCCCCATCGTGCCCGGCAACCCCGGCATCTTCGCCTATCCCGGCCAGGAACCGCGCGAGGCGATGGCGGTTCACGCCAGCAGTTCCGCCACCAACGTCGTCTCGGTCGACGGAACCGTCAAGGCCGGCGACGTCGGCACCATCACCATCGGCTCCAACGCCTACAGCTACACGGTCGTAGCCAGCGACACGCTCACCTCCATCGAAAATCAGTTCATCACCCTCATCAATGCCAACTCGAGCGAGGTCGTCACCGCCCAGGCCGCCGGCGCCTTTAACCGCATCATCCTTTCCGCGAAACAGCCGGGCGCCACAGGCGTTGGCACATCCGTCAGCGTGTCGGTAAGCTCCGGCGCAAACCTCCTGCTCACCGTCCTCGGCCCCGGCGCCATGTGTTGCGCCAACACCGCCGGCGCCCCGGTTACTACCGCGAACCCGGCCGTGCCCGGCGAACTCATCAACATCTACGCCACCGGCCTTGGGATCACCACATCCGCCGACGGCGCCTGGCAAAACTCCGACGGCGTCCCCTACGCCGGACCCGCCAACAATGTCCTCCAGCCGGTCGACGCGCTCATCAACGGCAACAGCACCGCCAACGTCCTGTACACCGGCTTCCAGCCCGGCTCCATCGGCGTCTACCAGGTGACCCTGCAAATGGGCGAGTCGCTGAGCACAAACTTGCAGAGCACGCTGCGCATCGCGCAGAATCTGTTTACCAGCAACATCGTCACAATCCCGATTTACGCGCCGGCGTCGTCCACCAACACACCGGCAGCGCTTCGAAAACCGGCGTCCCGCCCTGGATCGGGGCGATCGGCTCCTGTAGTGAGGCACTAAATGGGCTTGGCAGTCAGAACGATTCGAGAATCGGCTTCGGCACAGGTGCTCTCGCGTCTCCGTGCGGTCTGCGCCGCGCTCCCGGACGCGCATGAAACCGTCGCCTTCGGTCATCCCACGTTCCGCGTCAAGGAACGCATGTTCGCCGTCCTGGAGGAGTACCGCGGCGAGCTCACGGTCGCCGTCAAGGTAGGCAAGGCGATGCAGTCGGTCTTTTTGAAGGACGCCCGCTTCCTGCGCACGCCGTATCTCGGCCAGCACGGTTGGGTGTCGCTCCGGCTGAACGCCAACGGCGCCGCCACGGACTGGGACGAAGTCGCCTCGCTCGTGCGCGGCAGCTACGAACTGGTGAGCGCGAAGAGGCGCTGATCCGCCGGCCCACCAACCCCGAGGATTGACTCCTAGGAAGGATTTAAGAAAGCAAACGCATGATCGTTGTAATGCAGGAGGGAGCCGGCGAGCCGCTGGTGCAGCGCGTCATCGACCGCATGGTGTCGGCCGGCTTCGCGGTGCATCGTTCCACCGGCGTGGTTCACACCGTGCTTGGCGGCGTAGGACCGGAAGAAAACGTCGATCCGGCGGACTTCGAAATTCTCGAAGGCGTCAAGGAATGCCACCGCATCGTCTCGCCCTATAAACTTGCCAGCCGCGCCTTCCGTCCCGCCGGCACTGTCATCCGCATCCGTAATGTTGAAATCGGCGGCGGCCGCATCGTCGTCATGGCCGGGCCCTGCAGCGTCGAAAGCCGCGACCAGATCGAACGCTCCGCCGAAGTCGCCGCAAAAGGCGGCGCCACCGTCATCCGCGGCGGCGCCTTCAAGCCGCGCAGTTCTCCCTACAGCTTCCAGGGCCTCGGCGAAGAAGGCCTGAAAATGATGCGCGAGGCGGCGGACCGCCATGGCCTCCTCGTCGTCAGCGAGGTCATGGACCACACCCAGATCCCGCTACTCGAAACCTATTCCCACATCCTGCAGGTCGGCGCCCGCAACATGCAGAATTTCAACCTGCTCCGCGAACTCGGCGCCCGCCGCGTCCCCGTTCTCCTCAAGCGCGCCATCTCGGCCACTATCGAGGAATGGCTGCTCTCGGCCGAGTACATCCTCGCCGGCGGCAACTACGACGTCATGCTCTGCGAGCGGGGCATCCGCACCTTTGAAACCGCCACCCGCAACACCATGGACATCTCCGCCATCCCGGTCGTCAAACAGCTCTCGCACCTGCCCATCCTCGGCGATCCCTCCCATGGAACCGGCCGCCGCGATAAAGTCCTTCCCATGGCCCGCGCCGCTGTCGCCGCCGGCGCCGACGGCCTCCTCGTCGAAGTTCATCCCGATCCCGATCACGCCCTGAGCGACGGCGCTCAGTCCCTGCGGGCTGATCAATTCTTCGAAATGATGGGTCAGCTCCGCGCCATGGCGCCGGTGCTCGGCCGGTCGATCTAGCGGCCGTGGAATCGGTCGCCATCTTGGGCGTTGGCCTCATCGGAGGCTCCTTCGCCCTCGCCCTGCGCGCCGCCGGTTTCCAGGGTGAAATCCTCGGCGTCTCTTCGCCCTCCACCATCGAACGCGCCCGCGCTCTCGGCGCCATAGACCGCGCCTGCACCCTCGAAGAAGCGGCCCGCCGCGCCGACCTGCTCTTCCTCGCCCAACCGGTCGGCGTCATCCGCGATTCGCTCGCCGCGATCGCTCCGCATCTGCGCCCCCACACGCTCGTCACCGACGCCGGTAGCACCAAAGCGGAAATCGTGGCCGAAGCCCAGCGCCATCCCGCCATGCAGTTTCTCGGCGGACATCCCCTCGCCGGCAAGGAAATCCGCGGCGTTGAGGCCGCCGAAGCCGACCTGTTCCAAGGGCGAACCTGGGTGTTAACGCCCGTCAAAGAGGACTCTCTCAGCCGTCCCGCCGCCGTCGAATTCCGCGCCTGGCTCGAACGCATCGGCGCGCAAGTTGTCACTCTCGATGCCGAAGCTCATGACCGCGCGCTCGCCTTCTCCTCCCACCTGCCCCAGCTCGCGGCCGTAGCGCTGGCCTCCAGTTGCGGCGCCTCGGGCCTTGCAGAACAGATCGCCGCCGCCCGCCTTTTCGGCCCCGCGCTCCAGGAAGCCACGCGCCTGGCGCGGAGTTCATTCTCCATCTGGCGCGACATCCTGGCCGCCAATAACCGCCCTGTCCATCACGCGCTCGAGTGTTATATCATGAAACTGCGGCAGTTGAAGGAGGAGTTGGAGCGGGGTGAAAGTTCCGGACTTGACCGGGAATTCCAAGCTGCGGCGCTGTTTGCTGCATCCATTCGACCTTCAGGACAATTAAACGAAGAACGCGATTCATCGCGTCGCAGTGTTTATTTGGGGGACGAATTTTCTCGAAAATGAGAATTATTCAGGTGGAATGCGATGACTGACACTCTTGCTGAAATCATTCGAAATGAGCTGATCCCGCGGGAGGCCGGCGTGCGCGAGGTGAGCGCGCGCCGTTTCACGCCCGTGTTCGCCGAAGGCGATCCGGCCGAAACCCTCTACTTCCTCTCTTCCGGCCTCATCAAGCTCTATCACCGCTCTCCCGACGGCAAGGAAGTGATCTTCCACGTGGTCTCCGCCGGCGAGATCTTCGGCGAAGAGGTCATCGAGGACGACGCCCGGCGAGGCTGCTCGGCCGAAGTCCTCCAGGACGCGGTCTGCTTGCCGATCCCCCGCTCTACGTTTCTCGAATTTGCCGACAGCCACCCGGGCTTCTGGCAGGCCTTCAGCCGCGCGCTGATCGGCCGCGAGCGCGGACTCTGCCGCAAGGTCGAAATGCTCTGTCTGCGCGAAGTCGAAAGCCGCATCCTGTTCTACCTCCGCGACCTCGCCGGACGCCTTCGGGCCGCCGGCCAGGAAGCCGACTTCGAAATTCCGCTCTCGCAAAGCGAATTGGCCAACCTCATCGGCGCCACGCGCGAAACCACGTCCACCACGCTGAACTCGCTCGCCCGGAAAGGGCAGATCAAGCTGGGCCGCCGCATGATGATTGTCCCGGCCCTCAACGACAACGACAGCCAGGAAGACGCGCCGATCCAGACCGCCACTTCCGCCTGAGGCGCCCATGCCGCACGCCGCGTCCCGCTATCTCGTCGAAGGACGGGTGCAGGGCGTCGGCTTCCGCTGGTTCGTCTTCCGCGCCGCCCGTTCGCTCGAACTCAACGGCTGGGTCCGCAACCTCGCCGACGGTCGCGTCGAGGTATACGCTTCCGGCGACGCGAAACGCCTCAAGCAGCTCGAAACCCTTCTTTCCGAAGGTCCCCCGCGCGCCGGCGTCCGCACCGTCACCGCGCAGCAGGCCGCGCTCGAATCCGCCACCGGCTTCGAAATCCGCTAAGCCCGCGCTTAGCGCTTCATCCCTTCCACGCCTTCGCAATCTCGACGCGCCGGGACTGAAACTCGTGAAAATCGTCGATCGTCCGCCCCGCGTATGCCGCCGCGAACGCCAGCACCCGGTGAACAAACCGGTCCTCATGCCCGGCGATCTCACCTAGCAGCGCGCGCGGCCCGCTCTTGCCCATCGTCGCGAGCAAATGCGCCCGCGCCGTGATCTCGCCAAAGATCGCCGCCGCCTTCTCAAACCGCTCAAACACCGTGAACTCGCGGTGCGGAAACCGGGCATCGTTGGCCCCGATCTCGCGCCCTTGCACCGGCGCTTTGCCTAGCCGCGTGTAGCCCAGGTAACGCTTCGGATGAAGCTGAAACGCAAGCGTGTTCGCAATCACCTGCTTCGCCCGCACCCGGCTCCACTCCGGCCGCTGCGCATCGAGCGCCGAGTCGAGCGAGTCTTTCCATTCCACCAGCCGCAGCGTCTCCCACGACGCCTCGCCTTCTCCCTTGCTCAGCAGCAGCGCATATCGCCGCCGCCCCAGGCTGCCGCAGCCCGCGAACCGGAACGCCACATCCTCGATCCGGTATTTCCGTTTTCCCCTCGCCGTGCGGACCGAGCAGTTTTCAATGTACTGGGCAAAAGCTTTCGCGACCTCCGCGGCCGCTTCCTGGCCCGCCGGCTTCAAACGCCCCGCCACTCGCTGCAGCACAAACCGCCCCCGCGTCGACTCCGCCGCCAGCCGCCGCATCATCTCCGTCCGCGACTGCTCCGCCGCCAGCTCGAGCGTTGTCTTCACATCGTGCCGTTCCGGCAGACGTTCAAACTCCCTCCGGTGCTTCAGCCTCCCCAGCCGGTGCAGCGCGTCCAGGTACGTCCGCACGAAAGTCTCCGCCAGCAGAACGCCGTGCCCGAACGCGTGCGACGCATCGAGCGAAGCCAGCACCAAAGCCGTGGCCATGCGCCGCAAATCGAACTCGTACGGCCCGCTCGTCGTCTCGTCGAAATCGTTGATGTCGTAAACGACTTCGCCGGTCACCGAACGGAACGTCCCGAAATTCTCCGTGTGCAGATCCCCGACGATCGGACCCGCCGCCTCCGCTACCGGCCACTTGCGAAACGGCCCCGCCGTCAAATCGCTCGCGAAAAGATGGAACGTCCCCCGGAAAAACGCAAAGCTCGACGCGGACATCTTCTCCCGCTTCAGCGCCAGGCTCGCGGGATCGAACCCCCGGTTAAATCGAAGAATGGCGTCAACGGCGCTGCGCATAAGAAAACCTGATTCTAAAATACAAAGGGCCGCCTACGAGGGCGGCCCTTGTGCAAGCTGATTTGTTGTACCGGGTCAGGGCCGGGAAACGTTCTCGGCCTGCAGTCCCTTCGGACCCCGCTTGACCTCGAACTCCACCTCGGCGCCCTCCTCGAGCGTCCGGTAGCCGTTCATCTGGATCGCCGAGAAGTGCACGAAGACGTCCTCGCCATTAGTCCTCTGAATGAATCCATAGCCCTTCGCGGCATTGAACCATTTCACTACACCTTTTTCTTTCACTACTTATTTCTCCTAACTTATGTCATGCGCATCGCGGCGGAGCCGCCCGAGGGAGCTGTTACACAGCCCACCCAATACGCCCCTGGCGATTCGCATGGGTCAATCAAAACTTCGGCTATAGTATCTCAAACTCCAGTCCAACTGCAAGAAAAAACTCAACTGGAGTAGTGAAAGATACCGGACATTTTGGACCACCGAGGTGGGCCGGAAAATCCCTCCCCCCTCCGGCCGGTCCCCTAAGTCTCAGATTTGTCCGGCCGCCGCCGGCCGCGCCAGTCCCAAAGCGCGGATCCGCTTGTGCAGATTCGTCCGCTCCATCCCCAGCGCCCGCGCCGCGCTCGAGATGTTCCACCTCGATTCCTCGAGCGCCTTCAGAATATGGTCCCGCTCGGCCGCGGCCCGCGCCTCCTTGATGTTCGAAGCCGGCACCGCATCAATCGCCAGCCGGATCTCAATCGGCACCGAGGCCGCCGGAATCACGTCTTCCGGCGTCAGAATCGCCATCCGTTCGATAATGTTTCTCATCTCCCGCACGTTCCCCGGCCAGCCATAGGCCTCCAGCAGCGGATACACCTCCTCGGAAAGCTGCTTCTGCCGGAAATTGTTCCGCGCGCAGAAGTCTTCCAGGAAATATTCCGAAATCGGCCGGATATCCCGCAGCCGTTCGCGCAGCGCCGGCATGTGAATCGGCACCACGCACAGCCGGTAGTAAAGGTCCTCGCGGAACTTCCCCTGGCTCACCAGCGTCCCCAAATCGCGGTTCGTCGCGGCCACCACCCGCACCGAAACCCGGATCGGCATCTCCCCGCCCACCCGGTGAAACTCGCCCTCCTGCAGCACCCGCAGCAGCTTCGCCTGCGACGCCGAGTGCAGGTCGCCCACCTCGTCGAGGAAAATCGTCCCGCCGTGCGCCAGCTCAAACTTCCCCTTCCGCGCCGCTATCGCCCCGGTAAACGCACCCTTCTCGTGCCCGAACAGTTCGCTTTCAAGCAACTCACCCGGAATCGCCGCGCAGTTCACCTTCACAAACGGCCCCGCGGCGAACGGGCTCTCCCGGTGAATGTGCGCCGCCAGCAGTTCCTTTCCCGTCCCGCTCTCGCCGTTAATCAAGATCCGCGCATCGGACCGCGCCGCCATCGTCGCCTGCTCCACCACGCGAAGGAACGATGGCGCCACCCCGATCATCCGCGGCCCCGCCCCAACCAGTTCCCGAAGCTGGGCGTTCTCCCGCCGGAGCCGCGTCTGCTCGATCGCGTTCTTCACCGCCAGCAGCACCCGGTCCCGGCTCAGCGGCTTCTCCAGAAAATCGAACGCTCCGGCCCGCGTCGCCTCCACCGCGTCCGTAATCGTCCCATGCCCGGAAATCATCACCGCCGGCGCTTCATTCCCCGCCTGCCGCTGCTCGCGAAGAAACGCAATCCCGCTGCCGTCCGGCAAACGCACGTCCAGCAGCATCGCGTCCACCCGCGCGGCATCCATGCGCGCCTCGTCCAGCGTCCGCGCCACCGCCACGGCGTAGCCCTCGTGCTCGAGGATCATCTGCAGGCTCCGGCCGATGTTCTGCTCGTCGTCCAATACCAGCAATCGTGTTTCCGGCATCTCTACGATCTCACCCCGCTCACCGGCAGCACTACGCGGAACCCGGCCCCGCCGAGCCGCCCGGGAATCGAGGCGATATCACCTCCCATCCGCAGCGCGCTCTTCCGCGCAATTGACAGTCCGAGTCCCATGCCGCCGCTCTTAAACGAAATGGACGGCTCAAACAGCGTTTGGAGAGCGTGCGGCTCAAGCCCTGGGCCTGAATCGTGAATTTCGATCCAAAGCTGCCCAGCGCCGGCCTGCGTCAGCGCCAGAATCTCACCCTTGGGTTCCACCGCCTCCGCCGCGTTCTCCAGCAGATTCGTCAGCGCCCCTTTGAGCAGATCTTCATCGGCCAGCGCCGGAGGCAGGCTGTCGGCCGCCTCGATCCGGTAGCCCACCGCCGGATGCGCCGCCTGCAGCAGCGAAATGCGCTCCTCGAGCAGCGTATTCACGTCCAGCTCTTTGGGGCAGAAT
>JAJYCN010000047.1 GCA_021778335.1 Acidobacteriota bacterium | reverse complement strand
CGCCACCATCCTCTCCTTCGTCAGCGGCGCCCCAGGCGGCATGTTCGCCCCCACCCTCTTCATAGGAGCCATGCTCGGAGCCTCCGTCGGCGGCGCCGAACACGCCCTCCTCCCCTTCTTCGGCGGCTCCCCGGGCACCTACGCCCTCGTCGGCATGGGCGTCCTCTTCGCCGGCTTCCTCCGCGTCCCCATGACCAGCGTCTTCATGGTCCTCGAAGTCAGCGGCAACTACTCCATCATCCTCCCCGTCATCGTTGCCAACACCCTCGCCTACGTCATCTCCCGCGGCCTCCAGCCCACCCCCATCTTCGACCTCCTCACCCGCCAGGACGGCCTCGAACTCCCCTCCATGGAAGACCTCCGCGAGGAAGAATCCCTCCACGTCGAAGACGCCATGCGCTCGCCAGAAGGCCTCGTCTTGAATCCCGGCGCAACCGTCGGCCAGGCCCTCGAACAGCTCACCGAAAAATCGCTGGCCGCCGTCCTCGTCCCTCTACAACCCTATGGCTGGACCAGCATCGACAAGCACACCCTCGCCAACCTCGCCGAAGAAGGCCAAGGGGCCATAGAAGTCGCCTCCGTGCTCAACTCCAACCCCGTCCCCTGCCTCCACCCCGACCAGCCCCTCGACAAAGCCCTCCACTACTTCGACCGCTGGGACCTCGTCCCCGTCGTCAGCCGCGCCGACCGCACCAAACTCGAAGGCGTCATCGCCCCCCACGACGTCCTCGACGAATACCGCACCCTCCCCTCCGAACCCGAATAATAAACACCACAACCATCGCCACGCCAATCCGAGCCGCGACCGCAAGGAAGCGACCCTCGCTGCACCCTACTCCCGTCCTCGTTTGGTATCCCACGTGCGCCTCCAAAACCGAGGGGACAGATTCGATTCTCGACGTCGGAAACCGGCTCTGTAATCGAAATCAAGGAGGGCGCCGAAATGGTCTGGAGACAGATCACTTCAATTCTCCTGGCCGCGGTTATGGCCGCTATGCCATCCCTGGCCAGATCCCAGGCCTCATCCACTTCCTCCATCGAGGAAAAGATCCGCGCCATCCAACCCGACAGCCCCGTCGAAGTCCGTCTTCATAACGGCACTCAAATGCGCGGCACGATCGGTGAAGTCTCCGCCACCGGCTACGTTCTCACTCAGGATCAATCGGGCCAATTGGTAAAACATTCGCTGACGTTCGAGGAAACACGTTCCGTCAAAAATGTTGCCAGCGTCAAATCCGGCAACGGCTCGAAACCCATCTACACCGCCGTCGCCATCGGCCTCGTGGCCGTAGCCGTCATCGCCGTCGCCCTGCTCCTGAAGAATCGAGGCTAACCCTTCGCGATGGCCTGGTTCGCCAGCGTCATCAGCTTCCCGCAGCAACCGCTCAACTGAATCCTCACCTCGCCCAGCGTCTCTCCCTCAAACCGCAGCCGCGGCGCCTGCCGGTGCACCGGACACCGCACGCCCGCCAGCTTCCCTGCGGTCGTCTCCTTGAACTCGTCGAGGTCGGACGGGGACTCGCGAACCATACCAATTTCAGTTTAAACATTTTTGCCCAAAATTGTATCGGCGATTTTCACGTCGCCCGTCCGCCGGCCGCGGTTGACGCCAAACACGTCGCACCGGGAGATAATGGTTTAAGAGGGGCTGGCATGCAGATCACATTGGAACTGCCGGAAGACATCGCGCAGGGACTCGAATCCAAGTGGAAGGACCTGCCTCGAGCGGCGATCGAGAGTCTGGCGCTCGAAGCATACAGATCGCATGCGCTCACCTCCGCCCAGCTTCGCAGGCTGCTCGGCTTCGAAACGCGTACGCGGGTGGATACCTTCCTGAAGGAGCACGGCGTGTTTGACTTCACGGCGGCGGACTTCGAGCAGGATCGCGAGACACTCCGTCAGCTCCGGGCAAAAGAGGCTCAGCACTGAGCCCGTGCTCGATAGTTGTCGTCGCAGACACGCCGCCGGTCAACTTCCTCGTCCTCATCGGACAGGTCGGCCTCCTCAAACATCTCTACACGCGAATTCTGATTCCGCCCGCCGTGCTGGCGGAACTCAGGCATCCGCTTGCGACGGAACTGGGCCACAAATCCACCGCCGTGGGTGGAAGTTCTCAGCCCCAAGAGCGGCTTCATTCTGGTGCAGCTTGACCCGGGCGAAAGCGAGGCCATCGCGCTCGCCTCCGAGGTGCACGCCGATATCCTGCTTATCGATGAACAGGCGGGACGGCAGGTAGCAGTTCGCACAGGGCTGAAAGTTGCCGGCACGCTTTCCGTTCTCGACGAAGCGGAACAAGCCGGGCTCGTCGATTTCGATGGGGTGGTGGCCGAGCCTCAAAAGACGAGCTTTCGCGTGTCGCGGGCAGTGCTCTCCGCGATTAGGGGAAAACGGTCTCGCTGAGCCGCGTCGCGCTTGCCATCCCCAACGCCAGACACAGGGCGAACGCCAGAAAACTCCCGTGGCCGCGAACTCCGTCGCGCGTTGCCGCCGCGATCCCCGCCCTTAGCACGGGCCATTCTCTGCCCGTCCGCCTCCTCCCCAGGCGTTAGCATGAAGGAAGGGTCGCAGGATGGATTTCGCCGCCCAAGTAAAAAACTCCGTCGACATCGTCAAAACCATCGGCGAATACGTCCGGCTCAAAAAATCGGGCGCCGGACCGCGCTTCGTCGGCCTCTGCCCCTTCCATGGTGAAAAAACGCCGTCCTTCTCCGTCCACGGTGGCCACCAGTTCTTCTACTGCTTCGGCTGCCAGGAAAAAGGCGATGTCTTCAGCTTCGTCATGAAAATCGAAGGGCTCGATTTCGCCGCCGCCCTCAAACTCGTCGCCGAACGCAACGGCATCCCCATCCCCAAGCGCACCCCCTCTTCCTCCCGCGAAGAACACGCCCGCTCGGCCCTCGCCGAGATGCACAAAATCGCCGAAGCGCTCTTCCACGAAAATCTCCTCGGCGCAAGCGGCGCCGAAGCCCGCGCCTATCTCGCCAAACGCGGCGTCAGCGCGCGCGGCATCGAACGCTTCGTCCTCGGCTTCAGCGACCCCTCCGGCCAGCAGTTGCTTCGCCGCTTCGAATCCCAAGGCTTCCCCCGCGATCTTCTCGAATCCTCCGGTCTCGTCCGCGCCCGCGAAAATTCGTCCGGATTCTACGATTATTTCCGCGGCCGCCTCATGTTCCCCATCCACAGCGAGGCGGGCGAAACCATCGCCTTCGGCGGACGCGCCCTCCGCGACGCCGATCAGCCCAAATACCTCAACTCCCCCGAAACGCCCCTCTACCGCAAGAGCGCCACGCTCTACAATCTCAACCGCGCCCGCGCCGCCATCCGCAAACACGGCCGCCTCGTCCTCGTCGAAGGCTACATGGACGTCATCGGCGTCTCCTCGGCCGGCGTCGAAGAAGTCGTCGCAAGCTGCGGCACCGCCCTCACCGCCGACCAGGTCCGCGCCATGCGCCGCCACACCGATCGCGTCGTCGTCAACTTCGATCCCGACTTGGCCGGCGAAAAAGCCGCCGAACGCTCCATCGAACTCCTCATTCAGGGCGCCCTCCGCGTCCAGGTCCTTTCCCTCAACGAGGATCTCGATCCCGACGAATACGTAAAACAAAACGGCGTCGAAATGTATCGCTCCCGCCTAGACGCCTCGCCCAAGTTTTTCCACTGGCTCTTCGACCGCGCCCGCGCCCGCTTCGGCGCCGAAACCGTCGACCAGCGCATCGAGGCCTGGAAATACGTGCTCCCCTCCATCCAGCGCATCCCGGACCGCATCGAACGCGCCGCCGTCGCCGGCGACGCCGCCGACTTCCTCTCCATCGACCGCGCCATGGTCCTCGATCAGTTGCGCAAAGCCGCCGGCGCCCCTGAAACCGCGCACAAACCCCTCGCCCGCGAAATCGGCGCGCCCGTCCGCGAGCGCCTCCTGCTGAAAGCTCTCCTCACCAGCGACGACGCCCGCGCCGCCGTCCTCCCCCGCCTCGCCTCGCCCGAACTCCTCGACGGCCTCGCCCTGCGGCCGCTGTTCGAGGCCGTTCTCGCCGCTTCCCTCGATGGCGGCTTTTCCTACCAGGCCGTCGAAGGCCGCCTCGCCGAAACGCAACGCGCCCTGTTGGCCGAGCTTTGTTTGGCCGATGAGGGAATTGGGGCCGAGACCGCCCTGAGCCAGGCGCTCGAATGCGTCAGCGAATTAGAACAACAGGCTTCAAAAATGCAACGCACGACGCTGAAAAATCAGATCAAAGATATGACCCGGCGCGGCGATCATGCCGAAGCCATGAAACTCATCACGCAGTTGAACGCGCTCGAACGCGGCGCAACTCGCGCCGAATCGGGAGATTGACACGGTGGCCCGTGTTGTATACTCGGGGAAACGGGGGTTAGGCCGAGGGCGTGGAACGTCCGATGGGTCGGATATTCAGGGTCGGCTACACGAAGTAACGCATGGAACCGGGCAAGCAAAAATTTGTGTCGTTTGACGATGTCAACGACATGCTCGCCGATGATTTTCCCGCCGGGGGAGGACTCGACGACCTCCTGTCCAGCCTCGACAGCGCCGGCGTCGAAATCATCGAGGAACCCAAACTCGATTTCGACGGCAAAAAAACCGACGAGCCCGAAGATTTTTCCGACCTCGATTTCGGCGCCGACGGCGGCGACAAAACCAACGACCCCGTCCGCATGTACCTCCGCGAGATGGGCACCGTCCCCTTGCTCACCCGCGAAGGCGAAATCGAACTCGCCAAGCGCAACGAACGCGGCCAACGCGCCATCCGCAAGGCTCTCTCCCGTTCCCCAATGATTATCCGCGAAGTCCTCCGCGTCGGCTCCGAAGTCGCCCGCGGCTCCCGCCAGGTCCAGGAAATCCTCATCCTCCCCGATCTCGCCCCCGGCGAGGAAGATTTTTCCTCCCAGCAGGCCGATTTCCTCGCCGCCATCGAGGAAATCGACAAACACGCCCGCAAGGCCCAGCAATACCGTCAGAAACTGCAAACCTTCTCGCGCAATCTCAAGCCCAAACAGCACCGCGGCCTGCGCTTCAGCCTCGCCCGCAGCATGGTCTCCATCTCCCGCGCCATCCGCTCGGTGCCCTTCAGCGGCCTCTTCCTCCACCAGTTGGCCGGCAAACTCCGCGAAGCGGTCGAGTCGCTCAAGCCCGCCGAACGCGAAGTCGCCCGCATCCAGCGCAAGCTCGAAGAAACCGCCGCCGCCCGCGAACTGCGCAAGGAACTCCGCCAGGCCAACCTTCGCATCCAGCAGATCGAAGAAGACTGCGGCGCGCCCGCCGCCGAACTTCGCCGCACCCTCCAAATCGTCGACCGCGGCGAAGCCGAAGGCGAGTTCGCCAAAAAGCAACTCATCGAAGCCAACCTCCGCCTCGTCGTCTCCATCGCCAAGCGCTACACCAACCGCGGCCTCCAGTTCCTCGATCTAATCCAGGAAGGCAACATCGGCCTCATGAAGGCCGTCGAAAAGTTCGACTACCGCCGCGGCTACAAGTTCTCCACCTACGCCACCTGGTGGGTCCGGCAAGCCATCACCCGCTCCATCGCCGATCAGGCCCGCACCATCCGCATCCCCGTCCACATGATCGAGACCATCAACAAACTCGTGCGGACCCAGCGCCTCCTTCAGCAGGAACTCGGGCGGGATCCCACTACCGAAGAACTCGCCGTCCGCATGGAACTTCCCGTCGGCCGCGTCCGCAAAGTCATGCGCATCGCCCAGGAACCGATCTCGCTCGAAACGCCCGTCGGGGAAGAAGAAGAGTCCCATCTCGGCGACTTCATCATCGACCGCCGCGTCACCTCGCCGTCGGAAGCCGTCATCAACCTCAACCTCCGCGAGCAGACCGCCGAAGTTCTGAAAACCCTCAGCCCCCGCGAGGAGAAAATCGTCAAAATGCGCTTCGGCCTCCAGGACGGCAGCGAACACACCCTCGAAGAAGTCGGCCAGCACTTCGCTGTCACCCGCGAGCGCATCCGGCAAATCGAAGCCAAAGCCTTGCGCAAGCTCCGCCACCCCAGCCGCAGCCACCGCCTCCGCGCCTTTCTCGACGCCGCCGGTCTCCAGGAGTAGCCGTCCGCAGAGGCGCCCTTGGGCATCGCGTCGGACTTCATCCTCATCGTCATTGCGGGCCTCGCCGGCGGTTTCCTCGCCCGCCTCCTCCGCCTGCCTCTCCTCGTCGGCTACGTCGCCGCCGGCATCGCCATCGGCCCCTTCACCGCCGGACCCTCCGTCGCCCAGCTTCACGACATCGAGCGCCTCGCCGAAATCGGCGTCGCCCTGCTGCTGTTCTCCCTCGGCCTCGAAATGTCGTTCCGCGATCTCGCCCCCGTCCGCCGCATCGCCCTCATCGGCGGCCCCATCCAAATCCTACTCACCGCCGCCGTAGCCGCCCTCGCCGCCGTCAAAATCGCCGCCATGAACCCGCGGGACGCCGTCTGGTTCGGCGCCATGGTCTCGCTCTCCAGCACCGTCGTCGTCATGAAAACCCTCGCGGCCGCCGGCGTCACCTCCACCCTCGCCAGCCGCGTCATGATCGGCCTCCTCGTCGTTCAGGATCTCGCCGTCATCCCGCTGCTCATCCTCCTGCCGCAACTCGGCCAGTCCGCGGGCATCGCCGCCGCTCTCGTCCGCTCCCTCGCCCTCGCCGCCCTTGCCCTCTCCGCCGTCGTCCTCCTCGGCACGCGCCTCCTGCCGCCCCTGCTCCGCCTCGTCCTCAACTGGGGCTCCCGCGAACTCTTCCTCGTCTCCGTAGTCGCCATCGCGGTCGGCGTCGGCTACGCCACCGAGCGCGCCGGACTCTCCCTCGCTCTCGGCGCCTTCGTCGCGGGACTGGTTTTAAGCGAATCCGAATTCAGTCACCAGGCCCTCAGCGATGTCGTCCCCATCCGCGACATCTTCGGCCTGCTCTTCTTCGTCACCGCCGGCATGCTGCTCGACCCCCACTACGCCCTCATCCACCCCGGAAAAATCGCCGCCGCCGTCCTCCTCATCATCGTGGGCAAGTCCGCCATCTTCGGCGTCCTCGCCCGCGCCTTCGGCTACGTCAACATGGCCCCGTGGATCGTCGGCCTCGGCCTCTCCCAGGTCGGTGAATTCTCCTTCGTCCTCGCCCGCATCGGGGTTACCTCCGGCCGCCTCTCCCAGGACGCCTACAACCTCGCCCTCACGTGCACTGTCCTCACCATGGCCTTCTCCCCCGTGGTCGCCGGCCTCGCGCTCCCCGCCGGCCGCGCCTGGCGCCGCTTCCGCAAACCCGTCGTCGTCCCCGCCGCCGTCAATCTCCCCGAAGCGCCTCTCTCCGGCCACATCGTCATCGGCGGCTACGGCCGCAGCGGCAAGGCCGTTATCCGCGTCCTCCACGAAGCCGGCCTCCCTCTGCTCGCCGCCGAGTGGAATCACGCCCTCTTCCGCGACCTCAGCACCGCCGGCGTCCCCGCCGTCTGGGGCGATATCTCCAGCCTCGAAGTCCTCCACGCCGCCGGCATCACCCGCGCCCGCCTCTTCCTCATCACCGTCCCCGAGCAGAGCACTGTCCAACTCGCCGTCGAACGCGCCCGCCGCCTCAACCCCCACTTACTCATCGTCGCCCGCGCCGCCCGCGCCGACCAGGTCCCCAGGCTAGCTCACCTCGGAGTCAACGCCGTCGTCCAACCCGAATTCGAAGGAGGAGTAGAAATGGTCCGCCAGGCCCTGACGAAATTCGACGTCGAAGAATCCGAAGCCCACCGCCTCGTCTCCAACGCAAGAAGTGATTTTTATAAAACGGAAGCTTAGAACTCGCGATCGCCACGCACCGGACGCGCCGCGACAAAGCCACTAATCCCAACGCCAAAAGCTCCCCAGAAACTCTTTCGCAGGTACCGCAAGCCGATCCACACGGACAAGTTTCTGGTTCTACGATTCGCGACCAAGCGCCGCGTCAGGGGCGCTGAGCGGCGGTTGCTACGCCGTCTGCCTTCTATTCCACTGAACAGGCGGTGGGATACTCCCGATGGTTGAGCAATATTGCTGCCGAGGCCGAGGTGGACCGGCTCAGAAACCGAATTGCCGCCAGAACCGCCGTGGCTCATAGTTTGTACTCGCGCTTGAGTTGTCGGAGATCGGCTTCGAAGCGATCCGCCATCGCGGACGTGTAAATCCTCGTGATAGCGCCGTTGTTCTGGAGTTCGACAATTTTTCGAAGATCGCTCCCACGCTGCTTCCACGTAAGCCCATCCGTGAAGAACAGGAGAGCGGTATCTGGCCGTTTGCGGGCAATGATTGCGTGAAGGTCCCCGAGAATGTCGGACATTTTGGAACCCGTAGCGCCGTACCCCTTGGCCTCGATGAGGATGCGTGCCGCGTCCTTCGAGGGGATCGCGAAATCGCACTTCGCCACTTGCCCGCGCGGGCCGGCAAACGAGCAGCGAGGTTGGAAGTTGCCCCCAAATACCTTCCTAACGGTTTGCTCCGCAAGATCCTCAACGCCCCTCCCGCGCCTCTGCCCGGCGATGGCGCTGCCCCGGCCACTTCGCAATCGCTCGACCAGCACATCGGTCCAGTGTGGCTTGCGGTTGGCTTGCTCCGCTACTGCATCCAACAGTCCTGTTCCTAAGAGATCACGGAGAAAGCCAGCCGGATCGGCTCGGTAGCTCTTCACTCCAATGCCCTTCTCATCGCGGATTCCGCGGAGCACGGAGACGAACTGGTCCTTGGACATTCCGAGAAAAAGGCGGCAAATCAGGATGCCATCTTCGAAATTCTCATTCAGAAGAGCTTGGATGTCGCTTTCGCTGTACGCCGTCTTAGCCGGAAACGCCCCAAGACGGCGGATCACCCGGACGGCTGTTTCGTCCTGCCAATCGACCGGGAGCGATCCAAGGCTGTTTAAGATGTCGTCAAGGTCCTGCTCGATGACTTCCATTCACCGCCCCACGATGAGGTACTCGGCAACTTCCGCGCGCTGCACACTGCTGTGAGTTCCGAAATGGTATCGGTGAGTCTTCTCGTATGCGCTTACGGTTCTCTTGTACCTGCGCAGCAGCACTTCAAGCTCCTCCCGGTCGGGATAACCGTTTGAACTGTACGACAGCACAATGATGCTGTCGCGATAGTGCCGGAATAGTCGATCAAAGGCTTCAATGGCGCTCTTGCGGTAGCTGAACGGCGTGTACGGCTTTTCGATCTTCTTGACCTTCGTCTCCTCCATAATGCGAACACCCCTCCAATAGCATGAAAGGCCTTCCAGAAAGTGATAGCGTTTCATGTAGCAATTGTCGTCTGACCGTGGCACGTATGGAGGGTCCAAATACACGAGGTCTATACCTTCCGGGCTCATCGTGAACACATCCGCCCGCTTGACGATGTGCCGTATGCCCGTATCGAAGACGACCCGGTTAAAGGCCTCGACTTGCTCCAGGAAGTGTTCCTCAAGAGAAAGTCGCAAATCCCGTCGGCCGTCATCGTATCGTGAGAGATCGCCGGAAACTGTAAAAACGCCACGGGGCTGTTTCTTCAGGCACGACCGGAGCAGAGCTGCGCGGGCAAGATTGCGCTGGTGCGGGTTTTCCAACCCCTCCAAATTGCCGCACGCCCGATCAAGGAAGCGCAGATCCTCGGGGCTGAAAAAAATGCCCCTGAAGGTGCTCTCGATGAAATGGGGCCCGTTCTTACCGCGAGCTAATATGGCTCTGATCGCCCGTCCATCCAGCCGGCGCCTGTTGTTCGCGATGGTCGCCGATGCGATGACCGCTGGAAAGTTCAGAAAGTCCGAAGCGACAACACGCTTTCCCATCGCCTTGAGCAGGTACGCGACGCACCCGCTGCCAACAAACGGGTCGGCGGCCGTCCTGAACTCAAGGCTTCGGAGTACACCGTGTATCCAGGGCAGCAGCCGGTGTTTGGAACCCATGTACCGCAATTCCGGGTACAAGGGCGCCGGCCCTGGAAGGGCGACGTCATGGAAATTGTCCCGGCTGTAAACAAGTTCCGGCTGTGGCTCAAACGGCAGAAAGGCGGCAGCCTGTCTTGACATTGGTCTCCCTTGAACGTCCATTATCCGGCGTTCCTCCACTAAACACAATCGGCAGAATTTGTTTAGTACCTTAGGGTTGCCACGTCCTATCTAGCCCCGAAGGGGCCTTTGCCTGACTGGGCCTGACCAAAGTTCACCGCTACAGCCCTCGCCGGCCCGCCGTCAGTGGATCGCCCATAGCCGCCCATAGCTGGGGCGGAGCCCCCTCAGCGCTCGCCCAACGAATAAGGCGATCCCGTCAGCGGCTCCGCCCCATACCGCGAACTTTGCCCACGCCGCCGGTTCCCCGCCCACTCGAGGCGCATGTCGGCGCAAACCTCGTCGAGCATCTCTACCGTCGCCACGCGCTTCTCCATCGCAAAGCACGTCAGCAGAAGGTTGTCGCACACGGCGTTGATGATGCGCGGAATGCCCTGCGCCCGCAGATGGATCTCCGAAATCAGATCCACGGAAAAAACCCTCTGCTCCGCCATCCCCGCCTTCGCCATCCGCGTGTGAATGTAGTCGCTCGTCTCCTCGAGCGAGAACGGTTCCAGCGAACACCGCAGCACAATTCGCTGCTTCAGTTGCCGCAGGTTCGGCGCGTCGATCTTGCGGTCGAACTCGGGCTGCCCGGCCAGCACAATCTGCAGCAGTTTCCCCGTGCGGTTCTCCAGGTTCCCCAGCAGCCGGATCTCTTCGAGCACATCCCATTCCAGGTTATGCGCCTCGTCCACAATCAGCACCGCCGTCCGGTTGTGCACCGCCTGCGACAGCAGCATCTCGTTCAGCGCGAACAGCACCTCGGTCTTCGAACGCCGCTCGCAGTTCAGCCCGAAGTCGTACGCCACCATCTCGAAAAACTGATCCGCCGTCAGCCGCGAGTTAAACACAAACGCAAACTCGGTCCGCTGCGCCTCCAGATAATCGCGCAAACACTCGAGCATCGTCGTCTTCCCCGTTCCGACTTCGCCCGTCAGCACAATGAACCCCTTCCGGCTCTGCACGCCGTAAATGAGGTTCGCCAAAGCTTCCTCGTGCTGCTTGCTACGGTAAAGGAAGGCCGGGTCGGGACTAAGATTAAACGGACTTTCCCGGAAGCCGAAGTAGGGGTTGTACATAGGTGCGTCGCGCGAGGCGGTGGCAGGCCCCAGAGCTTCCATCGTACCATGCGTTGTTACCCAACTCACTGGTACGGAAGTAGAAAATGTTGGCGGCAAAGGAGATAGGAATGAGTCAACCATTGCGCGGAAAAGTGGCGCTGGTCGTCGGAGCATCGAGCGGCATCGGCAAAGCCGCCGCCACCATGCTCGCCCGCGAAGGAGCCACCGTCACCGCGGCCGCCCGCCGCCGCGAGCGCCTCGAATCCCTGCAAGCCGAACTCTCCTCCGTCGGCATCGAGATCTCCATCTCCGCCGCCGACGCCTCCAATCAAACCGCCATGGAAGAACTCGCCCACCGCGCCGGCGAGGTCGACATCCTCGTCTATGCCGCCGGTACCAACACCCCGGACCGCGCCATGCACCGCCTCCGCCCGGACATCTGGCGCCACCTCCTCAGCGCCAACCTCGACGGCGCCTACTACATCACCCACGCCCTCCTCGATGGTATGCGCGCCCGCCGCTCCGGCCACCTCATCTACGTCTCCTCCATCTCCGCCTACGGCCTGGGCGACGTCTCCGGCGCCGCCTACCAGGCGTCCAAACGCGGCCTCCTCGGCCTCGCCCACGCCATCCGCACCGAGGAAAAACAAAACGGCATCCGCACCTGCGTCATCAGCCCCGGCCTCGTCGACACCGAAATCCTCAGCCTCCGCCCCGCCCCAACCCCCTCGGAAACCGTCGCCAAAGCCATCCGCGCCGAAGACGTCGCCGAAGCCATCCTCTGGGTCGCCAAACTCCCCCAACGCGCCTCCGTCCCCGAAATGCTTCTCCTCCCCGCCGAACTGTAAGTCATTCCACGCGCAGCGCCACCATCGGATCGATCCGCGCGGCCCGCCGCGCCGGAATGTAAGCGGCAAACAACGCGGACACAAGCAATAACACCAGCACGGCCGCAATCGTCGGCGCGTCCCCCGGCGAAATCCCGAACAGCATCGACCCAATAAGCCGGCTCGCTACCATCGCCGAAGGAATTCCAATCGCAGCCCCCACAACCACCAGCGCGAGCGCCTCGCGCAGCACCAGCCAAATCACCGTCGTCCGCCGCGCGCCCAGCGCCGTTCGTATCCCGATTTCCCGCGTCCGCCGCGCGGTCGTATACGACATCAGCCCATACAACCCGATCGAGGCCAGCAAAAGCGCCAGCCCGCCAAAGAAACTCGATAGCAACGCAATCGCGCGATCTTCCACCAACGCCCGGCTCACCTCTTCGCCGATCGTCTTCGCCCCCAGCAAATAATCCCGTCCGAGTGAATTGACCTCGCCGCCGGCCGCCTTCGCCAGCGCTGCCGGAGCCCCGTGAGTGCGCACGTAAAGCTGTCCCCAAGGCCCCGGCGCATCCTGCAGCATCGGCAGATAAATCGCCGAAGGAGCCGCATCGTGAAAATCGAAAAACCGCGCATTCCCCACCACGCCGACCACCTCGAGGTTCTCGTATTCCGGCATGAAGCCGAAACGGATTTTCTGCCCCAAGGCATCACCGCCCGCAAACAGCCGCGCGGCAAGGCTGCTGCTCAGGATGGCCACGCGCGGGTGATGCCCGTCGTCGCTCCAGCCGAAATCGCGCCCGCGAACCAGTCCGATGCCCATCGTGCGGAAAATGCCGGGCGTGATCGCCGCCGCGCTCGCCATCATACCGGCTCTGTCGCCAGCGCCACCCGCAACGGGAGACACCGTCTCCTGCCAGTAAGGCCCATGCCCGACGGAAAATTGGGAAAAGCCGATCGCATCCACACCCGGCAAATTCGACATCCGCTCCGCAAGCTGCCGGTGGTATCCATTCGCATCCAGGCCCACATAGGCGCCCGGCCGCGGAGCCAAATCAACCTCGAGGACACGTTCCGTCTCAAATCCCAGATTCGCCGAACACAACTTCCGGAAGCTTCGCACCAGCAGCCCGGCGCCCACCAGCAGCACCATCGAAAGCCCCACCTGCGTAACCACCAGCGCTCGCCCTAACTTCCCGCTTGCTCCAGCCACGCCGCGCGATGTCCGCTGCAGCACCCGGGCCGGATCCTCTTTCGCGCAGCGCCACGCCGGGGCGAGACCGAAAAGAACCCCGGTCAGGATCGCCTCCGTCGCCGTCAGAGCCAGCACCCGCCAATCCGGCCGCGGGTCCAGCACCACGGGAGCAAGGTACCCACCCCGCATCAGCGCCACCAGCATGTGGCTGGCCCAGTAGGCGAATCCCAGGCCCAGCAGCGCCCCACTCACCGAAAACGTCAGGCTCTCCGTCAACACCTCGCGCGCCAGCGCCCAGCGCGTCGCCCCCAAAGCCAGCCGCACGCTCATCTCCTGACTCCGTGCCGCCTCGCGCGCCAGCATCAGGCTCGCCAGATTCACGCACGCCACCAGCAGAATCAGCCCCACAATGCCCATCACCACATACAGCGGGCGCGTGAATTGTGACCGCAGCCTCTTGTTCACACCCGTAGCCGCCGGCGATACATCCAACCCCATCGAGAAAAACAAGTCCCGCCGCAGCCCGGGCTTGTCGGTCGATGCCGTCGCCCGCAACACCTCCGGCCAGAACGATTGCAACTGCGCCCGAGCCTGCTCCACCGTCACGCCATCTTTCAGCCGCCCGGTGAGAAATACCCAAAGCATCGCCCGGTTGTCCGTGCTCTCGATCGGTGTCGTCACATCCGGCCCTTCGCTCGGCGACATGCCCGTAAACCACTTCCGCGTCACGCCAACGATCGTATAAGGCTTCCCGTCCACTGCAATCTCCTTACCCACCACGTCCGCCGCTCCGCCAAAGCGCCGTTGCCAGAACTCGTAGCTGATCACAGCTACGTGCGAAGTCTCGGCATCGCGGGGCGAAATCAGCCGGCCCACCACAGGCGCCGCACCCAGCACGGAGTAGTAATTCCCGGTCACGGATCGCACATCCGCCTGGAATAACTCGCCAGCGAGCTCCACCGTGGCCATCTCGCCAAAACTCCAACCAATCAGTCCCGAAAACACCTTCTGCCCGCGCTCGATTTCCCGGAACATCGGATACGAGAACATGATCTTGTCGCCGCGCCGGACTAACGACAGTTCCACCAGCCGTTCCGGTTGCCGGACAGGCAGGTCGCGCAGCAGCAGCGCATCGAGCAAAGAGAAAATGGCGGCGTTCGCCCCAATCGCCAGCGCCACCGAAAGCAGCGCGACAGCCGTGAACCCCGGATCCTTGCCGAGGACCCTCGCGGCATAGCGCCAGGTTTTCGAAGACCTCGTCAACGCATTTCCGCTCGAACTAACTCCGCCACCGCAAGCGACGCCTCATCCCCCTGCGCCGTCAGCGCCGCCACCACCGCCTCCCGATCCGCCGCCGGCCGGTTCTGGCTCATCTTCCACTTCCCCTCCATCCGCCGGATACGCAAACTCACCCCCACCACCGCCCGCTGCATCCCGTCGACAAAATCCGCCGGAGCATCGTCAACCGACCACGGCCTTTGAAATCTTCCCTCCTGCGACGCCGTCAAAGCCGCCAGATGCGCCCGCAGCCGCTCCGCATCCGTATAGACGTCGAGCGCACCGTACACATGAACCACCGAGTAATTCCACGTCGGCACCACCCGCCCCGTCTCCTGCTTCGTCACGTACCATGACGGGCTGATATAAGCCTCCGGACCATGAAAAATCGCCAGCGCCTCCACGCCCTCCCGCAAATCCTTCCACTGCGGATTCCCCTTCGCCAAATGCCCGTGCAACATCCCTGCCCCATCCTGCGCCGGCTCATACAGCATCGGAAGATGGCTCGCCGCCAGCCCCTCGCTCCCCAGCGTCACCAGCGTCGCCAACGGATGGGCGCGCATCAGCTCCACCATTCGCTCCGGACGTTCTTCTTTGAAAGCCGCGGGAATATACACTCGGCGTCTCCTAAGGATTCAGCATCGTATCTGCCAGCCGCGTCCGCCGCCCGATCGAAAGCCGGAACCCGGCAACGGCGATCCCAACAACAATCAGTCCCGCCAGCAGCGAGCTCAGCCCATACCACGCAAACACATCGCTCGTAATCAGCGCGGAGTTCGTCGCGTCGATCAGAAGCATCGTGATCACCGTCGCCAGCAGCCCCAGCCGCAGCAGAATCGCCACCAGAAGCGCGTAAATCAGCACATAAGTCGCCAGCGTCAGAACAACCTGTTCTCCCGACGCCGGATACTTCGCCGCCGTCAGGACCGCCACGAACGTGGCCGCCGCCAGCCACTCTTTCCGCAAAACGATTCGCAGCGCAAACAACAGCAGCAAAAACATCAGCGCTCCCCGCAGCGCCCACAACACATGCTGAAAGTAATAGCCGGCCACCGCGCGCCCGCCCAGTAAGTTATCCAGACGGAAGTTACCCACCGCCGCCATCCCTCCGCGCAGCATAAGATAGATCGACGCCACAATCAGCAGGCAGTAACTTACTCCCGCCAGAGCCGAGAATAGTAAGTCCCGCCCGACCAGCGGATCGTAAAACTTGCCCGCCAGCACTCGCGACCACGAAATCAGAATCTGCGGCCAGTGCCGCCTCACCCACGGCTCCAGCGCCAGGTACATCCCCCACGTCAAAAATGCCGCCAGCAGCGAGTCTTCGAGCGATTGTCCAAACAGCGCCAGTTCCCCCGTCGAAGCCACATGGTGCGCCCGGCAAAGCCAGGTCAAAAACGTCGCCGCGCCCGCAATGTATCCCAGCCGCCGCGCGCCCCGCAGATCGCCGCGCCCCGCCTTCAGGTTGACGTAGACCATCCATATCCCCACGCCGAAAATTCCCAGCCCCACCAACATCAGCCACGCCGGATTCGCCGTGGACTCCTCCGCCTCCGGCTTCGACCACGGCCACACCCACCGGAAATAAACCGCCTTCCCGTGATACGACGCCGCCTCAATCCGCGCCTCGCGCGAAACCGGCCCCGGCAGATCCAACGTCCACGCCGCGCGCGCATCATACGCCGTCGGCGGCGTCCACTTCGGCTCCGCCGGCTTCAGCGCCGCCGCATCCACTCCCGCCGCCGCCAGCAGCGGCTTCCAGTCGATCGCCCCAGCCGCCGCCGGCGCCGCCTCGTTCGCCGGAGGCGCCGCCTCCAACCGCCGCAACCGCCCCTCCGGCGTCAGCTCAATCGAAACCATCCCCGGCGTGAACGGCGGCGGATCGAGCCACGTCACAGTCCCCGGCGAATCCGCGCCCAGCGTCCGCAGCGCCCGCGGACTCTGCCGGTACGTGAACCGGTAAAACGCCGGCCCGCTCGCGAGCACCTTCACCCACTCCGCCACCGAATGCGCCCGCCCGTTCAGCGAATCGATGTAGTGTTCGGCATACTCGTAATTCACCGCCCGGTCCGCCGGATGCGCCGCGTATCCCAGCGCACTCGCCAGGTCCCGCGCCTTCGCCTCCAGCACCTGCGGCGGATTGTCGAAGTTGAACGATCCCGCAAAACCCAGAAACGGCAGCAGGAAATAAAGCGCCCCAAGCCCAACCAGTGTCGCCGCCAGGATCGCCCCCGCCACCGGAACCTTCAGCGACGCCGTGTCGTCCCCCGCCGCCGCCACCATCTCCGGCGACGGCGTCTGCCCCGCCGCCAGCGCCTCTTCGAGCGGATTCCCGCCCGGCAGCATCGCCGCCAGCTCCAGCGCCGACGCCGGCCGCAGCCGCGGATCCGCCTCCAGACACCGCTTGATCGCCCGGTCCACCGCCGGATCCAGCCCGTCCACCACCGTCTGCAGCGACGGCGCTACCGAAGTCTCCCGCAGCCGCTTGATCTCCTCCACCGAGCTCGCCTCGTGCGGCGCCTGCCCCGAGTACATCTCGTAAAACACCAGCCCCAGCGCGTAAATATCGCTCCGCGCGCTCACCTCCCGCCCCGCCAACTGCTCCGGAGCCATGTACGCCGGCGTCCCGTTGCGCACCTCCGCGCCTTCCAGTTGCCCCGCCAACCCCGCCAGCCCGAAATCCGTAATCAGCACCTCGCCCCGGCTGTCCACCATGATGTTCGCCGGCTTGATGTCCCGGTGCAGCACCCCCTGCGCATGCGCCGCCGCCAGGCCCGCGCACAACTTCCGCGCAAACTCCGTCGCCTTCCCCGCCGGCAGCCGCCCAATCCTCCTGAGCAGCGTGCTCAAGTCTTCCCCGTCGATATACTGCATCGACAGGAACGGCTGCCCCTCCACCTCGCCGATGTCGTACACCCGGCAAACATTCGGATGCGCCACCTGCCGCGCAATCCGCACTTCATCGTAAAAACGTTTCAGGAAGTTTACGTTCTGGACCGCCGCCTCCGGCAAAAACTTCAGCGCCACCGGCTGCCCCAGCGCCAAATCGTCCGCCCGGTACACCTCGCCCATCCCACCCTTGCCCAACCGCGCCACAATCCGGTACCGCCCCGCCAGCAGCGTCCCCGGCGGAAACCGCTGCTCCCCATACGCCGCAAGGCTCGGATGCGACGCGAGCCGCGGCGGCGGCGTCTCCAGCGCAACTGTCGCCTGCTCCTCGGCCGCGCCGACCCGCACTCCGCACGACAAGCAAAACCGGCTCCCCGCCGGCACCTCGGTCGAACAACTCGAACATCGGCTCATGGGCGTATTTACCACCCTACCGCGTTAACTCCCCCGACTCGGCTGCCCCCACTCCGCCCCCATTCACGCGATCCTAAACTAAATACACTTCCCATGACTCACCATCCGTTCCGCTTCCTCGCCCTCTTGCTCCCCGCCCTCGCCCTCGCCCAACTCCCACCGCTCCCCGCGCCCACCGGCATCCCCAAACCCACGCCCATCCTCCCCGGCGGCATCGTCCTCACCCTCTATCCCCCTGACTCGCCCTACCTCAACCGCGCCCGCCTCAACGAACCCGAACAGTACAACATGAGCCACTCCGTCCCCGGCCGCATCGCCAGCATCGTCAACATCCACAACCCCTCCATCGAAATCCACCCCGCCGACGCCGCCATGAACACCGGAGCCACCGTCATCCTCGTCCCCGGCGGCGGCCACAATACCCTCAATGTCGGCAGCGAAGGCGCCGACTTCGTCCCTTACTTCTATAATTACGGAGTAACTACCGTCATCCTCCGCAACCGCCTCCGCCGCGACGGTTATAACCCGCAAACCGACGAAGTCAACGACGCCCTCCAGTCCATCCGCCTCGTCCGCGCCCACGCCAAGGAACTCCACCTCGACCCCAACAAAATCGGCATGATGGGCTTCTCCGCCGGCGCCGAACTCACCGCCGCCGCCGTCTACTTCCCCGATTTCGACAAGAAAAACGCCGCCCCCTCGGACCCGCTCTCGGGCGTCTCCTCCCGCCCCGATTTCGCCGGCTTAATCTACCCCGGCCCCACGCCCTTCGCGCCCAACCGCACCGCGCCCGCGATCCCCCGCAACGTCCCGCCCGCCTTCATCGTCTGCGCCGGATCCGGCGACCGCGTCCACGCCATGTGGGCGGACCAATACTTCGCCGCCATGCTCGCCCAAAGCGTCCCCAACATCGAAATGCACATCTACGCGCGCGGCCGCCACCCCGGCCAGCCCTTACCGGACGGCACGCACATGACCGGCGGCCTAACCTGGCGCAACGGCATGCCCTTCGGCACATGGCAGGACCGCTTCATCGACTGGTTCCGCGACCTTGGCTTCCTTGAACATCCCGGCGTCGAAACCCGGGCCGCCGCCGACGTAGCCACTTACATGAAGCAGTCCCGCTGAGAATTTACCCGTCCGGCCTACACCACGTACGGCTTGCGGTAAACCGGCCGCGTCATCAACCGGTTCGCCTCTTCGTCGTTCACGAAGTGCGGCCCATCGGCGATATTCAACTTGTGCCCCGTCCGGTAACTTATATTCGCTAAGTGGCACATCGAAGCGCTAAGATACGCGTTCCCGATCTCGTCATGCAGGCTCTTATAATCGCGGCTCCGCACCGCCGCCAAAAAGTTCTGCATATGCAGCGCCGTCGAATCGCCTCCCGGCCCGCGCTCCGGCCGCTCCTCCATCACTAACTCGTTCGACTCGCCCTTGAACGCCAGGAACCCCTCGTCGCTCATCGCCGCCCATCCCTCGGTGCCGTAAATCAGGTTCCCCACCATCACGTTGATCGGCGCCGCATTCTTCGGCGTAATCGCCGTTGGCTCCCCCGTCGACGATGGCGCCATCGCGCCCGCCGCCGGCGCACCCACCCGCCGCTTCACCGGATAACCCTCGGACCCCGTCAGCAACCCGCGCACCTCGAACACAATCTCCCGCCCGCCATAGTCGTAACTCGCCAGCAGCGTGTTGGGCGTCTCCTGGTCGTCCGTGTACGCGTACTTGCCGCCCTGCGCATACGCCGCCTTCGGAAATCCCGGATCTCCCAGCGCCCACCGGCAAATCCCGATCTCATGCACGCCCTGGTTCCCGATGTCCCCGTTCCCCGTCTCCCAGAACCAATGCCAGTTGTACTTGAACCGCAGCCGGTTGAACGGCCGCATCGGCGCCGGACCCAGAAACAGATCCCAGTTCACGCCCGGCGGCGTCGGCGAATCGTCCGCGTGCCCGATCGAAGCCCGCCGCTTGAAGCACAGCCCCTTCGCCATGTACACCTGCCCCAGCAACCCTCCGTGCACCGCCTCCATCGCGCGAATCTTGAACGGCATGCTCCGGTGCTGCGACCCGATCTGCACCATCCGCTTCGTCTCGCGCGCCACCTGAATCATCCGCTGCCCTTCGTGGATGTTGTAACAGGCCGGCTTCTCTCCATACACATCCTTGCCCGCCTTCATCGCCCAGATCGCCGCCAGCGCGTGCCAGTGGTTCGGCGTCGCAATCGACACCGCCTCCACATTCGCGTCCGCGAACGCGTCCCGCATATCCACGTATTCCTTCGCCTTGTCGCTCGTGTTGGCCGAAAGCCACGCCTGCGCCCGCTCCCGAGCCGCCTGGTCCACATCGCACAACCCCACCACGTTCGCCTCCGGCAGCTTCCCGTAGATGTGCAGATGGTTCGTCCCCCGTCCGCCGAGCCCGACGATCACCACATTCACGCGATCGTTCGCGCCCCAAACCCGCGTCGCCGCCGCGGCCGTCGCCGCTCCCAGAAAAAACCGCCGTGTCGTTTCCTGCGCCATGGATGAATGAAGCCTCCTTGTACCCGCAGCGAATTATATCAACACCCCCCGCGCCTTTCCCGCATCGCCCGGACCCGGAAGTGTAAAATGCCCAAGGAGTCATACATGTTCACCGCAACCGCCGATCTCATTCTTCCCACCACCGTCACCGGTTCCTTCCCGCGTCCGCGCTGGTTCGACGTCAGCATGTGGGGCCGCCCCCTAGACACCTGCATGCTCGATATCCGCTTCCGCGAAAAGTTCCAGGACGCCCTCTCCGTCGTCATCGCCGACCAGGAACGCGCCGGCCTCGATATCGTCTGCCACGGCGACTTCCACGTCGACGAAGACCTCGCCGGCCGCGCCTGGCACCACTATCCCCTCCAGCGCTGGGCCGGTTTCGAAGGCGATCGCCTCCAGCCCGAAGAAACCACCGCCCCCTGGCTTCACTACCCGCCCGGCACGCTCCTGAACGAAATCTACACCGGCTGGCGCTGGCCCCACGTCGTCGATAAAATCGAGCACCGCCCGCTCGACTACCCCAAGGTCTGGCGCATGGCCCAAGCCCGCGCCGCCAAACCCGTCAAGTTCGGCACCTGCTGCTCCCAGGTCATGGCCCTCTTCCTCGACATCCACACGCCGAAATACACGGACAAACGGCAAGTCATCTGGGACATGGCCGAAGCCATGAACAAAGAGTTACTCGCCCTCCGCGACGCCGGCTGCCGCTGCATCCAGACCGAAGAACCCACCTTCCACTTCATGGCCAACACCTACGGCAAGGACCACGAAGAAGTGAAGTTCCTGATCGACGCCTTCAACCGCGAAGTCCAGGGCCTCGACGACGTCGAACTCTGGATCCACACCTGCTGGGGCAACCCCAACATGCAGCGCGTCATGGAAGATACCAGTTACGCCAAATCCATGGAGATCTATCTCGAGCGCTGCCGCGGCGACGTCTGGACGCTCGAAATGAAGGACCGCAACCAGCGCGACCTCGAGTTATTCGAGCCCCTCAAGCACGAACTCAAGAAAAAGATCTGCGTCGGCGTAGTAAGTCACCGCGCCCTCCAGGCCGACCGCCCCGAAGACGTCGCCGGCGAAATCCGCAAGGCCCTCCGCTACATCCCCGCCGAGCGCCTCATCGTCTCCAATGACTGCGGCTTCGGCCGCCAGGGCTGCGACCGCTCCATCGCCTTCTACAAAACCTCCGCGATCGCCCAGGGCGCCAACATCGTCCGCCGCGAACTCGGCCTCCCCACCACCCGCATCCCCGCCGCCGACCCCAAACTCCAAATCGACGTCGTCCCCGGCCGCGACACCGCCTGACAACCCGGCGGGCCGGGCATTAAGCCCGGAACCCGCCCGCCACCGGAATCGACTGGCCCGAGATCCAGCCCGAATCGCTCGTCGCCAGAAACGCCACCACCGCCGAAATATCTTCCGGCTGCCCCACGCGCCCCAGCGGCGTCTGCGCCGCCGACTGCGCCGCGAACTGTTCCCATCCCGGTAGCGCCCGCGCTCCATCCGTCTCCACCAGCCCCGGCAGCACCGAATTCACACGCACCTTCTTCGGCCCCAACTCCGCCGCCAGCGTCCGCGTCAACGAATCCACCGCCGCCTTCGTCGCGCTATACACCGACGAGTGCGGCAGCGCTCCCTGCGAAACCACCGAGCTGATGTTAATCACCGCGCCCCCGCCGTCCCCGAACGCGTTCGTCGCCGCCTGCGTCGCAAACAGCAGCCCCTTCACGTTCAAATCGAACATGCGGGCGTAATGCGATTCGTCCACCTGCTCGAGCGGCGCGAACTCGTATACGCCTGCATTGTTCACCAGAACGTCAACCGTCCCAAACTCAGACACGGCCGACGCGATCAGCCGCTGCGCCTCCGCGGGCTTGCTCACATCGGCCTGAATCGCCGCCACCTTCCCGCCCGCGGCCCGGATCTTCTCCACCAACGCCGCGGCCTGCCCCGCGCTCGACGAATAATTCACCACCACCGCCGCGCCCTCGCGCGCCAGCTTTTCCGCGATCGCCGCGCCAATTCCCTTCGACGCGCCGGTTACCACCGCGACTTTACCCTGTAGTTTCGCCATCGGATTCCTCCCGGTTGTTCAGATTTACATATCGACAACCGTCTATGTGATGGAACCGCCCGCGAAACGGATTCAGCTTTTCCGCCGCCGCGCCGGCACCCGCCGCCGCATCTCCTTGAGGTACTCGCGCCACACCCGCCGGTTCACCCGGTAATAGAAAAACTTCGCCTCCCGCCGCGCCTCGATCAACCCCGCATTCACCAGCTCCTTGATGTGGTGCGAAACCGTCGGCTGCGACACGCAAACCGTCTCCGCCAGCGCCGCGCACGCCACCTCCTCCGCCGCCGCGATCCGCTCCAGCAACTCGAGCCGCGTCGCATCCGCCAACGCCCGGCTAATCCGTTGCAATTGTTCCGTCTCCATTACACTCGATACTACGCCGACCGCAGCCCCCGCGACGCGACACCTCGCCCCGCCCCGCCCCGCACCAGCCCTCAAGCACCCTCTTTTCGCCGCGCACACTGGACGAGAGCACAAGCGGTGGTGAAGAAGCTTCTAGTAATTAGTCACTATCTGGAGGAGTATCTGGCTGCTTTCCGCGATGCTGATTCGGCTTTCGCGAATGCCGCGAATCACAAAAGTACTTTACTCATAAAAATGTGTCTTGACAGATGGGGATTTCGGGAATACTCTCGCACCATGAGCGTCTGCTGTATTCGTAGTTTCCGGGTACCTTTCGTTTTATTTAGCTTACTTACGTTTGCCCTTCCGTCCGTTTTGTTCGCGCAGCGGCGGGTGGACGGGAATAACATGTATCACCGGGCCTGGGCGGTGGTGCCGATGGTGGGGTCGGGGACGCTGGCCGATCCGTACCGCCCGAAGCATGTGCCGGCGGCGCCCGCGGCGCCGGGCGACCGGAGCGGAATTCTGGGGTTTGCGTCCACGCCTACCGACGATGGAACGCACGCAATTGTGCTTTTCGTGGCGGCGAACCGGGCGGCGTTAAATGAAATTTTGCAGGATACGTCGCCGGGCGTGGTGGCATTTGCGGCGGGTAAGTCGGGCGGGGCGGCGATTGAGGCGGCGCTGGCGAGATACAAGGCGAACTTTCATCTGCGCGATTTGCGGGTGGTGGCGCCGTGAAGAAGGCGTGGGCGGTGTTAGTGCTGATGGCGCTGGGCGCGGCGCCGGGTTGGGCGCAGTTGGGCGGATGGGTGGACACGTGGAGTTGTTCGACGCTGGGTGGCTGGGCGTGGAATTCCGCGGAGCCGGATACGCCGATCACGGTGGATCTGTATGAGGACGGGGTCTACATCGAGACGGTGACGGCGGATAACTTCCGGCAGGATCTGGTGAATGCGGGGATCGGGAACGGGGTGCACGGATTTCAGATCAACACGCCGGCGAAGTTCCAGGACGGACTCTGGCATCAGGTGAACTTTGCCTACGGGGGAACGATGACGTGGGTGAGTAACGCCCATCAGGCGCTGATGTGTTCGGGCTCGACACCCGGCGCCACACAGATGGGGTATACGTATTATTCGAGCGACACATTTTCGTCGATCAACACGTCGAACTGGACCGTGAACGGATCGGTGAGCGGCGGTTGGGCGGGGCTGACGAGTACGAGCAACGGGTCGTTGATTTCAACGGTGCCGGTGCAGGGGCCTTCGACGGCGTTTTACGAGGTTCGGACCATTTTGAACCTGACCGCGTCGGGCGGGACGTATATCAACTATCTGCGGGCCACGCCGGACGCGAACTTCCTCACGGCGACGGGTTCTGCGTTCGCGTTGGTGCTGAACAATGTGACGGTTTCCGGGTCGAGTTGCACGGCCACGTTCTCCGAGTACTCGATGGTGAACGGGGCGGCCACGCTGCTGTCTTCGATGCCGGTGGTGTGCAACCAGAGGTCGGAGTTCCGTTCGGTGATGACGGAGATCAGCACGACGCCGGGGACGGCGCAGGTGGAGTCGTACCTGAACGGGGTGCAGCTTGTGGGGTATCAGCCGTCGTCGTCGCAGATCAACGCGGCGGGGCAGCCGGGAGTAGGCGTGGCGAACGTTCCGATCCGGAACGGCGTGATCGAAGCCGACCTGGGTCCGTGGGACAACGTACCGCCGAATCCGGTGGCGGCGAGCAGCGTGGCGGTCAGCGCGTTTCCGAACCGGATCGATATCTCGTTTGCGGGCACGACAGACAACCCCGGAGGCAGCGGGGTGTTGGAGTATTCATTTTTCCGCGACGGGCAATGGATCGGGAACAGTTACACGGCGTCGTTTCACGATGCGACGGTACAGCCGGGGCAGACGTATCACTACGCGATCTACTCCTACGATTTCCACTACAACAACACGCCGATCGATCTGCCGAACATCACTACGCCGCCGGCGGGGTTTCAGGATCCGAACCGGATCGGGGTGAATGCGCTGGGGACGTACTGGGGCGCGCAAGGGCAGGAGTCGATCGACACGCGGAGCGGGAACCTGAACTATGCAATGCCGCTGCTGGCGGCGAAGACGCGCGGGTTGAGCGTGCCGCTTTCCCTGGTTTACAACTCGCAGAACTGGCAGCAGACGGGCACGTCGACATG
>JAJYCN010000355.1 GCA_021778335.1 Acidobacteriota bacterium | reverse complement strand
CAATCTGTTCAAATCGTCCGGGTACTGCGGTGAAGGTAGCGATTCCCGCTGCGATCATTTCCAACTCCAATCCGAAGCTTAAAGCCGCGCCGCAGGCGGCCAGAATGTTATAGACGTTGATGCGGCCGATGAGCCGTGAATGCACGGCGATGCGCTCGCCGCGAAAGTCGAGCACGAAGTCGAGTCCCTTGGCGCCAAGCTGAATTTCCCGGGCCGCGAGGTCCGCCGGATTTTCGATGCCGTATGCGATCGAGGCCGGCGCGGGGGCCGGTGGAAGGCGCCGCGCGTATTCGTCGTCCTGGTTGATGACGGTCCAGGCGGGCGCATCGCCGGTTTGAGGCGCGAACAATAGGCGCTTGGCGGCGAAATAGTCTTCCATATCGGCGTGAAAATCGAGGTGGTCGCGCGTGAGGTTGGTGAAGACGGCAGTGTGGAAGCGGATGCCGTAAACGCGGCCGAGGGCGAGGGCGTGCGAGGAAACCTCCATGGTGGCGTGCGTACCGCCGAGGGAGGCGAGTTCGGCGAAGATGCGGTAGAGGTCGAGCGACTCCGGGGTGGTGTTCGCCGCGGGCATGCGCTTGGGGCCGAGGCGGTATTCGATGGTGCCGACGAGGGCGGTGGTCAGGCCGGCGTGACGCAACAGGGCATCGGTGAGAAAGGCCGTGGTGGTCTTGCCGTTGGTTCCGGTGATGCCGGTAAGGCCAAGGCGGCGGTCCGGGTGGCCGTAGAAGTTGCCGGCGGCCGTGGCCAGCGCCTGGCGGCCGTGTTCAAGCTGAATCCAGAGGCCGGAGAAGCCCTGGGGGGGCTCGACTTCGCTAAGAACGGCGACGGCGCCGCGGGACAGGGCCTGCACGGCAAACTGGCGGCCGTCGGTGCGGGCGCCGGGAAAAGCGAAGAAGACGGCCCCGGGTTCAATCCGGCGGGAGTCGTAGTCGAGCCCGGTGACGCCGATCCGGGCGGCGCTGTCCGGCAGAGGGGACTTGAGCCGCACACCCGAGAGAAGATCGTCCAGCGTCATAGCGGTTCCGGGGCATCGCGATTAGCGGCCAAAGCGCACCCGCACCACCTCGCCGGCGGGGAGCGGTTCACCGGGCATCGGCGCCTGATCGCGCGCCAGGCCGGAGCCGGTGAATTCGACCTGCACGCCCTGGCTAGCCGCCATCTCCAGGACGTCACGCATGGTTTCCCCTAAGAAATTCGGGGTTTTTGGACCCGCCGCCTCGTTTGCCGCCGCCGGTTGGGGGGCGGAAAAGAGCCGCTGATCTCCCGGCGTGTCCGACGCGAAACCGCGCGGGGGCGCCGCCTGGGAGACCAGCGGTAGAGGGACGGACGGAAGTGGGCCGGCGGGCGCGGGGCGGACGTTGTCCGCCTTTTGCCCATCGGACCCGGGAACATTTTGAGCCGGAAGCGTTTCCGGCAAATCCGGCGGCACGTGCATCAGGCGCAGAGCTTCCCCCGCCACCTCGGCGAAGGCCGGGCCGGAAACTGTGGCGCCGTAACTTTCGGCGCCGGTCGCTCCGTGCGCCGAGACGACAACCACAATCCGCGGATTGGTGACGGGCGCGAAGCCCATAAAGGAGGAGTTGTGCGCGTGCGTGTACTTGTGGGTAACCGGGTCGGCGATCTGGGCCGTCCCGGTCTTGCCCGCGGTCGTATAGCCTTCCACGCGCGCCTTGCGGCCGGTGCCGTGAAGCACGACGCCTTCCATCATCTGGCGCATGAGAATGGCGTTTTCGGGCCTCAGCACGGGAATCGGTTTCGCGGGCGGCTGGGTGGTGAGCAGGCGCGGGCGCACGAGGAAACCACCGTTGGCGATGACAGAAGCGGCCTGCGCCAGTTGCACTACGGTGACACTGATCTCCTGGCCCATGGAGATCGAGGCGATAGAGGTTGCCTGCCAGCGTTTTGGCGGCCAGACCTGGCCGGAGGATTCGCCGGGTAGCTGCAAGCCGGTTTTGGTGCCGAAACCAAACCTGCGGATGTAGCGGTAGAGATTATCCTTGCCGACCCGGAGACCGACGTTGATGGCGCCGACGTTACTCGAATGCGCCAGCACATCGGCCATGGAGAGCGAGGAGAAATGGTCGTGGACATCGTCGTGGATCGTGCGGCCGTAAAGCGTGATCCTGCCGTTGCCGCAGTTAATGATGGAATCCGGGGTGAGGTTCGTCGTCTCGAGAGCCGCCGAGAGTGTCACCACTTTGAAGACCGAGCCCGGCTCGAAGGGAACAGAAAGGGCGAGATCGAAGCGCGCCGTGCGCTCCTGGTTGTTCTTGACCGGGTCATTGGGGTCGAAGGTGGGGTAGTTGGCCAGGGCGAGTATGTCGCCCGTGCGCGGGTCCATGGCGACGATGCTGCCGTTCTGGCAGTGGAACTGGGTGACGACTTTCTCGATGGTCTGCTCGGCAAAGTACTGGAGGCGGCTGTCGATGGTGAGATGGAGGTCTTCGCCGGGCTGGGATCGGGGGCCTTCGGGCTGTGAGGCGAAGCTATGCTGCTGGACGTCCCTGGAGACGCGGACGTAGCCGACCTCGCCCGAGAGTTCGTCGTTGAGCCTGGATTCGATGCCGTCGATGCCCTGCTCGTCGGGATCGACGCCGCCGAGGATGTGCGCGGCGAGGGTGTCAAAAGGGTAGTAGCGCTCGGCTTCGGGCTGGATGCCGATCCAGTCGAGCTTCAGCATTCGCAGGCGGTTGGATTCCTCGGCGGTGATTTTGCGCTTCACCCACAGATAGCCGCGGTGCTCGGCTTGCGCCATGCGGATGTCGCCGGCCAGACGCTCCGGGTCGAGGTTGAGGATCGGCGCGAGGACGGCGGCCTGCGTGCCGGGGTCCTTGATGAACAGGGGGTTGACGAAGACGGAGTCGGCGGGCAGGCTCATCGCGAGGCGGAGTCCGTTGCGGTCGAAGATCGAGCCGCGGGCCGGATCGACGCGGACGAGTTTCTGCTGCTGCTGGACGGCGGCCTGCGCGTACTTGCCGTGCTCGAACACCTGGAGGGTGATGAGACGCACCACGATGACGCCGGCCCAGATGAGGGTCCAGCGGAAAAGGCGGGCCAGGCGAATCCTGGTCTCCAGAGGCAGTGCTCCGGGACCGGAGGCGAATTCCGCCTCCCGCTTCGCTGGCGGCCGGTCGTCTCTCCAAAACCGCCTCACGGCTTCCCCCCTTGCGTCTCCGCGCGACTAGCGCTGAGCCAGCCGATTCTCCCTGTTGTCCTCGAGGTACACGACGCTCTGCGGCGTGGGGTCGACGAAGTCCTGCGCCGCCGCCATCTGCGCCGCACGTTGCGGTCCGCGGAGAACCGTTTCCTGCAAGGCCAACTGCGATTCCTGCACCTGAAGCTCGTGCTGCTCCTGATGGAGCGATTCGATCTGGTAGCCGTTCAGGCGCACGCAGAGGGCCGGTGCGAGAAGGCCCCCAACGAGGGCCACGCCGCCGAGGGCCAAACCAAAGCTCTTCCAGCAAGCCCGGCTCGAAGCTGGATCCGTAACGCGGACCACCTTCGAGTTGTCGATGGGCTTGACGAAGAAGTAAATGTCGTCGTTCGGGATGGCGCGCAGGCGGAAAGCCGAGTCCGCCGCGCGCCTTGAAGTCTGTTCGTCTGCCTCAGACCTCGCCCAGGTCAGTCGATCGAAAATCGTAGCCAGTGTTGCCATGTTCGTTCCTGCTTACTTAGCGTCTCCCCCTAGCACCATCCATTGACGCCGCGCACAACGCAGCCGCGCGGCCTATGCCGCTGGCGTCGCTGTGCTCTAGCCGCCTTACAACAACCGGACCGCGCGTAACTTCGCTCCCCGCGAGGCCGGATTCCGCTCCACTTCGGATTCCGACGGCCTGACAACGTGCTTGGTCAGAATCCCGGCCTTGCCCGAGCGGGCAAGGTCTTGGAAACTGCGCTTTACCTTTCGGTCTTCGAGCGACATGAAAGTGAGGATGACGATTCGTCCTCCGCTCCGCACAAGACCCGGCGCGCCTTCCAGCAGCGCGTCCAACTCCTCCATCTCCCGGTTGACGGCGATTCGAATTGCCTGGAAGGTCTGCGTAGCCGGATGAATGCGTCCCGTTCGGGGCACGGCCGATTCCACCACCCTGGCCAAATGGCCGGTGGAGCGAATCGGCCGCGCCCGAACGATTGCCCTGGCTATTTTGCGCGACCTCCTTTCCTCGCCAAACTGATAGATCAGGTCGGCGAGATCCCGTTCGTTGATTCCGTTGACAAGCTCCTCGGCCGAGATCCCGCTCGATCGGTCCATCCGCATGTCGAGCGGCCCGTCGGCCTGAATCGAAAATCCGCGCTCCGGCGACGTCAACTGATACCGGCTGACGCCGAGGTCGGCCAGCAGGCCGTCCACCGCGGAGATTCCCAATTCGCGCAACGATTCCGGCAGCCGTGAAAACGGCGAATGCACGTAGCGGATCCGATCCGCCCAGGCTTCCGTCGCCTGCCTGGCCATGGCGAGCGAGTCCGCATCCCGGTCGCTCACAACCAGCAAGCCGGAGGTCAGACGCTGGGCGATGGCCGCGCTGTGCCCGCCGAGGCCGGCGGTCGCGTCCACATACACACCTTCCGGCCGCAGCCCCAGGTACTCCAGGCACTCGGGCAACATTACCGGGATGTGCATGTCTTGCCACCGCTACTTCAATCCCTTTTCTTTGAACTTCGCCAATTTCTCCAGCAGCTTCTGACGGCTGCGCTGGCGGTATTCCTCGTAATCTTCCGGACCCATCACCTCGATGTGTCCGTTAAAGCTGGCCAAGTGAACCGGCCGGTTTTCCATATTCAGCTCGCGCCGAAGCTTAGCGGGCACCAACAGGCGGCCCTGCGAGTCGATCTCCGAGGTGCCGCCCATCTCGTTGGCCAGAAACGCAAGGTCGGCGGCTTCTTCCTGCGACTCGGTTTCGCTGTTCAGCACCTCGATATTCCGCTTCCAAAGCATCCTCGGATAGATTAGGATCTTCTTGAGGTCGAGCGTGGTCAGGAACAGATCCTGTGTCCCTCCGGCGGTGCGCATCGTTTCGGTCAGATACTTCTCAATGTCCACCGGGAGTTTCAGCCTTCCCTTCTCGTCGATGCGCCCCGAGTAGTGCCCTAAAGGCTCCTCGATCGCCGATAATAGGGATTGGTCATCCATTGGGACACCACTTTGGGCCCCTTTGGGCCACCCGAGAACAGTGTGCCACGCCTGCGGGAAAGATATCAAGGGAAAATCGTCGTTAATTCGTTGAATTCCCTACCCGGAAGTGACTGAGCGGCGGAAACTTGGCGAACATAAGGCGAAAGATAAAGGTGGATAGGAAATCCACCGAATTGGAGAGGATCGGCGCCGGGGTGGCAGGAAC
>JAJYCN010000354.1 GCA_021778335.1 Acidobacteriota bacterium | reverse complement strand
CGCCGAAGGACTCCTGCGGCAGGGCGCTTTCGAAGTTGACGCGGAGGCGCGCGTTGAAGCCGGGGTAGTCGAGGATGGCGAGCATGACGTCGGGGACATTCCGGCCGTCTTTCCAGAAGCGCAGGCCGCCGGTGGCGTAGACGCGGTTGGGGCCGAGCGAACCGGTGGCGAAGTGGAGGCCGGTCAGCAGGTGTACGAATAAGTCGCCGGCGACGCCGGTGCCGTAGTCGCGGTAGTTGCGCCAGCGGAAAAAGCGGACGGGCTCAAAGGGGTGGCGCGGGGCTGAGCCGAGGAAGCGGTCCCAATCCATGCGTTCGGGGGTGGCGTCGGGCGGAGTTCGCTCCCTCGCGGGCAAGATCAATTGAGTGGCCTGTCTTGAGTTTTTTCCGGGGCTGGCGCTCCAATTTTTGGTAGTAAATTTCGGGTATTGACTTTCGTCTGGGCCGGGCACACGATTAGCGTGTAATGAGGGTGCTGCTATCTGGTGATTGCTGGCGCCTTTCCATAATTTCTGGCGTGATTCTAATAAAAGGAGGCTTTTTATGAGAATCCCCCCCCACGCGGCCCTCGCGCTTGTCTGCATGATCGGCGCCCCGGCGCTGCTTCACGCGGTGGACGGAGCCGCTTCCGGGCCTAGGCTCCGCGTCGTCCTCGCATTGCCCAACGGGCGAGATTTCAAGGTTCCAGTTGCGTCGTCCCCAAAGGACCCGCGGCTCGTGGGAACGGTTCCGATCGGTAAGGGCTCTCTGGTGGCTCTGCGTATATCGCCCAGGATGGATCGCGGTTTGGTTGCGGTCGACGTGGTGGCGCTCCTCGGGCAACCGGCAAAGGTTGTGGATTGGAGCGGCATGACGTGCGCGCGGGTGGAGGACTGGTCCCACCAGGAGCGGATAGGGACCTTCGTCCTCGGCGAGAACGACTCCCTTGCGCTTTCGGACCTCGCAAGGTTTGCGCTGCCGCCGCTGGGGTTGGCGGTGGAGAAGGTGAGCGGGCAATCCCCAGACCGCTGTCCGGTCGGATGCTGCTGCGCCACAGGCCTGTGGTGTTGCCCTAACCCGGGATACTGCGTTGAGTGCGGCAGCGCAGCCATCTGCTGCCACGAGTGATTATGCGCCCGTGCTGCAGGGCAACCGCGTCTTGCCTGGTGCGTGGGCTGGCGTCCGGCGAGCACGTGGGCCCGGACGGCGCGGCGGTGGGGTGGTTTGTCCGGCGAATGAGGACACTTCATCTGGCGGGGCTGTTATTGGTGGCGTGTTGCGCGGAGGCGCAGCCGGTGCCCCCGCCCGGTGCGTTAGCTGGCGCGGACGAGGCGCTGCGAACGAAGGTGGCAGCGTTCCTGAGCAGGTTGCTACCCGTAGCGGCGGTGCGCGTTGAGGCGATCGATCCTAGTGACCAGAGCGGGCTACGGAGGGTGGAGGTTCGGCTTGGGGACGCTCCCGACGCCCAGGCCGATTCTTACTTTGTTACCCCGGACGGCAGGGAGATCATGCATGGTGACGTTTGGGCGCTGAGTGCCGATCCGTGGGAGTTGCAGCGCGAGGAGCTTCGGCAGGTGGTTGTCTCCGCTCCGGGGTCGGGTCCGCGGGACGCGCCGGTGCAGGTCGTCGAGTTCAGCGATCTTCAGTGTCCCTACTGCCGGCAATTGGCGGGGGAACTGGGCGATATTCAATCGAGCATCCCGCGGGCGGTGCGGTTGGTGTTCATGCACTTCCCGAGTGAGAGGATCCATCCGTGGGCGCGGCCCGCGGCGGAGGCGTCCGTTTGCGTCGCGAGGCAAGGCGAGGGTGCGTTCTGGGTATTCGAGCGTGACGTGTTCGCGCATCAGGGGGACATTGACGCCGCCAAGGCCCGTTCGGAGCTTCGGGAATTGGCGCTGAAGGCTGGCGCGACGGCCGCTCAGTACGACGTTTGCTCGGCCTCAGGAGAAGCGGCCCAAGACGTCAGCGACTCCCTGGCGAAGGGCCGGTCGCTTGGCGTGACGGCGGTCCCTACGGTGTTCCTAAATGGAAGGCCGATTGTTGGGGCGATTTCCGCTGAGACTTTGCGCGCGCTTGTGAGGAGTGAGATGATGCTCGCATCGCCGCGCCGTGGATCAGGCGCTTCATGGGGTGGTTCGGGCCCATGAGTTCCATCGCCGGGGATGTGCGTAAGGCTCTCGGAAGGCTGGGGACGGCGCCGGGATTTTGCTGCGCGGCGGTCCTGACGCTTGGTCTTGGGATAGGTGCGAACTCCGCGGCATTCAGTGTGGTGAACGCGTTGCTGCTGCGGCCGCTGCCCTATCCGCGGGCACATGAGCTCGCGGTGAGCCGCGCCAGGTTTTCGCTGCGGAGGTTTTCGGACTTCCGGAAGGGGCTGGGGCCGCTGGCCGAGTTGGGTGCGTTTCGGATCACCCGAGGGGACTTGGCCGTGGGCGGGGCGGTCCAGCACAATGCGTGGGGGTGTAGTGTTTCCGCCGATGTTTTCCGCGTTCTCGGCGTCGGGCCGCGGTTGGGGAGAGGGTTTCAGAAGGATGAAGGCCGGGGCTCGAGCCGCGTCCTGATTCTCAGCGATGCGGCATGGAAGGGGGATTTCGCAGGGGATCCCCAGGTGGTCGGCGCTGCGGCGCAACTTAACGGCGAGGCGTACACCGTGGTTGGGATCATGCCCGAGGGCTTCGGGTTTCCGGACAGCCCGACGCGGCGGACCGACTACTGGGTTCCGCTCGACGAGAGTGGGTCCAGCTTAGCGGCGGACGCGGAAATGCTCCAGGTGGTTATGCGGGCGGGCGCCGGGGGAGGCGTCGAGCAGGCAGCGGTGGCGATGACCGCGATCTCGAAGCGGGAGGGGGACCCGGAGCCGACGCGAGTCGAGTTGGTTCCGCTCGAACGCGAGGTGGCGCCGGACGAGCGGCAGGCCCTCCTGCTTTTCTGGGGGGCCGCGGCTTGCCTGCTGATGCTCGCCTGTGCAAATGTCGCGACGCTGCAGGTGGCCCGCGCGGCGGCTCGCGAGGCTGAGACTGCGATCCGGTTCACGCTCGGCGCTTCGCGCGGGCGCGTGGCGTGGGAGTTACTTCTGGAGAGCTCGCTGCTGGCCGGTGGCGGGGCGCTGCTTGCGCTTCCGATCGCGTTTTATTGCGCCCGCTGGGCGGCCTTTTGGCTGCCTGCGGGCTGGACGCCAGCCGACGGCGTTTCGGTCGACCCGCGAGTTCTGGGATTTACAGCGGCGGTAGCGCTATTGAGCGCCGTCGCGACCGGGATAGCGCCAGCGGTCCGCGCGGCGCGCATGGACTTCTGGGAGGTGATTCAACGGGCCGCGCCTGGGACCGCCTCGTCGATGAGCCACAGCGGCCGCGCCTTCCTCGTGACGGTCCAGGTCGCCGTCACGCTGGCGCTCGTTGTTGGGTCCGGAATGCTTGTGCGCACGCTCGTAAGGTTGTGGGAGGTCCCGCTGGGCTTCGATTCAAGCCACGTGATGGTTGTGGGCGTGGAGCTTCCACGGTCGATCTACGCGTCGGAGAGAGACTGGACGGGGGTGATCCGGCGCGCACAGGCCGGCATTCTGGATACACCGGGCGTGGAGGACGCCGGGGGCACGGACGCGCTTCCTTTCTGGGGCTATTCTGCTATGGGAGTCACGGCCGGCGGGGAGGCTGAGCGGGGTGGCTCGGGCAGTGTGCTGACGCAGGCGATGATGGTGACGCCGCACTACTTCTCGACCATGCGCATCCCGATGCTGCGGGGGCGGGATTTCTCGGAGGGGGATGGGGCGTTGGGGCGGCACGTGGTGATCATCGACAACCGGATGGCGGCGCGTTACTGGCCGCATCAGGATCCCGTCGGAAACCGGCTGCGCATCGATGCGAGGCCGGAGCACGGCGGGGGAGCGGCCGAGATTGTGGGCGTAGCCGAGGCTGTGCGCCAGCGGGGATTCAGGGAGGCTTCGGAACCGACGCTGTATGTTCCGTTCGCGCAATTCCCCAGTCCGGGAACCCAGTTCGTCGTGCGCACGCGCGGCGAGCCGGCGGCGCTGCGAGGAGCCGTTACCGCGGCTGTGCGCGCTGCGGCGCCGGGCAGCCTTTGCTACGACGTGACGAGCATGGATCAAGTGCTTGCCGGGGCGCTCGCGCCGCAGCGGTCGGCGGCGGTTGTGCTGGGCGCCTTTGGGATTGTGGCGTTGGCGGCGGCAGTGCTTGGCGTCTACGCGTTTGTGGCGTACACCGTGAGGCGGAGAACGAGGGAGATTGGCGTACGGCTGGCTCTGGGGTCAACCAGGAGCCGCGTGGCTGCCGGCATCCTGAAGGAGATGCTGAGGCCGGTGGCGGCGGGAATCGTGGTGGGTCTGGCGTGCTCGTTGGTATTAGGGCAGTTGGTGCGCGGGCTGCTGTTCGGTGTCAGCCCGACAGATTCGCTGACGCTGGGAGGCGGCGCAATTGGCCTGGCCTGCGTGGCTGTCCTCGCCGCCGGGGCTGCGGCGTTGCGCGCGGCAATGCTGGACCCGGTGGCGGCGCTTCGTCATGAATGAGGGTATGAGAATGTGGAACGTTGAATCCGGCCGTGTTGCCGGGCTTGTGTGCTTGGTGCTTGCGACCGCGGCTGCCGCAGCTTCGGGCGGAGCAAGGTCCAATGAGGCGCTGGGAATTGATGTGACGCTGCCTACTCAGAGCCACTTTTATATTCCGGTGGTGAGCGGCGGGCGCGTGGTCGGGGTTGTTCCGCTCGGAGACAGCCGGTACGTGGGGGTCCGGTTTCTGCCACGGCTGACTTCGGGCGGGGTGGCGGCGGACGTTGCGCTGCTGCTGGCGAACCAGACGGGGAGCGACCTTGGTGGGGCGGATTCCGCACAAATGATGCGATGGCCGTCGAAGGACCTGGGCACATATAGCGGGGGAAAGGGCACGACTTTTGACTTGTCGGCGAAGCTCAAGGCTCTAAATCTGGCCGGGATGACGTTTGTGATTGTGGCCGCACACCCGGCACCCGTGGCGGGAAGCTCGATGCCATTCTTCGAGGCGCCGCCGATGAAGGGCGCACCGCCTCGGGGCTCTTGTTTGCAGTTGGGACCGGTGGCGATTGGGTGTTGGGAGTGATTACCCGGTGAATTGAACCGAGCGTGCTGGGCGGGGTTTGGACCTCGGCGCCGGCCGGCGAGTAATTCAATCAGGCCGTCATCGACTCGGGGTTCCAGTTACAGATGCGGCGTTCGAAGTAACTTACGTTTGTAAGTAGGGCGGGGCCGGAGGCGCGGTAGCCGAAGACGGCGTCTTCGAGGAAGGGTTTCCTGGTGCGGACGGCGTTGTAAAAGTTCTTGTGGTGCTCTAAGTGCGCGTTGAAGCCCTGGGGCGCGAAGAGTTCGCGGCGGTTGGGC
>JAJYCN010000353.1 GCA_021778335.1 Acidobacteriota bacterium | reverse complement strand
AAGGGATTGGCCAGGAGGCCGGTGAGGAGGCCGAGTGAAACGACGGTGAGGACACGAATCGATTTCATAGAAATTACTCCTTATAAATCGCCTGAATGGGTGTGCCGGAAGTGGCGGCCGGTCAGGGCTTATCGGGAAACGCTCGACGCATTGCTTCCGATCTGAAGCGCTGTCACTTGTAGAGACGATGGGCGGGGAAGGAAGGGTTACAAAGTTTCGCCGGTGAACTCGCGTAAGGCTATTTTTATGATTGCCTTAGAAGCAATGTCCGAAGAACGGGAACGGGGGTTCGGCGGGGGGAGATCTGGAAGGAGTGGGGCAGGAGTGAGGTCGGAAGAAAGAGACGCGCCGCGTGTTGCGGCTGGACCCGGGGGAAAGGGGTTGCAGCCGGAGCACGCGGCGCGTGGGGCGTGGGGTCAGAGCAGGGCGATTACTTCATGCCGCCGACGGCGCCGGTCGAGGTTGCCGTGTGGTTCTTGGCGACCATGGGCACCGGTGTTTTGTAGTCTTGGAATTGGATGCCGTTGTTTTCACCGGCGAAATACCAGATTTTGAGCGCGGCAACCTGACCGGGCTGGGAGGGGTAGAAGACCCAGCCGGACTTGCCGTGCGGGTAAAGGCGGAAGGCTGAATCGCCGAAGACGGTGGCGACGAGGTGGTAGTTACTGGCCTCGCGGATGTAGACGACGTTCTGGGCGGTTTGGGTCTGCGCCAGTTGGAAATCATATTTGCCGGGCGCGAGCACGACGTTGCCGACCTGCATGGGGTTGTCGATCGTTACGATGGTTTCCTTGTTGAAGTCGTCGGCTTTCAGGGGATTGGCCAGGAACCCGGTGAGGAGACCGAGTGAAACGACGGTAAGGACACGAATCGATTTCATAGTAATTACTCCTTGTAATTCGCCTGAACGGGTGTGCCGGAGACGGCGGCCGGTCAGGGCTTATCGAACTTGCCGGATCGTTGTTTCCGATCTCGGCGCTTTCACTTGGTAAGACGGCTGCCGGGGGTGGAAGCGTTACGACTTTTTGCCCGTAAAGTTACGTAATGCTATGAATGCGATGGTCTTATCGGTGGCGCTCGAAGTTCCTGCGATTGGCGATCCAGTCCATGACGGCGCTGGCGGGAGCGGGGTTTCCGGCAAGTTGGGCGGGAGAAATCGGGGATAAGAAGTCGATAATCAACTGTCTTGAATTATCGGAAATGCGCGTGGGGAGGGTGGGCAGGTTGCGTTGGGCGAGGCGGAGGAAGAAGCGGTCCATGCCCGGCAGAGGCGGGCCGATGGAACCCGCGGCGGCTTGCGCGCCTTCGGGGTAGAGGCCGAGGACGCAGTGGGGAGCTTCGCGGAGGGCGGCGAGGAGAGAGCGGGCGGTGCGCGCGGGGTTTGAGGCGGCGAAGGGGACGCTGAAGTAGCCGAGGGCGCGGGCGACGTGGGGGAGGAAGAGATCGCCGGGCGAGGGGAGTTTCCAAGGGCCGAGGCGGAGGGGCGGGAAGTTGGCGGTGACGAGCCAGCGGAAGGGCGTATCGCGGGGCGTGCGTTGGGCGACGGCGTGGGCGATGGCGGCGGTGGAGTGGGCGATCCAGAGTCCGCGGCGCTCGTAGTGATTGGCGGCGACGACGAAGGGCGGCGAGGAGGGCGGCGGTGGGGGCCTGCGTGCGGCGGGCAATGTGGGGTGTGAGGGAGAAGACGAGGTCCCAGGGGATGGGGTAGCGAAGCTCAGACACGGCGGCCTTTCCAGATGACCTTGCGGCCGGTGAGCGAGGCGGCGAGGGATGAGAGAGCGATGAGTTGGAAGCCGTAGACGGCGGCGGGGACGAGCCAGATGCGCTTGCCGTAGAGAGGCAGCAGGACCGCGGGGAGCGAGAGGAAGAGAAGGGCGGCGGAGGTCCATTGTCTGTCGAGGGCGGCCCAGAGGAGAACGGGGAGCCAGGAGGTGGCGAGGATCGAGGCGAGGATGACCTGCGCGGCGGTGATGGGGTTGACGGCGAGGAAGCGGAAGGCGTTTTTTTCGAAGCCGCCGAAGATGGAGGCGAGGCTGGAATACATGCGGACGTGGGCGAGCGATTCGGCGCGAAGGACGCGGTAGCGGAAGCCGTTTTGTTGGAGGAGGCGGGCGAGGGCGATGTCTTCGATGACGGTGTTCGAGACGGCGCGGTGGCCTCCGACGGCCTGATAAGCTTTGCGGCGGAAGAGGAAGCATTGGCCGTTGCCGAGGGCTTCGGCGGAGCGGGGCGAGTTGACGGCGCGGGCGTCGACGCCGGTGAAGTAGAGGGCGAAGGCGTAGGGCAGGAGGGTTTGTTCGGCGAGGGCGAGGCAGTGCTGTTGGGGGAAGAGGCTGGCAGCGTCGAGGTTCTCGCGCGTCGCGTAGGCGAGGAGGGAGGGAAGGAAGCGGGGATCGAACCAGGTGTCGGCGTCGACGAAGAGGAGCCAGTCGGAAGAGGAAGCATCGGCGCCGGCCTGGCAGGCGTTGGGTTTTCCGAGCGCGCCCGAGGGGAGTGAGGGAGCTGGGATGACGCGGGCGCCGGCGCGGGCGGCGATTTCGGCGGTCGAGTCGCTTGAGGCGTCGTCGATGACCAGGACGGGAGTGTTGGGGAAACTCAGCACGGCGCGGGCGATGGTGGAGGCTTCGTCGCGGGCGGGGATGACGACGGTGACGGAGGGGGGATTGGGATTGTCGAGCGTAGGAAGCGAAGGGAGGGCGTGGTAGTTGGCGCGGGATTTCCAGAAGAAGATGAGGATGCCTAGGGCGACGGCGATGGCGAGGGATTGACTCACAGGGAGATGTTCCTGATCGTTGGGCCGGTGACTCCGTTGGGGAAGAGGGGGCCTTCGGCCGATTCCCGCCAGTTCCCTGCCCCGTCGAGGGCTCGGGCTTCGACGGTGGTGGCGTTGTCGATGGGGAGGTCACCGTACCAGCGGGTCCAGGTGTAGGGAGAGAGCGGAGGTTCGAGGGTGGCTTTTTGCCAGAGGCCGTCGCCGACGCGGAGGACGACGCCGCGGATGCCACGGATGCCGGCGAAGGAGACGCCGAGCGTGTTGCCGGAGCGGCGGATGCGGTCAATGTGGGAGGCGGTGTGAATGAGCGGTTGGCGGGTGTAGCCGAGCTTGGGCCAAATGCCGTAGTAGGGTTGGCGCACGAAGCGGATTTCGGAGATCCACTTGACTTTCTTGAAGCCGTAGTAGCGCGGGGCGAGCATGCGTAGGGGGAAGCCGTGGATGCGGGAGAGAGTTTTGCCGTCCATGCCCGTGATGAGGAGGAACTCATCGGAGAAGGCGTAGTCGATGGCGACGCTGTCGCTGTGGCCGTCGGCGCCGAGGATGGCGGCTTCGACGATATCGGGCGGGAGGCGGCGGCGATCGATTAAGAGGGAGAGAGGGAAGCCGCTCCAGAGTGCGGAGCCCATGAGGTCCGAGCGGAGGGTGTTGGAGATGCAGCGGAGGGTCGAGTAGCGCTTGGTGCGGGGGAGGGTGAGGAGTTCGGCGAAAGTGAATTCGCGCAGGGGTTGACCTTCGAGGGTGAGGAGCAAGCGCCAGATGGAGGGGGAGAGGGAAGGATCGACGGCGTTATTGCTCATGCCGTAGAAGGCGGGGACGGCGGGAGTGGAGAGCGCTTGCGTTTGCGGGCGGTTGAGGAAGCAGAGCGCGAGGGCGGCGGGGAGCCAGAAGGAAGCGATGCCCGTAAGGGAGGAGTAACCGAGGACGGGGCTGAGGGCCGCCGCGGCGGCGGCGAGGGTGAGGAGACCGGGGAGGTAGGCGCGTCGGCAGCGGAAGGCGAGTTGGGCCAAGAGGGTGGCGGCGCCGAGGAGGGCAAGGGCGCCGGTCATGGCGAAGGGTTTGGCCCAGGCGCCGAGCGAGGCGAGCAAAGGGACGGCGAAGCGGGAGGGGGTGCGGGCCATGATCGACTCCGCGGCGGATTCGGTGAGGAGGGGGTGGAGGCTATGTAGAAAGCGACGTAGTGGACGCAGAGGCCGGCGAGAGCGGCGAGCGAGGAGCGGGCGGCGTTGGAGGAACGGGTTTGCATCAGCCGAGGGCGACGGCGCGGGCGGCGAGGTGGCGCGCGGTGATCCAGTATTTGCGGCCGGCGGGGACGCGGGCGCGTTGGGCGAAGACGTCGTAATCCGAGCTTTCGATGCGGGTGAGGATTTCGCGGTAGACGTCGGAGGCGATGCGGACGGCGAAGCGGCCTTGCGGAGCGAGGAGGGCGATGCCAGGGTTGGCTTCGTTGTAGAAGGCGCGGGCGCGGGCGGCTTCGAAGCGCATGAGTTCGCGGAAGGGCTGGTTGCGGGTGCGTGCGCGGAGATTGGCTTCGGAGTAGCCGAAGCGGGCGAGGTCTTCGTGGGGGAGATAGATGCGGCCGCGGGCGAGGTCTTCGCCGATGTCGCGGAGGATGTTGGTGAGCTGCATGGCGATGCCGAGGCTGGTGGCGCGGGCGAGGACGAGTTCGCGTTGGGCGGGTGGGAAGCCGATCAAGTGAGACATCATGAGGCCGACGACGGAGGCGACGCGGTAGCAGAAGAGGCGGAGGGAGGCGAAGTCGGGGTAGCGGGTGTTGTTGCAATCCACGCGCATGCCTTCGATCAGCTCGCGGGGATATTCGTGGGGGATGGAGTGGCGGTTGACGGTATCGAGGAAGACGCGGAGGACGGGGTGAGAGGGTTCGCGGCCGGCGAGCGAGGCTTCGAGTTGGGCGGACCAGGATTCGAGGTTGCGGCGGCCTTCGTCGGGGGTGGGACATTCATCCACCAGGTCGTCGGTGTAGCGGCAGAACCAGTAGACGGCGTGGGCGGAGCGGGCGAGCGGCGGCGGGAAGAAGCGCGAGGCGAAGTAGAAGCTTTTCGTGCCGGCGGCGGTGGCTTGGGCGGCCTGGCGGCAGAGAGCGTCGAGGGTCACGCGGGGATGTCCCGGCGGATGAGGTCTTCGGCGATTTTGGCGGAGCAGAGGACGCCGGGGACGCCCGCGCCGGGATGGGTGCCGGCGCCGGTGAAGTAGAGGCGTTTGACGTCCTCGGAGGCGTTGTGAGGGCGGAACCAGGCGGATTGGGTGAAGACGGGTTCGAAGGAGAAGGCGGCGCCGCGGTAGCTGTCGAGGGTGGTTTCGAAATCGAGCGGGGTGAAGACGCGGACGGTGGCGAGGTTCTGGCAGAGATCGGGGAGGTAGGTGCGTTCGAGGTAGGGGAGGACGCGGTCGCGGAAGGGGATGGCCTGCTCGTTCCAGTCGATGCCGCTGAGCTGGTTGGGGACGGGGACGAGGGCGTAGAAGGAGTCGCAGCCTTTGGGGGCGATGGAGGGGTCGGTGGCGGTGGGGCGGTGGAGGTAGAGCGAGAAGTCGTCGCTCAGCACCTTGCGATCAAAGATATCGTCGAGCAGCCCGCGATAGCGCGGCCCCATCAGGATCTCGTGATGCGCGAGATCGGGA